>NZ_CP087715.1:4021750-4346001 GCF_020991125.1 Microbulbifer celer
CTGCTTTCGGGCTTGGGCGCAGGCGGTTCTCCGCTGTTGCTCGGAACGGGAATGTTGGGCGCGCTTCTTGGCCTGATATTCCTGCTCGATCTTTTTTTCGCGATCCAGATCGGGGAAGTCCTCGCGGCGGGTGGGCGCGGCGCCATTGACCGGCTTCAGTTGTGCCTTGATGGACTTCGCCTGGACTTCCGCCGGGGGCCGGTCACCAAAGTGCACCTTGCCGTCTTCATCTACCCAGCGGTACAGCTCCTGAGCCGCGCTGGGTAGGGAAGTACCAGTCAGTGATAAAGCCGCGCCGAACAGCGCAACGCCCAGATAGTGCAATTTCATCTCGCTTCCTGCGATCAATGTTATTGATGGGATTACCGGGGAGATATTACTGCAGATGTTGCTGCTCAGGATCAACCCCCGCTTCGCGATTGGCCAGAGTGCTGAACAGCCCCTGGGAGTGCGGTTGCGGGATCTGGTAGGTCTGCAGAATCGCGGATTGCTGCTCCATCGCCGCGTCGGCGTCCAGCACCATGCGGTAGCCAGCGTCATCGCGCAGGTCCACATAATTGTCTTCATTGCTTTCCATCAGCTGGGCAAACTGCCCGAAGTCGCGAATCTTTTCGCCGTTGACCGATTCGATAATCCAGTTTTTCCAGTCGTGGTACCCGAGATTGACCGGCGCCGGCAATACCTTGAGCGCCACCACCAGTTCCTGCTTCTCCGGGCTGGACCACTGGTTGCGCGCATACAGATACTCAATCGGCGCCTTGGAGTGCCAGTTGCCGCCCCAGCGCTTGATCAGGTTCATGTTAAGCGGCACAAAGACCACACCGCCGTAGATGTAGTAGCGCGGGCGCTGATCGAACTTCTCTCCCTGTACCAGGGAGCGGGACGTCGGTGTCTGCGCCAGGGTGATTTCCACGTCGCGTACTTCACCGTTGCGGGCAATGCGCACCGGCAGCCGGTCGCCCACATGGTACTGATCCACCGCGTAGTGGTAATTGGTGCGCTGGTTTTCACGCCATTCGATGGTGCGGTCCGCAGCCACGTCAAAACCATCCACCTGCAGCAGGACATCGCCCGGCTGCAGGACGTTGCTGGCCGGCGCGTCTTCAAACACCCGCACCACCAGCGCGCCCTCCTGATCTGCGCTCAGTCCGGCGGCCTTTTTCATTGACGGGCTCTCCAGGCTCTGGGTGACCGCGCCCAGTTCCGGGAAACCCTGTTCAACGCCATCTTCGGCATCTTTCAGTACATGTTCGATCACGCTCGGCGGCACAAAATAACCTAGATTTTCCGCGCCCTGGCTCTGGTTGCTCTGCATCGCCACGCCGACGATGCGGCCATCGGAAATCACCGGCCCGCCGCTGTTACCGGGGTTGATGGCGGCATCGATCTGGCCGGCCATCAGGTAGCTTTCGGCGTGGGCGTAGTACTGATGTTCCACACGAGACAGTACGCCGCGGGTAATGGAGAGCGACTTGCCGCCCATGGGATAGCCGTAGACGGTCACCTCTTCCTGCAGATCGGGCAGTTTGCCCATGGTGAGCGGGCGGGTGTCGTCAAAGAAGTTCTCGTCGTCCACGGTGAGCAGGGCGAGATCGGCGTCGTGGGAGACAAATTTGACCCGCGCGCGAAACTTCTGCGCATCGCCGTGGCGCTGCACCTGGATAAAACTGCCGTTGGCGATGACGTGGGCGTTGGTGAGGATCTGCCGGCCTTCGATCACCGCGCCGGAGCCGGAGAGCTGCTTGGCGTTCAGCAATGCCCAGGGGTTGAAGAAGTCGGGCGCAGCGGCGGTGGTGTAGATCTTGATGATCGAGCGCTTGAGCTCCTCGTGCTCGCGACTGTCGGCGTGGACGAGCTGGGTGGTGCAGAGGAGCAGCAGGCCCAGTTTTATCAGGCAGGGGGTCAGCAGATGTTTCATTGCGGCGTCTGAATTATTCGTTGGTTTGGAGGGCAGTTTAGCACTTTGGCGGGTTTGTGCTCTGGTCGACCGTCATGCCGGGCTGGACCCGGCATCCAGTATCCTTCAGCCGAAATCCATCAATCCTGTTCCCGCAGGAAACGGTGAATCTGCCGGCGCTGTTTTTTGTTGGGCTTTTCACGTGAAATACCCACATTACTCGCCTTGCGCTCGGCTGCGTATTGCTCCCTTTTGGCAATACTTCCCTCGGTCTCCCGATACAGCGTCTGCGCAATCTCCGCGCCGCGGCGCTGGTCAGACAGTGCGACGACTTCCACCACTTTTTCATCCCAACCCTGGCGGATGGTGAGCAGGGTGCCGATGGTGATTTCCTTGCTGGCTTTAATCCGTTGCCCGCCCGCATGCACCTTGCCGCCTTCGATGGCTTGCTTCGCGATATTGCGGGTCTTGAAAAAACGGGCGGCCCAGAGCCATTTGTCGATACGTACTTTTTCCATCAAAAACCGTCTAATAAAACTGCGCGGCTAAACGCTACGAAGTAAATATGTTAAAGCGAAGGTGGAGTGCCGGGTGCGGGTTTTCAGGAGCGTCGCAAACAGGATGTTTGCGCCGCAGCGCCCAGGGATGGGTTCACAGCGGTCCTGAAAACCCGCACCCGGTGCTCCGCCGCCACTATTGGTGGTGCGGAGCTGGTGGTCGGAGTGTTATGCCCGGGACTCTGTTTTCGCTTCCAGAATCTCATCAAAATCATGAATCGCCGGAAAATCCGTGATGTCCCGTACGGGGCTTTTGCTGTCCGGCTGGCGGATACACAGCAGGTGGGCGATACCATAGTCCCGCGCCGCACCCAGCACATGAAGATTGTCATCCACAAACAGCGTGCGCCCCGGATCGAACGGCTGGCGTTCCTGCAGCGAATGCCAGAACAGACTCGACTCCTTCGCATGACCAAGGTCATGGGAAGAAACAATCACATCCAGCCAGCGATCAATACCGGTAACCTCCAGCTTGTGCTGCAACCCATCCGGATGCGCATTGGTCACGAGCAGCGCACGCTTTTCCATCGCCCGCAGACTGCGCAGAAAATTATCCGTATGCGGCCGCAACGCAATGCGATCCTCAATCTCCCGGTACATCGCCGGCACATCCAGTTTCAGCGTATCCGACCAGTACTGCAGGCAATACCAGTCCAGCGTACCGCGCAACTCATCAGTCATCCGGATCACCAGTGCCTGCGCCTCAGAGAACGAAATCTCGTTCGCCTCCGCATAGCGCTGCGGCAGATGCTGCATCCAGAAATGGTTATCGTAATGCAGGTCCAGCAGCGTGCCGTCCATATCCAGCAGCACCGTATCGATCTGACCCCAATCCAGCATTGATCACCTCAAAACCCGCCATCAGCGGCGGGCTGTACAAAAAAACGTCGCTTATTATGCCCTCAAGCGCCCCGCGCCGCCAAATGCGCCCGGATCAGGCCCGTCACCAGCAACGCCTGGGCACCGTAATAGGTCAGCATGATCCAGGTGCCCGCCAGCGGCACCGGGCCCAGGAAGCGGTTGATCGCAATCAGCGCATCCGACGCCATAAATGCCAGCGCGCCGGCAAACAGCAGCGAAGAGGCGCCTTTATGGGCCGCCGCCGACAGCGCCATGGCAGAGATCGCCGCAATATACAGCGCTACCGGCAGCATCAGATCCCCCGCCGCTGGCAGAATCTGCGCAGCCAACAGCCCCGCTGCTACCAGAATGGAAAAAGCGCGTCCCGCCAGACACAGACTGAAGCGGGCGTTGCGCGCGAAGGTCAGGGTGTAGGTGAGCTGTGCCAGCAGGAAGGCACCGAGGCCAAAGGTGAAATGGTCGGCGAACGGAACCGCCAGCAGCACATCCCCCAGCGCGGAAAAGGCCAGTGCCACCAGGCACAGGGTGCGGGTGGCGCCGGTCAGGTGTCGCGCAGCCAGCGCGAACAGGGTGGCGATGGGCACGATCTTCAGTGCCGCCATCCACAACCCGTCGATCCCCGCGGCATTCAGGGCCATATACACACCGCAGCCCAACAGAAACAGGATGGTGATTGTCCGCGGCGGCGCAAAGCCCTTGGCTGGGGGACTCGCTGGGTGGTTTGTAGTCATCTCGCTATCGGTTGAGGTGGCCGTCATGGCGTTCTCCCCTTTTTATCGTTGTGCGGTTTTTATCTTTCCGGCTCGCGGAGTATTCTTGCCCGAGTATTCGCCATCGCGGCGGGCAGAGCAACCTGGCTGTCGCGGCATAGATTGAACAATACAGCCAATTCAGGGAGCGACAGATGAAAGCCAACAATATTCTCGAAACCATCGGCAACACCCCCCATGTGCGCATCAACCACCTGTTCCGCGACGATATCGAGGTGTGGATGAAGGTGGAGCGCTTCAATCCCGGCAGCAGTATCAAGGACCGGATTGCCCTGGGGATGATTGAGGCTGCGGAGAAATCCGGGGCGCTGAAACCCGGTGGCGTGATCGTCGAGCCCACTTCCGGCAATACCGGCATCGGCCTGGCGATGGTGGCGGCGGTGAAGGGTTACAAGTTGATCCTGACCATGCCGGAGTCCATGTCTGTGGAGCGCCGCAAGATCATGGCGGCGATGGGTGCGGAGCTGGTGCTGACGCCAAAGGAGAATGGCATGGGCGGTGCCATTGCGAAAGCCGAGGAGATCCTCGCCGAGCGCGATAACAGCTGGATGCCGCAGCAATTCACCAATCCGGCCAATGTCACTGCGCACAAGGAGACGACGGCGAAGGAGATTCTGGCGGATTTCCCTGAGGGGCTGGATTACCTGATTACCGGTGTGGGCACCGGCGGACATATCACCGGCTGTGGTGAGGTTCTGAAAGAGAAGATGCCGGATCTGAAGGTGCTGGCGGTGGAGCCGGAGAAGTCGCAGGTGATCGCCGGTAAAGAGAAGGGGCTGCACCGGTTGCAGGGTATCGGCGCGGGCTTTGTGCCGGAGGTGCTGAATAAGGGCGTGTTGGACGGGACGATTGCGGTGAGCGAGGAAGATAGTTTTGAGATGGCCCGTGAATGTGCGTTGAAGGAGGGGATCTTTGTGGGGATTTCTTCCGGGGCGTCGCTGGCGGCGGTGAAGCAGCGGGAGGCGGATTTCGCCCCCGGCAGCAAGGTGCTGGTGTTCAGCTACGACACCGGCGAGCGCTACCTTTCTATCGAAGACCTGTTTAGCGCCTGAACAGGACAGCGGCCCTGCTGGGATCAATCGACAAATCCCATCGGGGACTGCGTATAATCCCCGGTTTGCATATGGGTATGTTCGCGCCCAAGTGGCGGTGCCGCTACCGGGTAGAGCCATGTGAGACACGCCGTAAACCCATCCATGGGGGCTCTTCTGCGAGGTCCCTCTCGCAGAAGGTCTCACATGGCTCTACCCGGTAGCGGCACCTTCGCATCAAGGCGCGCGCCATATCACCAATAAATGAAATCGTATTCGGGGGAATCATGGACAAGGTTGTAAACAGGGAACTGCTGGACAAGGTAATCGCCATTTCGGTGGAGGCCGGTGAGGCGATTCTGGGGGTGTACAACGCCAGTGGCGAACTGGAGGTGGACACCAAGTCGGACGATTCCCCTGTCACCGCGGCGGATCTGGCCGCACACAGGGTTCTCGCCCCCGCGCTGGAGAAGCTGCTCGATGGCGTACCGGTGCTGTCTGAAGAGGGCGAGATGCCGTCTTACGACACCCGCAGCCAGTGGGACCGTTACTGGATCATCGATCCGCTGGATGGCACCAAGGAGTTCATCCGTCGCAATGGTGAGTTCACCGTGAATGTGGCGCTGATCGAGAATGGTGAGCCGGTACTGGGGGTGGTGCATGTACCGGTGCTGGATATCACCTACGCCGGTGCCAAAACCCTGGGCGCGATCAAACGCGATGACAGCGGTGAAAAGGCGATTGCGGTGCGTGCGATGCGGCCGCGTCTTGACGACAAACAGCCGATCGAGATCGTTGCCAGCCGCAGCCACGGTGCCGGTGCGGTGGATACACTGCTGGAGCGTATCGAAGGCAGCCTGGGTAAAACCGGGCTGAAGAATATGGGCAGTTCCCTGAAGCTGTGCCTGGTGGCCGAAGGGGCGGCGGATCTGTATCCGCGCCTGGCGCCTACCTGCGAGTGGGATACGGCTGCAGCGCAGGCGGTGGTGGAAGCTGCCGGAGGCGTTGTGGTGGACGAGCAGTTCTCTTTGTTGCGCTACAACCAGAAAGAAGAATTGCTCAACCCATTCTTCTATGTGATCGGTGACCGGGACTTCGATTGGAAGTCACTGCTGCTGGCAAGTTAATGGCGCGCTAAGTAAGCGGGTACTAACACGCTGGTCTAGACTTTAGAAAATGATCTGGCGGCAACGTCGAATTTGACGACCGCCAGTGCTGAGTTCCTGAAGCCGCCACTCCGAAGCTGCCTTAACGGTTTGGTTGAAGATGTGCGCTAAAAGAGGTACGCGATGACCAGTCCCCGCACCAGTCCCATGGGCGCCCACGTCAATATCAGTGAGCCGGAAACCCGCCGCCTGCGCCACCAACTGGAAATTGAAATTTCCCAGCTCAGCCGTCAGTTGAGTGATCTTAAGGGCGCTGAAACAGAAGTCGATACCGCGCTGTTACAGACCTATCAGGAAATGATTTTTTCCCGTCGCGCCCTCCTGGGGCGAATTCCCCGCTGACATTACCCTTTTTCTGCAGACAGCCACGCAACAGCGTAATCAGCTTCTTGTCGGCGGGAATTGCAGTGTCCAGTCCCGCCTCAACAATCTTCCTTGGCTTCGCATTTTTTCACGGTGAAAAAACCCCGTCGCAAAATTGCTTCCGCAGTTGAGATTTTTATTCAGTCTTCAGGAATTGGGTCTACGCTTGGTGGGATAAAAGCTAACTTAAAAAGAGTATACCCATGCGTTATCCGGTCGTGGTCCACAATATTGAATTTGCCGGTTACGGTGCCATAGCACCAGACCTGCCTCACTGCCACTGCCACGGGGACTCCCTTGAAACTGCCCTGCAGAAAATGGCGGAAACCATTGTCGAACGACTGGATGAGCTACAAGCCGCAGGTCAGGAACCGCCGCAGCCCGGAGAGCTGGATCAGCTACGCAAAAACCCCGCATTCAGCGGGGGGGTGTGGGCGATTATCGACATCGAATCCAACGAACTCAGACCCGGATCCAGACCATAACGCAACGATTGTCTTCGGCGCCCACCTGTACAGGAGACGGTGTGCAGGTGCGACTGAATTGTGGAACCAAGGACGGTATCTATGAAACAACTGGTATTTATCCTCGCCTTTCTTGCCTCCAGTGCGGCCTTCGCACAGTGGAACAATCCCATCGATGCTTTCTGTAGCGGCGAATATCGTGCGATCGGCACGGTTGGCCTCGGTGTGGGCGAGCTGCAAATCAACGATGAGCAAGACTTTGCCGGTTACGCGAGCCTGGGTGTCACACCCGATGCCGGCGTGTGGCAGGTGGAATTGCGCTACACCAATTTTGACGACGGCTGGGCTTCCGTTGACCAATGGGGCATTGGCGCCAAGGTGGATTTCACCGTGTCCTGTGATGTGCAGTGTCTGTACTGGATGGTAGGTTGGAACTACGGCGATTTTGATGTCGATACGGTCGACAAGCACGGAGTGCTTTACAGCGACGTGAATGCGGAAACAGAAGACAACTACTGGAATGCCGGTGTCGGTTACCGCTACAACTGGACTCGCGATTTTGATACTTCCATCGAGTACAACTACAACGATGTAGACGCCCGGGTTCGATACTTCGATGGTGAGGTAACCCGGCGCTTTGACCTAGGCCACCTGCGGACATTGACAGTGAATTTCAGTTACCGGTTTTGAAGAATTTGCAAATGGTTAAATAGTTTTTCGCCATTTGTACCGTTACCGGGGATAGCTTTGTGAGACCATCTGCGGCCAGAGCCCCCTTGGATGGGTTGAGGGACGCCTAGTCGGTGTTTCGCAAAGCTATGCCGGGTAGCGGCGCCGCTACTTGCAAGTTGTTCAGTGGACTTGGTCCACTGCCCGACTGATATCGAGAAGGTTTGGAAAGCGTCAGTCAGACTCATATCGAGCCCGTCATCTCCCCCTATTGATGGCCGTTGTAATGGGCGGCTCTCCTTCTCGCGCCCACCCGCCCCAATCCTACGCCAGTCAACACCTCACTCTACAACCCCTAATCAATTGCCAGCCGGCTCCTTGTATAGGTCTCGGGCGGAGGAATGTGGCATTATGAACCGGATAACCGAAATAAAAAGACGATTATTTGAACAAGGAATGATCAGTGACTGACAAATACAATGTAGAAATTACCGGGCAAGCGGTTGGGGGAAAAAGTCCGGAAGAGGCAATTGCGGCGCTGGCCCAGTATGCGGGGATCAGTGAAGAACGCGCACAGGCGATGTTTGCGCGCGCGCCCGCCGTGGTGAAGCGGGATATCCCCGAAGATCTGGCCCAGCGCTACGAGCAGAAGCTGGCGGAACTCGGCATCGGTGCACAGCGGGTTGCGGCGGAGGCGCCCGCGATGGCAGAGGCAGAGAGCGGTGCGTCGCAAGCGCCGACCGCCGGCGAGGGTGCAGCCAGTGTCGCCGAGGCGCAGCCCCGCAGTGCAGAGCCCGCCGCACCGCAACCGCCCAGCGGCGGTGATAATCGGGGGGGTGCGTCCGCAGGCAAGCGCCATGTGGGTTTTGTATTCAGTGGCAACGGCTACGAGTATTTCAAAATCTGGATCGTCAATATCCTGCTCACCATCGTGACTCTGGGCATCTATGCCCCCTGGGCGAAGGTGCGTAACGCACAGTATTTCTACGGTAATACCAGTCTCGACAACGCCAGCTTCGCCTTCACCGCGGACCCGGTGAAAATGCTGATCGGACGTCTGATCGCCCTGGGTCTGCTGGTGGCATTTATGGTGATCCAGAGTTTCTCCCCCCTGACCGGGGTCTTGCTGGGTATCAGCCTGGTATTTGTCTTCCCCTGGGTGCTCAATCGCACGCTGGCGTTTTACGCGCGTAACAGCACTTATCGCAGTATCCGTTTCCGCTTTGTGGGCAAGTACTCTGACGCCCTGATCAATTTTCTGGGGTGGCCCATACTGTCGATGTTTACCCTGGGTCTGTTGACGCCATTCGCGATCTACAAGCAGAAGCAATATGTGGTGGAAAATCACCGCTACGGCAACCAGAGCTTTTCCTTCCGCGCCCGTGCCGGTGATTTTTACACCCTGGTACTGGTAGCCATCGGCGTGGGCCTGGTAGGCATCATTGCCGGTGCACTGATCGGCTGGGTACTGGGGATGGTATACGAGCCGCTGGCTGCGCTCACAGGGCTCGGTGTAATGATTGGTTATGCCCTCGGTATCCTGTACTTCGTCACCAATATGAACAACCTGATTTTCAATAACACCAGCCTGTCTTCCCACGACTTCAAGGCCCGTTACCAGCTCAAGTCGTTCGGTTGGTTGATGGTGACCAACTTTTTCTTCGTTGCGATCACCCTGGGCCTGTTTATTCCCTGGGCCAAAGTGCGTCTCGCACACTACGCTGCGGAACACACTGCGCTGGATGTAGCCGGAGATCTGGATAAATTCGCTGCAATCAGCCAGCCGGATGAGTCCGCATTTGGTGAAGAGTTTGGTGATGTCTTCGATATGGAAGTCGGATTTTGAATCAAACCATTGTCTTGCATGGCAAGTGGCAGGACGGTGCTACGAGTAGCGTCCTGCCTGCCGAACTGCACTGCCTCGAGGGGCGGGTCTACCTGATCGCCAATGGCGAGGAGTTGATGGGCCTGCCTCTGGATCTGGTGCAGATAACCCCGAAGCTCGGTCGTACCCCGCGTTATCTGACGTTTGCCGATCAGCGCGGCCAGTTTGAATGTGAGGACCACAGCGGTCTCGATCAGCTGGATAAATCCATCGGCAGTCGCGGTTACGGGATTATCCACCGCCTGGAAAATCATCTGGGCATGGTGGTGTTCGCCACGGTGTTGGTTGCCGGCATTATCTGGGGATATTTCACCTGGGGGGTACCCGCGGCCAGTGAGGCACTGGCGTACCGGCTGCCGGCAGATCTGCTGGACCGTTCCGCGCAGGAAACCCTGTCGTTCATGGAGGAGTACTCCCTCGAGCCGACGGCGTTGAGCGACGAGAGACAGGCGGAAATCCGTGCGGAATTCTCCGCATTTGCACCGAACTATCCGATCGAGAAATTGCGTTTTTACCGCGGGGCGGAACAGGGTGCCAATGCATTTGCCTTGCCGGATGGCACTATCATCTTCACCGATGAAATCATCGCACTGGCGGATACCAATGACGAGCTGCTCGCGGTCTTTGGCCATGAGCTTGGTCACGTGGCACATCGGCATTCGTTGCGCCAGGTGATTCAGGGCTCCGCGGTGTCGCTGACGTTTGCGCTGATCACCGGCGAGGTCTCCGCACTGGGCGATTTACTGCTCACGGCTCCGGTCGTGTTCTCCCAGCTTTCCTATTCGCGCCAGTTCGAACTGGAGTCCGATGCTCATGCGGTGGACATGCTGCGCGAGAGCGGCCGGTCCCCGGAGGCATTGGCAACGATGTTGAGCAAGCTCTATTACAGCAGAACAAACTGTAGCGAAGACTGTCCAGCCAATGAATCAGAGCCCGGTACGGACTCTGCTCCGGCAGGTGAGTCGGAAATGCGCAAGGATAAAAACGAGAATCGCGAGGACGGGTCGAAATGGCTCCGCTACCTCAGTACGCATCCTCACCTGGAAGAGCGAATTGCAATCACGAAGTACAAAGAGCGCGAATCGGACTGATTGTCGGGTTAGATGCGGAATCAATGAATCGCGTGAGGGCGCTGGATTGAGTAAAGAGAGATAAGCCGTATGAGAAAGTGGCTCTGGCGCAGCGCAATCCTGCTCGCGGTATTGGCGACGGCCTACATCGCCTTGCCCTGGTATTCTGCGACACAATTGGTGGAGGCCGCACAGCGCGAAGATGTGGAAAAGCTGCAGCGCTATGTGGACTTTCCCACCCTGCAGGACAATATCAAGCAACGCCTTCAAGACGAACTGAGATCTTCATTGGGTGGCGATGTACCGAAGGAGTTTGATGGACTGTTCACTGCCGGGTCTGAAATGATCCTGGGTCCGCTGGTGGAGCGCTTTGTTAGCCCCGGAGGCATTGCCGATCTGATTCTGGGGCGCCGGGATTGGCGCGAACTGGAAAAGATGTTGGCTGGCAAGGCGACTGCGCCATCCCGGTCCCAATCGACGGCGCAGCCGAACGCCACAACCCCAGATTCGAGCGGTGGCCAAAGTGACCCGCACAGCGGTGAACAGCCCCATCGTCACCGTTGGCACCTGTCCGGGTGGCATTTTACCGGGCTGAACACCGTGGTGGCGCAGGCCACCAGTAACGAAGATGACACCACTGTGCGACTTTATATGCAGCGTCAGGGTTTGCGCTGGCGCTTGGTCGACCTGGCACTGATAGAAAAACCTTCACCGGAGAATTGAGAATGGCGATGGCACTGGAAATGGTCGAATCGGTGAATGTATTTGGGGATCCGCTGCTGACCTGCAGTAATAATCCGTTGACCGGTTTTTTTAGGGATGGCTGCTGCAACACCAACGATCAGGATGTGGGTTCCCATACCGTTTGTGTCGAAGTGACGCAGGAATTTCTGCAGTTTTCGCGGGAGCGGGGTAACGACCTCAGCAGTCCGGTGGAGGAATTCGGCTTCCCGGGTCTGAATCCCGGCGACCGCTGGTGCCTGTGCGCGGCGCGCTGGCTGGAGGCGCAGCAAGCGGATATGGCGCCGCGGGTGTATCTGCAGCGCACACACATCAAGGCATTGGAAATAGTACCACTGACGGTACTGCGCCAGTACGCGGTCGACTTGAACTGACGGGAAAAGTGGCTGCAGGTATCTGCCCTGGCGCCTACCTGGCCCACGCACTAAAAATGCTCTGGAATAGTCCGTCCTGGCCTACCCAGAGCGGGCCTAGCGGCCGAACCAACTCACAGGATGAGAATTTGTTGGTGAGCGCGGGCTTCCTGCCTCCCCGATGGCACTGATAGACGGCCACCGGGATGCTCAGTAGTCAGCTTGCGCTTACTCCCCAGCGTTGACAATAGCCCCAACGAGCCTTCTTTCGCCTATTTGCGACCGCTGCCGATTGCAGGGTCAATGACTGTCTAAATCAGCCCCTTGGTAATGCACTCGCCCAGTACCTGGGACATATTGTGACATCCGGATTTTTTGATGATCCGCTTGCGATGGTTCTTGATGGTAAATTCCGACAGGTTGAGCTCACCGGCTATCTGCTGACTGGTAAGCCCGGTAGCTATCAAACGAATGATGGTGATTTCCCGCTCCGTGTACAGAGACTTTGCCGGCACAGGGGGGCTGAACTCACCTTCAATATTGATGTTCTGATACGACGGGGCACCGTTCATTCCGATCAGTGACAACTTGTAATTGTTTTCCGTGGAGAGGTGGGAAATATCTGTGTGGATGTTCAGGGATTTGCTGAGGCCGCCGTTTCCATCTGTAGACAGCACTACCGCCTGGTGGTTGAACAAGCGATAGCTGCCATCCCTGGTGCGGAAGCGAAAGCAGTAAGAGATTTTGTAATTCAGGATCTTGTCGATACCAATTTCATCCTGAAACAGGCGAATAGCCGTTTCTTCGGCCCGGGTGACAAAGGCCATATCATCCGGGTGTACCTGCTCCAGAATCTGTTGGAAGGTGACTTTGTCGGGATTCAGTCCGAGAATGCTCTCGATCGACGCGCTGACATTGTGAATTTTCAGGTCAAAGAGATCGAAAGTATAAAAATAGAAGGGACCGTTGCTGAAGATGGAGGCAATTAACTGGTCCAGCCTGAGCTGAAGCAGTTCCGCTTTGGCGTCACTGGAAATGATCTCGTTTTCCCGCCATACCCTGCGAAGGTGCTCGACAGCGGGCACCTGGTTGTTGTTCTTTGACATAGCTGAGCCAATTTGGATCTTGTCATGGGCGCGGCACGGCCGCAGAGGCGGGCCAAATCGGCCCTCGATGTGACATTTGTCACAAATAGTATCGAGATACTTTTATCAAAGGTGGCTCGGGATGCCAATAAAATTCCCGTGAGCTGGCAATTTTTTGAAATGGTGGTGTAGCTAAGACAGTTTAGGCAGTTTCCAAGGTGGTTGTGGTGGGCCGGCGTTCAACAGGAAATTTTGGTCGCAAGTCCCATGTCTATGGCGCAGAGTTCTTCGTAAGCAGCTTTTTTGCGCCACCCTTGTGAGTCATCCCGCATTCGCGGTCGTTTATGACCACCTATTCTCGGCTTTATGTTGTGCCGGGTTCGCTGCTTGTTGTATGTTTTCCGAGCAAAACAATAACAACCCCCACGCGATGATGACGACGCCGCAACCATGGCGATTAAGGTACCTGTAAAAAGTACCGATACTGCGACCGGGGGACTCCGTCATGACGGAGCGTAGTGATGGTTCACACTTATGCCCAAGACCTCCCGCAGGTCACTGCTTGCACTGCTGCTGGCGGCATGTCTGCATGCCTACGGCGCCACTGACTCTGCCGATCCGGTGACGGACGACGGCCTCGATCAGCTATACCCGCTGGATATTCCCTCGCAGCCACTGGATCAGGCACTGCTGGCGCTCGCCCGCCAGACCGGGCTGGCGGTCATGATCGCGTCCGATCTCAAGTTGCGGGGGTTGGCACCGGCACTGAGCGGCGAGATGTCGGCACAGCAGGCACTGGAAAAACTGCTGATGGATTCCGGCTACCGCTACCGTGCCGTGAATGATCAGGGCCTGGTGGTATTGCCGCCGCGCAAGGTGGTGGCGGCCCCGGAACACACTATTGAACCGGAAGTTGAACTGCGGCCGCTATTGGAAGAGGTAGAAGTGGTGGCCAGCAAGCGCCGCACCCAATTGCAGGACACGCCGATGGCGATCACCGCATTCGGCCGCAACCAGCTGCGGAACCTGCAGATCGACAGCCTGGAAGATCTGGCCATTCAGGTGCCGAGCCTGCAGTACGCGCGCAATGGCGATCACACGGCATCGCTGCTGTATATGCGCGGGATTGGATCGGATAATCACACCGAGGCCGGGGATTCCGGGGTGGCGATTCATGTAGACGGTCTCTACAGTAGCCGCGCCCAGGGCGCCGCGGTGCTGCTGTATGACCTGGACCGGATCGAAGTGCTGCGCGGCCCCCAGGGTTCGCTGTTCGGGCGCAACTCCACCGGCGGCGTGATCAACTACCACACCGCGCGGCCGCAGCAGGGATACGATACCGAGTTCTCCGTCACCTTGGGTAATTTTCACCGCCAACAGCTTGAGGCGATGGTGAACCTGCCGCTGGGTGAGGAATTCGCCCTGCGCTGGGCGGGTATTTCCAGCCGCGCCGATGGCTACACCGATTACACTGCAGATTCCGTGTGGGCGCCGCGGCGAAACCGCTACAACAATGTCGATCAGTTCAGCCAGCGCCTCAGTGTGCACTGGCAGCCGCGGCACGACCTGCACTGGTGGGCAAGCGTCGAGCGTTACAGGGATCGCGGCGCCGGTGGTTTGCCGATGGTGGATTACGGCATTCCCGTCACCATCGACACCCCGGGTGTAACAGACCTCGTTCAGGATACTTTTCGCAGCCGTCTGAGCTGGCGCACGCCGAACGGTATCAGCGTCACTTATATCGGTGGCTACGGTGCCCTCGACCGCACCCAAGCCTGGGATGGCGACCGCACCGGGCCCGTAGGCAGCGAGACCGATCCCGCCATTTTTCACCAGAGCAACCGCACCCTGTGGTCCGACTACCAATCCCGCCAGCACGAACTGCAATTGAAAAGTGACAACAGTGGCGACCTGCGCTGGTTGCTGGCCTATTTTGACTTCGCCGAGGACAACGGTATCCGCTTCGATCTCGAGCACCAGACCGCGGACGGCAGCGGCTGGGGCGGTGCGCCGTCACACAGCTTTCAACAACCGGAACGCGGCTCACACCTGAGCGCGGTATACGGGCAGCTGGACTGGGATGTAAATGAGTATTGGGAGCTGTCCACCGGCGCCCGCAGCGGCCGCGACCACCGCTATGATCGCGGCGGGCGCAACATTGCCTGTCCGGACCTGATCCGCAGCGACCGCGATGGTGAGCTCGGTTCCATCGCCGTCAATGCGGATTCCGCTGCGCCCGGTCAGTGTTACGTGAGTAATTACAACGATGTCTCCCAGTCCTGGCGCAGTACCACCGCCATGGCCCGCGCCACCTTCCGCCCCGCGCCCGACAGGTTGTTCTATCTGCTGTTTGCCCAGGGTTTCAAGCCCGGTATCGTCGAGGATGGCAACAGCCTCGACGGGGTCTACAGTGGATTGGACGACCCGGATTACCAGCGTGCCCTGGAAGCGGTGATTGCGCGCAACAACAGCGATGACGAGGCCTTTCGCGCTTATGTAGAGCCGGAAACCAACGCCAATATCGAACTCGGCTTCAAGCTCGGGCTGCGCGATGGCGCCATGACCCTGAACGGCGCCCTGTTCAATACCCGCTACCGGGACCTGCAGGTATCCGGCGTCGCTGAGGATGAAGATGGCACCGAGATTGTGCGCAGCACCAATGCTGCCTCCGCTACCATCCGCGGGTTGGAGATGGAGCTGACTTGGGCCACCAGCCTCAACGGGCAACTCAACGGTTTCTTTTCACTGCTGGATGCCCGCTACGATCGTTTCTTCACCGTGGACAACGCCTACCCCCGCTACGGACAGACCTGGAACCCGGCCGCTGACGACAGCAGCAGGTCCGACAACCCCGACCTTGTGGATTACAGCGGCAACCGCCTCAAGCAGGCGCCCCGCAGCAGCCTGAGCCTGAACTACACCCATACCCTGCACCTGGGAAATTGGGCCAGTGCGCGGCCCACGATCGGCGTGCGCTACTCCGACAGAGTCTATTTCGATGAAGCCAACCGCGGCCGTCGCTCCGGCCGGCTGCTGGACAATCGCACCGGTGAATGGGTTACCGACCCCGGCGGTCCGGTGTCGGAGCTGGACTACCAGCCCGCCTACTGGCTGTGGAGTGCGGGGGTCAAGATCGAACCTGTGGCCGGCAACTGGTGGTTGAACCTGTTTGGCGAGAACCTCACCAACAACCCCGTCCGGCAGGACCTGCAGGATGCTGACAGCGCCATTCCCGAGTACTACCTGGCGCAGCCGCGCACACTGGGCCTCGAATTCGGCTTGCGATTTCAATGACTTCCAGCGATCTACCCCCAATATCGTCCAATTAAAGCAAGTAAGGGGGGACGGTTCTCCATGCCGATACGTTTTAACTCCAAGAGAAGAAAAACCGGGTGCGCGGCTGTTGTGCCCCGCAGCGGCCGCAGAGCCGCATCCACAAACAATAAAAGCGAGATGGTGAAGAGAATCCATGGCGACAGCATGGGCGGAACCCCTGGCGAGTGATGATCGCCAGCCACTGGAGCATTACTACCGGGAGTACCATCAGGAACTCTGTCGGTATGTGGTGAGCAAGTTTGGCCTGCCCCACGGTGATGCCGAGGACGTCGTGCAGGAGGCATTTGCCCGCATGGCGCCCAAGTTTCACGCTGAGGGCATTGCACACGTGCGGGCGTTTCTGTACCGGTCGGTACACAACGCGTCCATCGATGCGTTGCGCAAAGGCCAGGTCCGGGAAGGGTATGCGCAGGCGGTACAGGCAGAACCGGAGAACGAGTACGACAACCTCAGCCCGGAGCGGGTCACGGCCGGTCGTCAGTTTCTGGGGCTGATCAGTAGCGCGCTCTGGAGCATGCCGCACAAACGCCGCCGGTTGTTGCTGATGAATAGGGTCGACGGCCTCTCCTACGCGGAAATTGCCCGTAGAGAGGGACTCTCGGCAACGGTAGTCAAAAAACACGTAGCCAAAGCACTGGCGGGCTGCCAGCAGGTGCTGCGTGCACATGATGGAGAATTGTAATGGCGGCTGGAAACAGTCAGATACGGGCAGAAGATCAGGCACGTGAGTGGTTCATGCTGCGTCATGAGCGCGAGCTCACTGCCCGCGAGACCGCTGACTTCGACGCCTGGATGGCTGAGCCGGAGCACCGGGCGAGCTATCAGCAGTTGGAAGAGATTGATCGCAGCCTCGCGGCCATAGCCGCCAGTGCCGAGGGCGCGCGCATGCGTCGCGCCGGCGAAGGTGTATTGAATAAACCAATGCAGGCACTCACCCGAGCCCTGTCTACCCTACTGAGCCCCGTGCCGGCAATGGCGTTTGCCTGCACTCTGTTACTCGCCGTGGGGGTGGTCTACCTGTCGCCACTGCAACAGGATCAGGCGCAGACCACTTACCGCACCGAGCTTGCCCAGAGCCGGGAAATCACACTCCAGGATGGCAGCCAGATCACCCTCGGTGCCGACTCGGAAATCGCCACCCGTTTCACCGACGCGGAGCGCACGGTGGAACTGGTAAAAGGGCAGGCGTTCTTCACCGTCAGCAAGGACCGCACGCGTCCGTTCCTGGTCAACACACCCACCACCCAAGTTCGGGTAGTGGGCACCCGCTTTGATGTACAGCGCGGTGACAGCGTCAAGGTTACTGTGGAAGAGGGGATTGTCGATGTGACCCGTCATGTTGTTAATGCGGTCGCCAGTAATACCCAGCCCGACAATACCCGGTCCAACAATACCAGCAGCGTCTCACAGGACGTCCCCTCCCTCTCGCCCCGTGCAGTCCGCCTGACTGCAGGTCAGCAGGTGCGCGTTAATCCTCGCGGTGTCAGTGCCATCACCAGCGTGGATGCGAATGAAGTCGCCAGCTGGCGGCGGGGCAAATTCATCTATCGGGACGCACCGCTGTCAGAAGTGGTTGCCGACGCAAACCGCTATCGCCCCGGCCACATCGTCCTTGGCGCGCCAGAGTTGTCGAGCCTGCGTGTAACTGCCTCTTACTCGCGGGATCAGGTGCAATCTCTGGTAGCGATGCTGGAGGAGACGCTGCCGGTACGAGTTTATCGCGAGCCAGGTAACCGCGTGGTACTGTGGCCGAAAGGTGTGGACAACTAATCAGAGTGTTTTCGCAACAGCGGCGCCGGGCGAATACCCCGCGCCGCTTTTTTGTATCTGGGGATAGCTGAGATTGAAGCTGCGGTTACCGGCGGGGGTACGTTTTATACCGATGGCGCGTTATATAAACAGGTGACTTATGGCAATGATGCTCTCGTCGACATAGTGCCATCACCTGATATCTCCTCGTCATCATCCGATCTCGCACGATCGAGTAGAGTTAGCCCGGCACCTTGCCGGGCTTTTTTTGGCCGGTTCACTACACTCCATAATCACGCTCGACTCTGGATATCCTCGTTTTAAACGATGAATACCACTTTTCGCGACCTAACCTCTGAGCTTCTGCGTGCTCCAAATTGGCCTTCCAGTTTTTTATGGAATCAAGGTCGGACCAATAGGAGACCGTGATCCCTAAACCCTCTCGTGCGGACTCAATTCCGATAAATCCAGGCTGATCGGAAGCAAGAGCAATCATCTTTCCAGCCATATCCTCGTAGCCCTCATCATCATCCGACAGGTGCGAGGTGAAAATCACAGCGTAATAAGGAGGATTTGGTGTTTTGGCGATAAGTGACAATCGGATTTTCCCAGGTATTCGATGGCGTAAATGGCCGCAGTTTTCTTTCAGAAAATTTTTGCAGAATTAATTGAAGACTGCAGTCCGGAAAGCAGTTTGGAACTTTTAGAGCACTTTCTCATAAATGGACACCTCTTCGCCGTTGTACAGCACCAACTCGATGAACTGCCAACCTTCACGGAGTAGTAATGAATTTGCCGTGCTTGTACCCGAATAGATGACCTTGAAGCCTAGGCTGCGTGCAACCTCCTCTAGAGCGAGTGCCATTTGCGCACCAATACCGTAGCCACGGTATTGCGGCGCTACCATGCCCCCAGCCACCCACGGTGAAAAATGCTTGTGTGTCGTAATGGATTCAGATTTTAGTGCCACAACACCGCACGGTTCTGGACCAACAAATGCCACAAGGCCGACAGGTAAGTGATTTCGACTTGAATACGCCAGGAGATCTTGACGCGCATCGCCGGGGCCATCTGCTCCATAGTAGTCGGGCCATTCCGTTTGGAACAGGCGCTCAAGCACAGGCAGAGCTTCTGGACGATCTGCGAGGTATCCAATGTCAGGAGAAATAGCCATAGTCATTTTCGCTCTAACGCCGCTAGTGGGTAAGCTGTCCGGTGAAGCCCGGCAGAGCCGGATCGCATTGCCTCGCCCTATTTTGCACTCTTGGATGAATGTCCGCAGCTCCTCTGAAAGTGAGGAGAGGTCTTCAGTAGATACGAGCGCTTTGTGTACACCCAGTATGGTGTAGTGGTCAAATATTTTGGGCCATTACAATGGCCTTGTTCGCATCCGATATCTCATGTTGGCTAAACACTTGAATACCATGCCGGCGGAGCAGTGCAGCTGTAACGCCCATACCGGGGTTCCGCTTACCTGAGAAGCTACCGTCATAGATGAATGAACTGCCGCAAGAAGGACTAGATTCAGCCAGTACAGCTATTTCAATATTGAATTTATTACACAGTGCCAAGGCAATCGAGGCCCCTTTGATAAACTGGTCGGTAACTATATTTCCGCCTTTTTCAACAACGTCGGTATCACCATCTAATACACTGTCTCCGCTACCGACGAAAATCTCCGCAGGTTTCCTGGGAATGCTCATTCCGGCCTCAACTTCTGGGCAAACTGAAACAACCCGGCCTTCAGATATCCAACTCTCTATAATCTGATCGTGCACCCGTAGGCTCCCGCCATCGTATCGAACACTTTTTCCTAAAAGGCAGGCGCTCACTAATACTTTTCTCAAACTACTAACCCCCAGTATTGTGGCATTAACGCTGCGAGCAGCGGTAGCGCATTGTATACACGAAAATTGGAATGTGCTCACCATTCCGTAAATCTGGAGACCCGCAAGAAGACGGGATCGTGCAGAGTGTCAGTATTGAAGTAATCTGCATGAATTGTGGGAGTCTAACACCTGGGGCAAGCCGTCGGTTGGAGCGCTAGCACAAATCGGTCGGATTGACTCCCCTGTTAACTCAATGTCTCGCGGAATAAAGAGTTTAGGCTGTTCATGGTTTTCCCATTTTTCTCAGGGCTAACGGAAAAAGACTCTAAACGCTTTAGCTCAGATTCAATGAATTCGTTTAGTTCTGTGATCGGCGGCGCCAATTCCTTTTCCAAGCTTCTCTTTTTTCTCGCCAGTAGCTCTGAAATCTGGCCATCTAGCTCAGCTCTGTCACTGACCATTTTTCTAAGTTTCTCAAATTCAATCGGTGCTGGTTCCCCATATTTCTCCAGCCACATGATTGAAAGCAGTGGTCTCAATACATAGAAGTACTTCTTGATAGGAACACGTTCTTCCCGGAGGTAGCCCCTGTAGTTCGTTTTTGCCATGCTGCGGTAGTGGTATATTCCTTTTTCAACGGAATACACGCTGGGAAGAAGATCCCGCGCGCGCTGAGAAAAATTGCCACGCTCGATATACACAATAGGTGACTGCAGCCATTCCACAAATGCAGGATTAGACTTGGAAAAGAGCTTCAAAGCTTTTCTGATGTCCCACCCGTTAATGTCGATTTCATCGACAATCGGATACTCAATAACATCTCTTTTGTCTTCCAGGTCAACTGCGACATACCAATCTCTGGGGTGTGCGTAAACAAAGCGAACATCGTAGTCACTATTGGGCGATTCGAACCCCCAGGCTCGGCTGCCCGACTCGATGGCGTAGAGAACCCGCACTCCGTGCTCTTTTTCGGCTTGTTTGATCCTTGCAAGAATCTCTTCTTTAACGACTTTTTCGATCATAGATGTATTTTAGTTGGTGCACGCCGTACCGATTAAAAACGCAACATTGCGGAGGTTTTGGCACTCGGTGCGCGGCCTGGTTGTGTTCTAGGCGTTTGCAGGCAAACGCACTGTGTCCTGCGGGACATAGTCCGCTAGTTGATGACGGTGAGAGAGACATCCTTAGAGACCTGAAAGCAGCAGCTCCTGCTTTTTCCAATCAAAAGTGCGCCCCCGGGCCTTTCCCGGCCAGCCGATCATCAGGGTTGCGCAACTGGCACGCCTCCAGAGACAAACAGCCACAGCCGATACACTCGCCCAGTTGATCCCTCAGCTGGGTCAACAGAGTGATGCGGGTGGTCAATTCATCGTGCCAAGAGGCGGAGAGTCGCTGCCAGTCCTCTGCAGTAACCGTGCGCTCGGTAGGCAGCGTCGCCAGCGCCTCGGCAATTTCACTTAACGGCAGTCCCAGACGCTGAGCCACCTTGATAACGGCTATCCGACGCAGCACATCGCGGTGAAACCGCCGCTGGTTACCAGTGTTGCGCCAGCCTTTTATTAGCCCCTGCTGTTCATAGAAATGAATGGTGGATACCGCAACGCCACTGCGGGCCGCCACATCACCCACGCTAAGAGGGGCCTGCTTATCGATACGGGTTGCCTTAGACATCATCCTCTCCGTTCCGGTCTCTCATCTCCCAGGCCGGACCCGGGACTTACACCGTCATAGTCCTGTGCCTGGCAAGCGCTTGACCTCAAGTTAACATGAGGTTTTACACTCCACATGTCAATGTTGCCAAATCACTGAATAAAACAGGAGACCGAACCATGCAAGCCGTTATGCCGGATCTATGGGAAACCGAGACAGAGCATCCCGCCCCGGGGCTGACCACACATGCCTACCTGCTCACCCGCCCGCAGGGAAATATTCTGTTCTATAACACCAGCTGTCCGAGCGCCTGGCCGGTGATAGAGGAACTGGGTGGCATCACCTGGCAGCTGCTGAGTCATGAAGATGAAGTGGGCAGTTCGTTAGAGACCATCCGCCAGCGCTTTGGCGCAAAGCTGGGCATCCATGAAGCCGAGCGTGAGGCCGCAGCCAGATTCCGCGAACCGGATCTGCTGTTCAGCGAACCCGGCCCGCTGTTCGATGGCGTACAGATCATCCCCACCCCTGGCCACACACCGGGGAGCACCTGCTTTCAGGTTATTGGGCAACAGGGGCTGTGTTACCTGTTCACCGGAGACACCCTCTATCGGGGTAAACATGGCGTATGGCGAGCCGGGATGATTGACGGACACAGCAACCGCTCGCAGTTACGCAGCAGTCTGCAGCTTTTGCGCACCCTTTCGCCGGACGTGGTGATCTCCAGTGCGTTTACCGGTGAAGCAGGATATCAGCAACTGGCGGGAAACGACTGGCAGGTGTTGGTAGATACGGCGCTGGATAAGTTGGGTTGAGGTGTATGAGAGCTCTGGCATTGTCCACCGGTAGCGCTGAGTTTGTAGAGTACTGATTGTTCCTCTTTGAGAACTCAGCGCTTCAATCCGCCAGTGGTCGGATGGGGGATGTTCGAAACTTTGTGGTAGCAATGCAGAGCATGCTCCGATTACAGTAGGTTGCCTTTTCAAACTCGCTGACATTCATAGCAATATGTGGAACATGCGGAAACATAGCAACAGACTTTTCAACCGCCGCTGGTGACAGCTTTGCTCGCTGCTCAGTGGTTCGATCTTCCATAATGCTGGAAAAAACGTGGACAAAAAGCTCACGCTTTTCGCTAACCAAATACTTAATGTAAAGATTGTCCCGGGCTTTAATATTACTGATATCAAACAAGCCAGAGGCAACAGCAACCAAATGAATCTGCTCTGCAGTATATTCCGCAGGGTGGTTTTCCAGCACCTAGACTGAGCAGTTGACGATAAAATCGTGGAATGGATCTTCCTGTGTACGCTGAATTGCTAATGGTCTAATCGTGGGCGATATGACCCTTGGGGCCTAAGGCGGTATAGCTTCAACTTGAGGCTGGAAAAGGGAGGTGTCTAGGAGGCAAGCAACAAAAAAGCCGCACCCTTTCGGGAGCGGCTTTGGAGATGGTGCCCAGAGGCGGAATCGAACCACCGACACGGGGATTTTCAATCCCCTGCTCTACCGACTGAGCTATCTGGGCTTCGCTTTACGCGGGGCGTCCCCGGTAGCGAGGCGCGTATTAAACCCGCTCTGCCGGGGGGAGTCAACCCCTTGATTGATAAATAGTTTTCCCGTTTGTAAGCGGTCGCTTACTTGTCGTTGCCTTCTTCGGGAACGAAGCCTTCGGCGGCATCGTAGTCTTCACCGCTCAGGAACTTCTGCATCTGTTCACCGAGATAGGCGCGGGAGGAGGGTTCCATCATGTTGAGGCGTTTTTCGTTGATCAGCATGGTCTGGTGGGCCATCCACTCCTGCCAGGCCTTGGCGGATACATTCTCGTAGATGTCCTGACCTTTGGGGCCCGGGAAGGGCGGGTTGGGGAGACCTTCCAGTTCCTGTTGGTATTTGCGGCAGAAGACGGTGCGGGACATGGGTTCTCCAAGTTTATCTGGGAATGGTTTAGCCGGAATTAGTTTAGCTGGGCGCCAGTAAGGGCTCCTGCATGGCAACGAGCTGTTTCACCAGTTTGGCGATGGGCGCCGGCAGCCCCAGGTCCTGTCCGGATCGGGGGCGGTCGAGTTGGCGCAGTTTATACCAGCCACTGGGTCCTTCTGCCACCTGCGTCGGTTTTGCCGGCAGAGTTATCCACACCGGGTGGATATCCAGATGGAAGTGGGTAAAGGTGTGGCGCATGGGGGGCAGGGCCTGTACGTCGCCTGCGGTCAGGTCCCGTGATGCCAGCCATTCCTCTGCGCTGGCCTCGCCACCGTCGTCCCCTTCCAGTTGCGGCGGTATCCACAGTCCGCCCCAGATGCCGGTGGCGGGGCGCTGTTCCAGGTACAGCTCGCCGTCGTGTTCGATCAGCAACAGGGTAGTCTGGCGCTCGGGTTTTTCCTTTTTCGGTTTCTTGCCCGGGTAATCCGTGGGGTTGCCCTGGGCGCGGGCGATACAGTGATGCTCGAACGGGCAGCGTTCACAGGCGGGTCTGGATCGGGTGCACAGGGTGGCGCCCAGATCCATCATCGCCTGGGTGTAATCCCCGGTGCGCTCTTCCGGCGTGTAGCGTTCGGCAATTTCCCACATTTCTCTGGCCACGGCGGTCTGCCCCGGCCAGCCTTCCACGGCGTGAATACGCGCGAGTACCCGTTTCACATTGCCGTCCAGAATCGCCGCTGACAGCCCCATGCTGATACTGGCGATGGCGCCGGCGGTGGAGCGGCCGATACCCGGTAGATCCGCCAGCGCCTCGACGCTGCGGGGAAACTCGCCCCCGTGTTCGTTGACCACCGTTTGCGCGCATTTGTGTAGATTGCGCGCACGGGCGTAGTAGCCGAGGCCGCTCCAGTGCGCGAGTACGCGGTCCTGGCTCGCGGCGGCCAAGGCCTCAACCGTGGGAAAACTTTCCATAAATCTTTGGAAATACGGAATAACCGCCGTGACCTGGGTCTGTTGCAGCATGATTTCAGACACCCATACCCGGTAGGGGTTGATGTCCTGCTGCCAGGGCAGGTCGTGGCGGCCGTGTTGGTCGAACCATTTGAACAGCGCGGACTGGAATCGCGCGGGTGTTTTGGGTTTTGCGGGGGCTGTCGTAGGGGAACTGGGCATGGGCAGATAAAAAAATGGGCACCTCGGGAGGTGCCCATGCTACTGCGTTCTCGGCGTTCGTCATACCGGTGGTTGCCGGGATGCCGCGATCGGTTACTCGTCTCGGTTGAACAGGCCTTTGAACTTGTCTTTCAGCTTGTCCTTCAGGTCTTCGGTCTTTTCCTTTACCTTGTCGCCGTACTTCTTCTCCGCCTGGTACTTCAGTTCTTCGCGGATCAGGTCGTCGATGCGGCGGCTGTCGGGTTTACAGGTGGTGGCGCCGGCGTCGCCGAAGCTGTCTTTGCAGCGCAGCGGCAGCGGGCGGTTGCGCCAGCGGTCGTTCTGTACCGAGCAGCCATTGTTGGAGGTTTTCTCTCCTACCAGCGCAAGGCCGAGGGCGAAGTCGAATTCCTGTTTCTGCAGGTTGACGGTGCCGTCGCCGGTCAGCGCAATGTTTTCCACCCCGGCGTTGATGCCATCAACTTTCGCCACATCGCCGTCCAGATTGACGCTGGCGCGCAGGTCCTGCAGGCGGGTGCGCTGGGGCCATTCCTGTTCCGGCAGTGGGGTTTTCTCGGCGTAGCTCACCAGTTGGCACATGCCCTTTTCCAGGTTGAATGGTGCCAGGGCCAGCTCCGCCGCGTTCAGCTGTACCGCTGCACGCAGTTGCTTTTGCAGGGCCTGAGTGTCGGCGCCGCTGGTCTGGGCGACCCAGGTGAGGTCGGTCTTGCCGGACAGGGTGATTTTTTTCTTGTCAGCCGGTTCCGGTTCGTCGCTGGCGAACAGGGCTTCCTGCACTTTGGAGATCTCTACTCCGGTCAATCCTCCACTCAACTCTGCGCGCGCAGAATCGCCACGGGCGTTGAACACGCCGGTGCTGTTGAGCTCGCCCCCGTAGAGACCGGCGGCCAGCTTGTTGAGCTGATAGAGGCCGTTGTTGATGTTGACCGCGAGCTCGGGCTGGTCGATTTCAAAGTCCAGTGCGTGCAGCTTTTTAAGGGTCAATTGCAGGCGGGCGTTGAAGCCGCGCATGGATTCCAGTGGCAGCGCTACCGGCTGTGCGGCGGCCACATCTTCGCTGAGCTGCTCTTCTTCCGGAGTGGCAACCGGCGGTGGCAGGTAGTCGTCCACATTCAGCTCTCCGCCATTCAGGGTGAGGCTGACGGTGGGCACATCACCGGCCTGGTAGCCGGCGCTGCCATTGAAGGTGTGGTCGTCCAGAGATAGCTGCAGCGGCTCCAGGGTCAGCTGTTTGTCGGTGCCGTTGATGTCGGTTTCGAGCCTGAATTTCTTCAGGGCGTCGGTGCTCTGGGCCTTGTATTCGCTGCCCACGGCGGCGAGCCAGCCGGTCAGCGGCTCGGCTTCGGCATTGAGGTTGAGCTGTACCTGCCAGGGCGCATCGGCCTCTACGCGGCGGACATTGCCGCGCAGGGTGAGCTCTGCTTCGGCCCCTTTGCCACTGGTGAGCTTGATATTGGCCGGCTGCAGGCGCAGGCCGTGTAGCCCTTCGTCGATGGCGAGGGTGCTGTGAATATCGAGTTCGAGTGGCTCGGGGAAATCGCTGGCTGAGAGCGCCGCACTCAGGCGGACATCGCCGGGCTTGCCACCGGGCACGAGGTTGTCGGCGACAATGCGCAGTTTGTTGACGACGTACTCGGTGCCTGCCTGTTGGTCGCTGTAGCGCAGTACCCCGTCTTCGAGGCGCAGCTGTTCCAGTGCGATGTGCAGGTCGCTGCCGCTCTGGGTTTCTTCCGTGGCGGGGACGTCCAGTTCCGGGGGCTGCTCTTGTTCAAGTTTGGCGTCGCGTTCGGCCTTGGCTTCCATGGCGTCGGTGATCAGTTCCCAGTTGCCCTTGCCGTTTTTATCCACGGTGAGTGCAACCTGGGGTCCGAGGAGGACGATTTCCTTGGCTTCGATGCGTTTGTTTAGCAGCGGCATCAGCGCTACGCCGACGGCGACTTTGTCTGCTTCCAGCACGGATTCACTGGGCAGGGCCAGGGGGGCGAGTCTTACGCCATTCAGTTCGAGGGCGATGTTGGGCCAGAGTTGCCAGCCGATGTCGCCGTCGAGGGTGAGGGCAATGCCCTGATCGGCGGCCAGCTGTACGATTCTGGGTTTGTATTGATTGGCGTCGAGGCTGGAGAGAAACCAGGCGACGGCACCGGCGAGCAGTGCGAAGAGAACAACGAGGGTAATAAGTCCGCGTTTGATCCAGGCCATGTAGGCGTGTCCTTTTTCTGGAATATTCGGCTGGGAGTTTGGAGTTGCCTCTGAGGGCTTTGAAAACCCTCAGTGGCGGCACCGCTGCCGGGTGGAGCCTTGTGAGACACGCCGTGAACCCATCCATGGGGGCTCTTCTAAAACATCCCTGTTTTAGAAGGTCTCACAAGGCTCCACCCGTCATCGATGCCTTCGCATCCGACTAACTCGAATACGAAAACTCCGCAGTTGCGGACTATTGAAGCAGGTGCCGGTCAGAAATGAAACCTTACTCCGGCTTCTACACTGCGGCCCGGTTCCGGTGCGAAGTCGCGCAGCAGGGAGGTGGCGTTGCGGATCTCTTCATCCAGCAGGTTGCGGGCGCTGGCGAAGACGGTGCCGTCGCTGCCGGCCAGTTTGAAGTTGTACTGGGCGGTGAGGTCCATGCGGGTGTAGGCCTCGGTGGGCTCCTCGAACGCACCCGGGCGGTCCTGCGCGGTGGCGTGGGTGTTGCGCCACTGCCAGTTCCAGTTGGCGTAGTCACCGCTGACGGCAAAGCCATAGCGCAGTGGCGGCAGGCGCGGGACCGAGCGGCTCTCGCCGGCAATCCGGTCGTCGAAGCTGGCGCGTACGCTGTCGCCGAACAGGGTCAGGCTCAGGGTGTCGGCCAGTGGGAACTGCACCGAGGCCTCGGCGCCGTAGAAGGTGGCGTCGCGGTTCTGGTAGCCGAAGATGTCGAACTCGCTTTCCTCGTCCTCGACGCCGGTGTTGGCAGCGTAGATGTAGTCGCCGATGCGGTTGTAGAACACATTGGCTTCCACCTTGGCCGCGTGCCAGCCGCTGGCCTCTTGGTTGTGGTGGTGATAGCCCAGCTCCAGGTTGACGGAGTTTTCTTTATCGAGGGCATCGTCGCCGATCAGGTAGCGGGATTCCGCCAAATGAGCGCCGTCGGCGTAGAGTTCTTCCGCTACCGGTGCGCGCTCGGCGCTGGTGAGGCTGGCGCTCAGGTGCTGGTGCTCGGCGAGGAAGTACTGCAGCGCGCCAGAGAGACTGACCAGGTTGAAGTCCTGCTCGCGGCCGAACTCGGGATCAATATTGACGTTCTCCAGGCGCGCACCCAGATCCATGTGCCAGTCGCCCCATTCGCGCTCTTTCATGGTGAAGGCGCCGATGCTGTCAGTAATGGACGGGCGTACAAAGGCCTCTTCGCCGACGGCGGCAAAGTCCTTGCGCGATAGCTGCAGGCCATAGGCGCCCCGCCATTCACTGCCGTCGTCGTGGGTCAGCTCCACGCGGCCTTCCCAGGCGTCGTTGGTGAAGCGGGTACCTTCGTGGAAGTGATCGCCGTGGGCTTCCAGTTCCACGTGCTCGTAATTGTTGTGGCCCAGGCGGAAGGTCAGCTTGTTCCAGTATTCGCTGTTGAAGCGGTGTTCGCCCTTCAGGTCGTAACGGGTCTGGGCCATGTCGATGCGCACGGCGGCCGGGCCTTCTTCTTCCGTGTGTTCCTCGTGGGCGTGCTCTTCTTCGTGATCGTGTTCTTCCTCGAGCGCGTGATCCTCTTCCCCGTGTTCCTCTTCCCCGTGCTCATCTTCGTGGGTGTGATTGTGGGTGCCCAGCGGGATGCCGTAGTTGTTTTCCAGTCGGTTGACGGACAGACCGATAAAGCCGGTTTCGGTCACCCACGAGAGACCGGCGCTACCGCTCTTGGCGCGGGCGTTGGTGTTGCCGACGAAGCCATCGGTATTGAAGTCAGAGTTGAGCTCGTCTTCGTGGTGTTCTTCTTCGTGCTCTTCATGCGCGTCGTGGGCGTGCTCTTCGTGTTCGCCGTGCTCGCGGATTGCGAGGCCGGGAATCTCGGTGTTGCCGTTTTCCCGATAGACCCCGTCCAGGTACCAGGCCAGATTGCCGGCGCCGCCCTGCAGGCGAAAGACGCCGGCATCCTGACCATTGGCGGTGTCGTGACGCATTTCCACCGCGCCTTCCATCTGTTCCGGCACTTCGGTGGGGATTCGGCCATCCAGTACATTGACCACGCCGCCGATAGCGCCGCTGCCGTAGCGCAGGGTGGCGGGGCCGCGCAGGATCTCGATGCTCTCCGCCAGCAATGGCTCGACGCTGGCGGCGTGGTCGGAACTGGTATTGGAGGCGTCGGCGGTATCCAGGTTGTCGTTCAGTACTTTCACCCGGTTGGCGCTCTGGCCGCGGATGACCGGCAGGCCAACTCCGCCGCCGAAGGAGGCGTTGGCCACACCCAGCTGGCTGTTCAGGGTCTGGCCAAGGGTGGCGGATGCGGCTTTGCGCAGTTCATCGCCCTTCAGCACGGATACTGGCGCTGCCACGGCGTCTGCGGGCTTTTCCAGCGGTGATACGGTGACATTCACCTCTTCCAGTGCATCTCGCTTATCGGAAGCGCCTTTTCCCGCGGTGGTTTGACCAGACGTGGTTTGTGCGGATACAGAAACGGACAGCGCACAGGCAATGGCCAGCGCCAGAGTATTGACTCGGTACATGTAATTTATTCCTGTCACGGACAGGCAGCGGCCACCCAAAAGGCCGGTGCCGGCAAAAACTTATAATCGTGTGTTGTTTAGTGGTGTGACAGGAGCGCGGGAGGGCCGCGGGCGGACTGGCGCTCCGGCTGGCAATCGTAGGCCACCGGGGCCTGCTGATGGTTGTACAGCGGCGCCAGGTCGGGTGTAGTGAAGGTAAACTCAGTAGCCGCGGGCGCGGGCACGTGGTTACCGGACAGCTCGCACAGCTTGTGGGACGGGTCATCGATATGAATATGCTCAGCCAGCACCGGCTGCGCGCTGATAAACGCGAGCAGCAGGACCAGAGTGGCCCAGATGCGGGTTGTGTGGCTGGGGAACTTATTCATGCGCGGTATCATATTTGATCGGGCGGCTGAATCAAGTTTCATCTGACACTATCGCGCAAATTCTGCCTTAATTGAGCGTATAATTCGCGCCTTCTGTCTCAGTGGGAGCAAGTTGCCTCTCACACAGCAATCAAGGATGTAGATCCCATGCGCACCGCCAGCGTCAACCGCGACACTCTGGAAACCAAGATCAAGGTCAGCCTCAACCTCGACGGCAAAGGCACCGGCAAGTTTGACACCGGAGTGCCCTTCCTCGAGCACATGATGGACCAGATCGCCCGGCACGGCATGATCGATCTGGACATCACCTGCGACGGTGACACCCACATCGACGACCACCACACGGTGGAAGATATCGGCATCACCATTGGCAAGGCCATTACCGAAGCCGTGGGCGACAAGAAAGGCATGACCCGCTACGGCCACGCCTACGTGCCCCTGGACGAAGCGCTCTCGCGCGTGGTCATCGACTTCTCCGGCCGCCCGGGCCTGACCATGAACGTGCCCTTCACCCAGAAACGCATCGGTGATTTCGACACCGAACTGTTCTACGAATTCTTCCAGGGCTTCGTCAACCACGCGCTGGTGACCGTGCACATCGACTGCATCCGCGGCTTCAACGCCCATCACCAGATCGAAACCGTCTTCAAAGCCTTCGGCCGCGCCCTGCGCATGGCCCTGACCCCGGACCCACGTATGGAAGGCGCCATGCCCTCCACCAAAGGCGTGCTCTGAGGAACCACAGAATGCAAAAGATCGTCATCCTCGACTACGGCATGGGCAACCTTCACTCGGTAGCCAGCGCCCTGCAAAAAGTCGCCCCCGGTGATGAAGTCGTCCTCGCCACCACCCCGGAACAGGCCGAAGGCGCCGACCGCCTCATCGTCCCCGGTGTTGGCGCCATCCGCGACTGCATGGAAGGCTTCATCCGCCCCGGCTTCGTACCCCTGCTCAACCGCTGCATCGAAACCGGCATGCCGGTGCTCGGCATCTGCGTCGGCATGCAGATCATGATGGCGCGCAGCGAAGAGAATAACGGCGTCGACTGCCTGGACATCTTCCCGCAACCGGTTAAGTTTTTCGGTACTGATCTAAAAGAAAACGGCGAGCGTTTAAAAGTACCGCATATGGGCTGGAACCAGGTGCAACAGAAAATCGACCACCCCATGTGGCGGGATATCGAAAACGGCAGCCGTTTCTATTTTGTGCACAGCTACTATGTACCGGCGGAAAATAATGACGCCCTCGCCGGTGAGACTGAATACGGTGTGAGAATTGCCGCGGCAGTCGCCCGCGAAAATATTTTCTCCACCCAGTTCCACCCGGAAAAAAGTGCCGATGCCGGGCTGCAGTTACTGAAGAATTTTGTCGACTGGAATGGCCAGTACTGAGACCAAAGCCGCTCGCTAACGAAGCAAGAAATCCATCGCGAAGGCAGAGCGCCGGGTATGGGGTTTCAGAAGCGTCGGCGACAGGGACGTCGCCGCCGCAGCGTACAGGGAAGTATTTACAGCGGTTCTGAAACCCCATACCCGGTGCTCTGCCGCCACCGGGCTAACAAAAAGTATCAACGGCCCGGCCAACAGCAACAGGAAGTTAAACAGAATGATCGTAATCCCAGCCATTGATCTGAAAGACGGCGAATGTGTCCGCCTGCGTCAGGGTGAAATGGAAGACGCTACCGTCTTCTCCGACGACCCCCTCGCCACCGCCGAACACTGGCTCAGCCAGGGCGCCAAACGCCTACACCTGGTCGACCTCAATGGCGCCTTCGCCGGCAACCCCGTCAACAGCGAAGCGGTAAAAATCATCGCCCGCCAATTCCCCGGCTTTCCCATCCAGATCGGCGGCGGTATCCGCGACCTCAAAACCATTGAGCGCTACCTCGATGCCGGCGTCACCTGGGCCATCATCGGCACCGCCGCGGTAAAAAATCCCCAGCTGGTCAAAGACGCCTGCCGTGAATTTGAAGGCCACATTATCGTCGGCCTCGACGCCAAAGACGGACTCGTCGCCACCGAAGGCTGGGCCGAAGTCTCCGACGTCAAAGCCACCGAGCTCGCCAAAGAATTCCAGGACAGTGGCGTCAGCGCCATCGTCTACACCGATATCGCCCGCGACGGTATGATGCAGGGCGTCAACGTTGAAGCCACCATGGAACTGGCGCGCGCGGTACAGATTCCCATCATCGCCTCCGGTGGGGTCAGTTCCATCGAAGACATCCAGCAACTGCTGGAAGCCGGTGACGACAACACAGAAATCTTCGGCGCCATCACCGGCCGCGCCATCTACGAAGACAAGCTCGACCTGCGCGCCGCGCAGGAACTATGCGACAACTGGAAAAAGTAATCACATGGGCCTCGCCAAACGTATTATTCCCTGTCTCGACGTCGACGCCGGCCGTGTGGTGAAGGGGGTCAATTTTGTCGATATCCGCGATGCCGGTGACCCGGTGGAAATCGCCCGTCGCTACAACGAAGCCGGTGCCGACGAAGTGACCTTCCTCGACATTACCGCTACCCACGAAGGCCGTGACACCACATTGCATACCGTGGAAAAAATGGCCTCACAGGTGTTTATTCCCCTCACCGTCGGTGGCGGTGTGCGCGAGCTGCAGGATATCCGCAACCTGCTAAACGCCGGTGCGGATAAAACCGCAATCAATTCCGCTGCGGTGTTCAACCCCGACTTCGTGCGCGAGGCCGCCGACCGTTTTGGCAGCCAGTGCATCGTTGTCGCCATCGACGCCAAACAGGTAGGAGACGGTAAGTGGGAAATCTTCACCCACGGCGGCCGTAAACCCACCGGCATCGACGCGGTGGAATGGGCAAAGAAAATGGACAGCTACGGCGCCGGGGAAATCCTGCTTACCAGCATGGACCGCGACGGCACCAAGAACGGCTTTGACCTGGCGCTGACCCGCGCCGTCTCCGACGCGGTATCGGTACCGGTGATTGCGTCCGGCGGCGTGGGTAACCTGCAACACCTGGCTGACGGCGTACTCGAAGGCGGTGCCGATGCGGTGCTGGCGGCAAGTATTTTTCACTTCGGGGAATACACCGTGGGTGAGGCCAAAGCATTTATGCACAATGCCGGTATAGAGATGCGGATCTAGTGTGGTGTAACGAACTAATTGTGCTTATCAGCGGCCCACCCGAAGGGAGCCCCCCAAATCGCCCACAGCTGCGTTGCCGCTCTTGGAAAGGGCCCGCCATTCCCTGCGAGCGGCGCCTTACTGTGAACAATTTGGGGGGCTCTGATATACACAATTAGTTCGTTACACCACACTAGTCTGAACCCGACGGGTTAGACGTACCCCGATCTTTCAGAACTTGTGTTCGCTGCGCCAGCGTCGCGCACGCTGGCTGCCGAATGGGCGTACATTGCCGCGGTAATTGTGCGGCGGATTGAGGTACTGTCCGAAGGCTTTTTCCGCTTCTTCCCGGCAGCGGAAAGGCCCGAAAGTACGGCCACCGCGGACCTGAAAATACCAGTCATTTTCGACTTTATAGTAGCGATCTGCACGGGGCGGAATAACCTTGCCCTGCTCGCCACGGCGATACTGCTGCATGACTACCTCACTACTGCGACATCTCGAAAAACCGGCCCCTTCCATTTTAAGACTAGTTAAAAATCCGGTGCCGGTTTTACGCCGGTAGTCATTCTGTCCTACAGATCCTCTGCGCGAATCGCCACCTGATCCGAACGTTTTTTGCTGCTGCCGGCGTCTTCCGGTGCGGCGGGGCGGTTCACGTACAGGTTCAGCCCCTTCAATACGTTCAGGGCCTCGAATACCTGATTGTCGCGGCTGTACCAGTCTTCCTTGTTGGCGCGGTCGCGTTTGCGGTCTGCAGAACTGCTTTCCTCACCGCCGTTGCCGTTGCCGAGATGGCCTGTCAGGTCCGCTTCCGTGGTGCGCGAGCGGCCGTCTACGCGGGTGACCTTCACGCGCTCAACGGTAATATCCGGCGTAATACCTTGGGCCTGGATCGAGCGGCCTTTGGGCGTGAAGTACAGTGCCGTGGTCAATTTGATCGCGCGGTCGTCGTTGATCGGGATCACCGTCTGTACCGAGCCCTTGCCAAAACTGTCGGTGCCCATGACCACCGCGCGTCGGTGATCCTGTAGTGCGCCGGCGACAATCTCCGCGGCGGATGCGGAGCCGTCATTGATCAGTACCACGATCGGCGCACCGCCGGTGATATCGCCGGGGCTGGCGGAATAGCGCAGGTTGGAGGATTCATTGCGACCCTCGGTGTACACCACCAGACCTTCCTCCAGGAACGCATCCACTACTTCGACGGATGACTGCAAAACGCCGCCGGGATTGTTGCGCAGATCGATGATCAGGCCTTTCAACTCTTCCTTGTCGAGCTTTTTCATTGCCCGCATCAGGTCGCCGCCGGTGTCCATCTGGAACTGGCTGATACGTACATAGCCGTAGCCTTCTTCCAACATCTCGCCACGCACGCTGTACACACGCACCTTGTCGCGCTTCAGGGTGACATCGAAGGGTTCCTTGTGGCCCTTGCGTCCGATGGTGAGCGTCACCTTGCTGCCCACCGGGCCGCGCATCTGCTCCACCGCCTCGTCCAGGCTGACACCGCGCATGGACTTTCCAGCAAGGCGCAGAATCACATCGCCGGCGCGCAGCCCGGCGCGGTCGGCAGGGGTGTCATCCATGGGGGTGATGATGGTGATGTAATCGTCTTCGATACCCACCTCGATACCGAGGCCGGCAAATTCGCCGGTGGTATTGGCCTGCAGATCATCGAATGAGCGGCTGTCCAGATAGGACGAGTGGGGGTCCAGGCCCTGCAGCATGCCTTTGATGGCGAATTCCAGCAGCGTACTGTCGTCCACCTCTTCCACATAACCTTGGCGTATCTGTTCGAAAACTTTGGCGAAGCTGCGCAGGTCTTCCAGGGGCAGGCGGGATTCAACCGCCGGTGAGATACGTTCCTCATCATCACTCTGGCTGAGTCCCATCAGCGGCAGAGCGGAGAGGGCTGCCACACCAATCAGGTGGGTCAGCAATTTGGGGCTGAACATAGTCTGCACGTCCTTGGCATTTATCGTTTCTGTATGTACGAACTCGTGTTGTCCTCAGAAATTGTAGACCCGGAATGGCAATAGAAATGGAATCTGGCGGGTGCTATTGCGCAGCCGGGGTGGGTGGGGAGAGGTGCTATTCGGGCGGAAGAGAGGAAAGGGTGACAGGATGGCCCGGTAATTGGCACCGGGCTCTACGTTGGCGCCGGATCAGAGCGGCTTGTTGTCTGAGAGGTAAATCCAGCCTTTGACGATACGGTAGACCACCCAGATAAACCACACAAAGCCGAGGAAGCCGACCAGGAAGAATCCCAGTCCCAGGGTGGCAACGGTCAGTACAAAACCAACAACCGTCAGGCCAATCAATGCCACCAGGCCGATCCAGAAGGTATTGATCTGCCAGCGGAACTGTTGCTCGTAATAGGTACCGCGGGCATCGTCCAGTTTGATGTAGGCCAGTACCAGCGCGATGATCGCGGTTATCCCTACGAAGAACGACGCTACGTACAGCGCGTAATTGATATGACACATCTGGCGTAAGCTGCTCTCGCGAGCCTCGCTTCCCTGTGGCTCAGATTTCCACGGTTGATTGCTTGTCTGTTCCATGAAATTTTCCCTGTTGCTGGTATGGATTATGGAAATGCAATGATTTCTGTTTGGCGGACAGTTGTCGTGTTCAAAGCTAAAAGTGGAACTTGAACCCCGAACCAGTGTTGGCGCATAAAACAGAATTGGCAAGATTAGCGTACCCCGTGGGAAATGAATAGCGCGGCAGGGAGGCAGAGAAGGAGGGGATCAACCCCGACACCACACCGTGGGATCCTGCGGTTTGCCGCGGTGGCGGATTTCAAAATACAGGCCGCTCTCGGCGGCACCGCCGGTATTGCCGACTCTGGCAATGGTATCGCCGCGCTCCACCCATTCGCCGATGGCGCGGGTAAGGGACTGGTTTTGTCCGTATAGGCTCATATAGCCGTCGCCGTGATCGAGGATCACCAGCATGCCCTGGCCGCGCAGGTAATCGGCAAACACGACGCGACCGCGGTGGATGGCTTTTACCGGACTGCCCGCATTGGCGCGCAGGGTGACGCCGGTCCAGGTAATACCGTTGGCGCGGCGTTGGCCAAAGGCATTGGCGCGGCGGCCCTGGGCCGGCCACTGCATGCGTCCGCGCTGCTTGGCAAACGGGGTCTGATCACTGGGGTTGATCAGGCTTGCGATTGCGCGCCCCACTTCATCCACCAGCCGCTGCAGGCGACTGCGGTCTCCATGTAATTTGTCCAGTTCACTACTTTTACTCGCGAGCTGTTGCGCCAGTTTGTCCAGGGTGCGTTGACGGTTTTTCTGCGCGCTGGTGAGCGCGCGGCGCTGTTGCTCGAGCTGGTCGCGCTCGCGGGCCAGGGTATCCTGTTCGCGCTGGATGCCGCTGCTGACGGTGGAGAGTTCTTCGAGGGTGGTGACGTAGTCGCCGATCACGCGGTTGCGTTGTTTGAGGAAGTAGTCGTGGTAGCGGAGTTGGCGGGCGATGTGCTGGGGATCTTGCTGGTTGAGGAGCAGTTTGATCTGCTCCTGGCGACCGAGTCGGTAAGCGGCGGCGACTTCCTGCTCGACCCGCCGCTGCATACTTCGCCGGGATTCTTCCAGCTGTTGCTCTTCCCGCTTCAGCTCCTGCAGCTTCTCGCCGCGACTCTGCATATCGGTTTTGATCTTGTCGATGCGCTGCAACAGTTTAGAGATGTTTTTCTCGTTGTCTTCCAGATCCTTCAGCAGCTGATCGCGCTCGCTTTTGACCTGGTTGAGCTCCCGTTGCAGGGAGTCGATCCGCTGTTTGATCTCTTTCAGCCGCGCCTGCTGTTCCTCATCGGACGCCTGCGCGAAGCAGGCGGGGCCGATCAGGAAAAAAGACAGCAGCGCAGTGACGGCCATTGCAGAAAATTTCATGAGTACGGCTTTGCCTCGATAGGATTCAGTCCAACTTTACCATCAGTCCAATTTTACCAGGGGCTCACCGCTCATTTCTGCGGGCTGGGTCATACCCATCAGGGACAGCATGGTGGGGGCCACATCCGCCAGGCTGCCGCCATCGCGCATGGTGACGTCGCGTTCACCGACATACACAAACGGTACCGGCAGGGTGGAGTGCTGGGTGCTGACCTGGCCGGAGCCGGCGTCGAACATTTCTTCCACGTTGCCGTGGTCGGCGGTGATCAACACCTCGCCGCCGGCGGCCAGGGCCGCCTTGGTGACGCGATCTACACAGCCGTCCAGCGCTTCCACCGCTTTTACCGCCGCGTCGAAGTCACCGGTGTGGCCGACCATGTCACCGTTGGCGTAGTTGCAGATGATGGCATCGAACTTGCCGCTCTCGATCGCCGCCACCAGTTTGTCGGTGACCTCGGGGGCACTCATCTCCGGCTGCAGGTCGTAGGTGGCTACGTCCGGGGATTTGATCAGGATACGCTCTTCGCCGGTGTAGGGCTCTTCGCGACCACCGCTGAAGAAGAAGGTGACGTGGGCATACTTTTCGGTTTCGGCGATACGCAGCTGGGTCTTGCCCTGGTTCTGCAGGTATTCGCCGAAGGAATTCACCATCGCTTCCGGCGGGAAGGCACAGCTGGCATTGATATCGCCGGCGTATTCGGTGGTCATCACGAAGTCCGCCAGTTTCGGTGTTTTGGCGCGCGCGAAGCCGTCGAAGCCGGGATCGGTGAAGGCGCGGGTCAGTTGGCGCGCGCGGTCCGGGCGGAAGTTCATGAAGATCATCGCGTCGCCATCTTCCAGCGGCGCTGGCGCGCCGATACGCGTCGGCGCGACGAATTCGTCGTTCTCGTCGCGCTCGTAGGCGGCGGCAAGGCCGGAAACCGCATCGGCGGCTTCATACTCGGCAGTGCCCTGGGTGATCAGGTCGTATACCGGCTGCACGCGATCCCAGCGGTTGTCGCGGTCCATGGCGTAGTAGCGCCCGGCAATACTGGCGACTCGCGCCATGCCCACGGAATCGCACACCTGGGTGAGGCGCGCCAGGGAGGACTCGGCGCTGCGCGGGGCGGTGTCGCGACCATCGGTGAAGGCGTGTACGTAAATGGCCCTGGCGCCGCGCTGGGCGGCCAGGGTGACCATGGCAACAATGTGGTCTTCATGGCTGTGCACGCCGCCTTCAGACAGCAGGCCCATGATGTGTACCGCACCGTTGTTGGCCACGGCCTTGTCTACCGCCGCGGTGTAAGCGGGATTCTTGAAGAAGTCGCCGTCTTCGATCGCTTTGTTGATGCGGGTGAAGTTCTGGTACACCACGCGGCCCGCGCCCAGGGTCATGTGACCCACCTCGGAGTTGCCCATCTGTCCTTCCGGCAGGCCTACCGCCATGCCGGAGGTGTGGATCAGGGTTTTGGGGCGGTTGGCCCACAGCTGATCCCAGACCGGGCTCTTGGCCGCGGCAATGGCATTGTGCTCGCTGTGCTCACTGTGGCCGAAGCCGTCCAGAATCAGCAGGACCAGGGGGCGTTTGGGGGATGAGTCAGCGGTTGCCATGGGTTCGGTATTCCTTTGTTGGATGGGTGGAAGGTCGAGTTGGCGACGTTGCCGGACAATCGGATCGCAATCCAATGCGTCAATGCAGGTGGCGGATTTTACCTGTTTATAGGCCTTTGGTCAGGTTTTAATCCGCAATTGGCCTGCTGAAAAGGGATAAGTGGCCGGGCAGAGGCTGAGTGAACGCTAAAGTGAGGCGTTGGGAATACACGTAGGGCGCCGAGAAATTGCTGGTCAATAAATGGGCATAGTCGTGTATACTCCCGGCCTTTCCGCGGGCCGCTGGGTAGCAGTGGGCCCGCCACATGTCGGATGACCAATGGGTGACATCCGGTCGACTGAAAACAACAACCGTGAATAATTGGGGGCGAAGTGGACTTTTTCGTCTTTATCAGCGAGCAGTGGCTGCTGGTGAGTCTGTTAGTGGCACTGCTTTACGTGCTGGCATTTTCCGAACGTGCGAAAGCGGGCAAACCTGCCTCCGCCAATGAGACCACGCGCCTGATCAATTCGGAGGGCGCGCGGGTGGTGGATCTGCGGGATCGGTCCGACTACAGCGCCGGACATATCGTGGATGCGATCCATATCCCCCATGGGGAAATGGAAAAGCGCATCGGCGAGTTGGCACCCTATAAAGACAAGGTGTTGATCCTGGCAGACAAGATGGGACAACACGCGGGCCCGGTCGGTCGCCAGTTGAAGAAGGCCGGCTACACTGTGCGTCGTCTCGAAGGCGGTATGTCCGAGTGGTCGAACCAGAAACTCCCCCTGGTCAAAGGCTGATCGGGAATTGTTAGTCGAGGTAACGGAATCGTGAAAGAAGTTGTCATCTATACCACCCGGTATTGTCCCTTCTGTGTCCGCGCCAAGTACCTGCTGGATAACAAGAACATCCCCTATACCGAGATTTCCGTCGATGGTGATCAGCAGTTGCGCGCGGAAATGACCGCCAAGGCGGGCAGTCACACGGTGCCCCAGATCTGGGTGGGCGAGCACCACGTAGGCGGTTGCGATGAGCTGATGGCCATCGAACGCAGCGGCGAGCTGGACGAGATGCTGGCCGACTGAGGTGGTGGCGTGGCAATCCGCCAACGTCAATGAAATTTCAATGAAATGCCTTGAAAGGGGTTTTCGAGGCCCCCATAAGTAAGACTCATACAGGGAGTCTTCTAGGGAACCTCTGAGCAAGTCCGCAATGTCTCTGCGTGACCTGAAGGCTGCAGCTGTTAGGCGCAGCTCGCCGCGAATGGCCGTAGCCCTTTGCAAGAGCTGCAACGCAGCAGTTGCGGTCTTCAGGTCGCGCCCTGCGGGGCTTTCAGAGGTTCCCGATCATGGAAGGCAGGCAATAACTTTTATTACGAATTACAGGCAGTGACATGGCTGAAGAACATAACGGCGCGGCGAACAACGCAGAAGATCAACAGATACAGTTCGCGATGCAGCGCATCTATCTGAAGGACCTCTCTTTCGAAACCCCAATGGGGGCCGAAATCTTCAAGAAGCAGTGGAAGCCCGAGGTCAATCAGGAGCTGAACACCAAAACCGCCAAGATCGACGAAGATCTGTATGAAGTGGCGCTGACTCTGACCATCACTGTCAAAGTTGAAAACGAGACCGCATTCCTGGTGGAAGTGCAGCAGGCCGGCCTGTTCGGTATCAAAGGTCTGGAAGGCCAGCAACTGGCCCAGGCGCTGAACACTGCCTGCCCGCAGATCCTGTTCCCGTACGCGCGCGAAGTAGTCGACAACGTAGTCACCAAGGGCTCCTTCCCGGCCCTGATGCTGCCGCCGATCAACTTCGACGCCCTGTTCGCCGCTGCCCTGAAGCAGGCCGAGCAACAGGCTGGAGAAAAAGCTGACGCGTAAGTCGCAGCTTTTGATCAAAAAGGCTCCTTCGGGAGCCTTTTTTGTGTCTGTCGGAAGACCAAATTCCTGACGCGTAAAACATCTTCTGCAGTGCAAAAGTTAATGTGAAGGTGGCGATGCCGGGTATTGGCTTGCGAGACCTTCTAAAACAGGGATGTTTTAGAAGAGCCCCCATGGATGGGTTCACGGCGTGTCTCGCAAGCCAATACCCGGTAGCGCCACCGCCCGAAAATAGATATCGGAGCGCGAGCCATGCAGTGGGACCTCCCGCAACCATACCAATACAAAGTCCAGGTACAGGCCGAACATGTAGACGGCCTGCATCACGCCAACAACGCCGAGTATGTGCGCTGGTGTGAACGCGCCGCCTGGGCCCACAGCCTCGACCTGGGGCTGGATGTCACCAACTACCAGTCCATGGACCGGGGAATGGCAATCCGTCATGCCGAGTACGACTATATACTGGCCGCCAGGGAGCGCGATGAACTGCAGATCGGCACCTGGCTCACAAAGGTCGACGGCCGGCTCAATATGACCCGGACGTTCCAGATATTCCGTGCCAGTGACAAAGCGCTGATCCTGCGGGCCACCTGGCAGATGGTGTGTATCGAACTCTCCACTGGCAAACCCAAGCGAATGCCCCAGACTTTCAAAGACATCTACTGTCCGGCAGTGGTGGAAGGTTCCTCCGACCCTGCCCACGGATAATTCAACCCAGGAGCGCCAGCATGAGCGAAGAGATCACCCTCACCGAGAATACCGGCGCCCTCAAGGGCAGGACCATCTTCATCACCGGCGCCAGCCGCGGTATCGGCCGTGCCATCGCCCTCAAATGTGCCGCCGATGGTGCCAATATCATCATCGCCGCCAAATCCGCCGAGCCCCACCCCAAGCTCCCCGGTACTATTCACACCGTGGCCGAGGAGGTGGAAGCCGCCGGTGGCAAGGCGCTGCCGATCCAGATGGATGTGCGCGAGGAAGATCAGGTGGCAGGGGCGCTCAAAAAGGCCGCCGACACTTTTGGCGGTGTTGACGCGGTGATCAACAACGCCGGCGCCATCAGTCTGACCAGCGTGGAAGCTACCCCGCCCAAGCGCTATGACCTGATGCTGGATATCAACGCCCGCGCGGTCTATCTCACCGCCCACCTGGCGATTCCCTACCTGAAACAGTCCGACTGCGGACATATCCTCAGCCTGTCGCCGCCACTGAACCTGGAGCCCCGCTGGTTGGGGCCTTTTGCCCCCTACGCGTTGTCCAAGTTCGGCATGACCATTCTCAGCATGGGACTGGCGGAAGAGCTGAAGAAATCCTCCATCAGCGTTGCCACCCTGTGGCCACGCACGCTGGTGGCTACCGCAGCGATTGAATTCGCGGTCGGCAACCGCGAGATGTTCGACCAGAGCCGCAAACCCATGGTGATGGCCGACGCCGCCTACGAGGTGCTGTGTACCAAAAACAAGGGCCTGAGCGGTACCCAGTTAATCGATGAGGAGCTGCTCGAAGACCGGGGGGTGGAAGATTTCAGCGGATATGCGCACAATCCCGCAAAGGCCGGCGAGCTGGCAGTGGATCTGTTTCTGGATCCCTGACCTGGCATCGCCGAGAGACGGGCTGGGCAGTTACGGGGGCCGACGTGGTAGATGTAGATGTAGATGAAGAAGTGGTGGACGAGCAGTTGGCAGACGAAAGCGATTTGTTCAAAGGTGCGATGGGCGCACTGGGGGATGTGAAACCCCTGCCGCGGGAAAAGCAGCAGGCATCCCTGAAGAAAGCAGTCGATAGTAATCTCAATCTGCGCGCCCGCCGCGAGGCCGCCACCGCCCAGACAGCCCGCGAGCTCAATCCCCTGGGAGGTGAGTTTGTCGATCCGGTGGATCCCCGGGACCCGATCGAGTTCAAACGCGATGGTGTTCAAAATGGGGTTTATCGCAACCTGCGCCTGGGCAAATACCAGGTGGACGCGCGCCTGGACCTGCATAATCACACCGTAGAAATGGCCCGCAGCGTGCTGTACCAGTTTGTGCGCGATTGTATGGAAGCGGATGTGCGCTGTGCTCTGGTGACCCACGGCAAGGGCGAGGGCCGCAAACAGCCGGCAGTACTGAAAAGCTGCCTCAACGCCTGGCTGCCCCAGCTATCCGAAGTGCTTGCGTTTCACAGCGCCCAGAAACAGCACGGTGGCCTCGGGGCAACCTATATCCTGTTGCGTAAAAGCGAACGTAAACGGCAGCAGAATTGGGAGCAGCATTCGCGCCGCCTGTAAAAAGTCACTGAGAGCAGCTGTGCGTGTGCCGACTGCACACTCAATGGATTTTTATCGTAAAAGTGACTGCCCGTAATCTGTTTGTCACTTGCCGCCACTAATATGCTTTCCACAACGAAACGTTGCTTGTCGGGTTGTTTTCATCGCGCAACCCAACCGAGACGCTCGTTGTTCTTCTTCTCTCTTTGCATCTCACCATTTTGGTGTGCTTAATGCTTCCGAGTTGGAAGTGCCTCCACTTTGGAGGATTCCCGGTGCGTCGAAAAGAGTATCGGGAATAAGGTATCGAAGTTCGCACTTGCGAATGGAGACCCTTCTTGAATGATTCAGGCGGCCATTGGCCGCCTTTTTTTGTTTGCCCGGAAAGGCCTGTAAAGCTCCTTCAGGGCGCCGGAGGGAGTTCGCGGGTCTGTTTGAATTGCAGGCGGGTGCCGTCTCCGCCGGTGAGGGTCAGGGTTTCACCGCTGGCCTCTACGTGATCCACCCGCGGCAGCGCCAGTAGAAAGTCCTCCTCCAGCTTGCTGCTTTCACGGCGATCCCCCAGGCGGGAAATCTCGGGTGGCTTCAGCCACTGGATCGAACCGTTGTCATCGAGGGAGAATTTACCCAGGTAGGGGTTGGATCCGGCACTGCCGCGCACGAATCCCAGTTTGTCGCAGGTCAGGTAGGGGCGGTCCCGCCACATTTTTTGCCAGAACATCGACAGGCGGTGATCGCGCCCATCCACCCTCAGCTCTTTCAATAGCCACTGGCGTGCGCACAGGCTTTCCGTAGTCACAGTCTGACGGGAGGATTGCGGTTGGGATACCTGAGCGGGGCCACCGCAGCCGGTAAGGGCATTAGCGGCTATAAGGGACAGTAGGAGCAGAGCGGAAGGTCCGAAAGAAAACGCACCCAGACAGGCGGGAACGCCGGCCAGGGAAGAACGGATGTGACGCGGACAGAGCATGAAGGAATTCCAATAGCTGTTTGCGCCATTTAACATGATTTTCCCTCCCCGGTCTGTGACCAATAAGTACTTACCGGTACTTGCCGGAGAGGGGAGTGGAACCTGCTGCGCCCGGTCCGCGCGCTAGCGACCTACGCGAATGTACTCGATAAAGGTATTGCCGGAGGCATCGCGCAGGATCAGGCGACCACCACCACTTTTTACAAATGCCTGGGTAGTGCGCGACAGGGCGCCGAGATACTGCTGTTCCTGCGCCATCACCGCGGGAGGCCCCGCCATTTTGGTAGAGGCGAAGCTGCTGGTATCCCACAGAAGCTGGCCGGTATCGGTGATCTGCATGGCGCCGCGATAGGTGTTGAGGCCGCTCTTGCCCATGGCTTCGCCGTTGGCGTTGCACAGGAAAGTGAATGTCTCCGGCTCGGAGACTGTCACTGCTTCGCCATCGAGGCGCAGCAGGCGCATCTGCCATTTACCCTCGCAGACACTGGAAAGCGTGCCCGGTGTCTGAGTGGGACCCGAGTCCTTCGAGTCCATACCCATACAGCCGGCGATCAGTATGGCCAGGCCGGCCAGCCAGATCAGCAGATGTGATTTCATACTTGAGCTCCCTGCCCATATCGTTGCGACTTACCCAATCATAGTTGCGCCTGTCATGGCTGAGACGAAAAAGGCGCCAAGCTGGTGCGGTGACGTTCACGGTTTACTGTGTGACCGTCCGCCCCCGTCGCCAGTCTTGCTTAGGTTGGGGCGCTGGGGAAGCTCAGGTCTGACGTACGCAGCGCACAACAATCTTGTTGTCCATTTCCCGTTCATAGCAGCGGAATTTGGCACCGTTGACGTTCAGGGACTTGGGGCTGCGCCTGGGCGCGTTGGCCGGGATGGTGACCGGCGGGGCTTCTTCGGAGCGGATGTAGAGGTGTTCCGGGGTGCGTTCACCGGATCCCTGGGATTGGCTGAAAGTCCTGATTGCGTGGCTCTCCTCTTTCGACTCGGTTGCGGTGCAACCGGCGACAATCCCTGCCGCTACCGCCGCAGCCAGCAGAATACTACTCAATTTCTGCACGCTGATACCTCATTGGCTGATTGGAGAAGGCGGGATTTCCGCCGCCCTCACTGTTCAGACTAGAAGAGCCAGCTGCCAAAGTGTGGATGCATGCGCCAATTTGTTTAAGGCTGCGCCGAAAGAAAAACTGGTGCGACAAAAAAGGGGCCCATCGGGGCCCCAATCAATACGCAACACTGTGAGAGACGGGTTTTTAGAAGTTGTAGCTGCCGGTGAGAGCGATGGTGCGCGGCGCGCCGTAGAAGCCGGTATCGAAGGCGCCACCGAAACCGTAGCCAGCGATCCGGTACTCTTTGTCGGCCAGGTTCTTACCGACCAGGCTCATATTCCAGTCACCGCTCGGGCTGTAGTAAGTCGCCGTCATATCCACCAGAGTATAGGCCTCCTGGTCGAGAATACTGGGAGTTTCAAAGATCTGGGTGTCTGCGCGGTAGGAAACCGTGGGCAGGAATACCAGCTCTGCTCCGTTATCCATGACCATGGAGTAGTTCAACTGGAACATCGCGGTGGTGTCTGGAGTGTTTTGCATGTCCCGTTCATCAGACACATCCACACCGCCGGAAATGAACTCCAGGAACTCGGTATCCGCGAGGCCCAGGGTCAAATTCGCCAGCAGGTTGTCGGTCATCGCCAGGGTGGCTTCGAGTTCCAGCCCCTGAATACGTGCCTCACCGGCATTCAGTACCGCACTGGAGAAGCCGCCGCCGGGCGTGAACTGCTGAACGGTTACCTGCATATCGTTGTAGTCGGCGCGGAACGCGGCGGCGTTCAGGCGCAGTCGATTGCTGAACAGGTCAGACTTTACCCCGAGCTCGTAGGTGTCCACGGTTTCCGGATCAAAGCCGTCGACGGTCGAGGGCAGAACACTGGCGTCGCCGCGCATATCGAAACCACCGCTTTTGAAGCCGGCGCTATAGGTGGCGTACACCATGGTGTCGTCATCAATCTGGTAATCCAGACCGACGTGCGGGGTAAACTGACCCCAGCTGTCGCTGTTTTCATAGTCGGTCAGCGCGCCGAGGAAAATGGCTGCCGGTTGGCCGGGGTTATATTTGCCGGCAAACGTAGGGCTGTATAAACCGGCGAAGTTGGCTTTGAATACCTCGGCGTCTTTTTCATCTTTGGTATAACGTCCGCCGAGACTGAGATTCCAGTCTTCGGCAAACCGCCAGTTGTAGTGCGCGTAAGCGGAAAGACTGGTGGTATCCACGGAGCCGGCAACCTGCTGTGTCAATCCTACCGGCAGAGTTGGCTCAGCTTCCGGGTCGTTCAGGTTCACGTACCCGAGTACGGCATCGAATGCACCCGCTGCGGTACCCGTGTAGTAATAAAGGCCGCTGACCAGATCGGCATTGTCGCCTTCCCAGATCAACTGGAATTCCTGCGTGGTCTGATCATCCTCATAATAAGCGGGGACATCGAAGTCCGGACGATTGACACTGTCGAAATCGATTGCGGTTTCGGTCTCACCAGTTCGGTGCGCAGTGATTGATTTGACCGTGACGCTATCGGACATTTGCCATTCAGCAGTCAGAGACATACCACTGGTTTCCACCAGGTTTTCCGCCGGCATATTGGATTCGGTGTCGTAGACACTGTTCAGGACAGGCTCTCCTGCGAGACCCTCGACGAGTCGGTAGCCGTGTTTGGGAGCAGATTCGTCGATGGTTTTGTCACCGGCGAGGCGTACCCAGACGGTATCACTGGGATTCCACTCCACCGCGAAGCGACCACTGAGCACATCTTTGTTGTATTGGTCTTCCCCGGTGCGGACGTTCTCGCCAAAGCCGTCGCGCTGGAAGCTGGCAATGGCGCCGCCGATATTGACGGTTTCGGAAATCGCGGTGGAGGCCGCCACTTTAATATCGCGCTGGTTATAAGAGCCCAGTGTGCCACCGATATTCACTTCGGTATCGCCGGTCATCTTCTTGGTGACATATTTAACCGCGCCACCAATGGTGTTCTTACCGTACAGGGTGCCCTGCGGACCGCGCAGGACTTCCACTCGTTCTACGTCGAGAATGTCGAGTACCGCACCCTGTGGACGCGCAATGTACACATCATCTATATAAATACCCACACCCGGTTCGAAGCCCCACAGCGGGTCCTGTTGACCGATGCCGCGGATAAACGCGGTCAGGGTGGAGTTGGTGCCGCGGCTCGCCTGTAGCGTAGTATTGGGAGACAGCTTCTGTACATCGGTGAGATCGCTGACTCCGTTCTGCATCAGCTGGTCTGAGCTGATCGCGGTCACCGCCACGGGCACTTCCTGCAGGGACTGTTCGCGCTTCTGCGCGGTAACGGTCACTTCTTCCAGTTGCGGGTCTGCATGGGACAGGCTGGCGCCGCAGGCGAGCATGACGCCCACGGCGATAGGGTTGAACTTGATAGTTTTGCGCATGACTCTCTCCGATCACCAATTTATGGTTATTTTGTAAGTTTCGGATTTGCACTCTATCGGCTGATTGCCCCCTTGCCTGCTAGACCAAGGTATGACGCTGGAGCCGAAACCAGCGTGGGACAAAAAACAGGCGATCGGGTACTCTGGTTCATATAAACAGAATAATGAATCAGGTGCCATGTGTTCAGTCTGACTTTACTGGCCGCCGTCGGTCTCAGCTATCTGCTGTTGTTGTTTGCCATCGCCTTCTGGGGTGACCGGCTGCCGGCAGCCCGTATCCGCCCGTTCAAGCCAGTGATGCTGGCGCTTGCCGGTACCTATACCAGCGCCTGGATGTTCTTCGGCACGTCGGCGCAGGCGGTGGAGGAAGGCTGGCTGCTGCCTCCCACCTTTGTCGGTGCCAGTCTGATGCTGATCTTCGGCGCGCCCCTGCTGATGCGTTTTGTGCGCCTGTCCAAGCAGCAGGGCTCCACTTCCGTGGCGGACTTTATCAGTGCCCAGTACGGCGGCTCCCAGTGGCTCGCCGCCACGGTGGCGCTGCTGGCGGTTGTTGCCATCGTGCCCTACCTGTCGCTGCAATTGCGCGCCGTCGCCGACAGTTTTCTGCTGCTGGCCCAGAACACCGGGCGCGACGAAACCAGCGGTTCGGTGGTCACCGGGGTGGTAAGTGCCACCCTGGGCCTGTTTGCGCTGTTGTTCGGTACCCGTCATATCGACAGCAGCGTGCACCGCAATGGCATGTTGCTGGCGGTGGCGTTTGAGGCGCTGGTGAAGATCGGCGCGCTGGTGGCAGTAGCCTGGTTTGTGGTGAGTTCTGCGTTTGAGGGCAGTGTTGACCTGGCGCGCACCGCGCTTGCCAGCGCCCGTGTGGAGGCGATTGCCAGCAGCCGCCCGGCCGATACCGGTTATCTTGCGGTGGTGGTGCTGGGAATGGCGGCGATCTTCTGCCTGCCGCGACAATTCCACATCCTGATGATCGAAAGTGACGATGCGCGGGATATCGGCCCGGTGCGCAAGTTGATTCCCCTCTATCTCGGTATCGTATCGGTAGCGATTCTGATTGTCGGCTATGGCGGCCTGTTGTGGTTGCCGGACCAGTACGACAACGCCGAGCGCTTTGTACTCGGCCTGCCCCTGGAGAGCGGCACGCCCTGGCTGGCCTTGCTGGCGTTTGTCGGCGGTCTCTCCGCCGGCTCCAGTATGGTGATTATCGCCACCATCGCCCTGTCCACCATGATCGCCAATACCATGATCGTGCCCTGGTGGCTGCGCCGCCTGCAGCGCCGCCCCTCGGGTCAGGTGCTGGGGGCGGATCTGCGGCGCGTGCGGCGGGTGATCATCGGTTTGCTGATGCTGGCGGCGTTCGGGGTCAGTGAGTTGATCGGATCCGGGGTCAGCCTGGGCACCTTCGGCCTGCTGTCACTGGCGCTGGCCGCACAATTAGCGCCGGCGATGATCGCCGCAGTGGTATGGCCTGCGGGCTGGCCGCGGCTGCGGGCAGCAGCGGTGATGGCGGGATTGCTGGTGGGCGCTGCAATCTGGGCGCTGTCGGCACTGCCGGCGGCGTTGGGTGGCGTAGATGCCATCACGCAGTCCCTGAACCTGGGCTGGAACCCGCTCACCACCAGTTGCCTGTTTGGTCTCGGATTGAATGCCCTGGTACTGGTGCTGTTGTCTCTGGCATTACATCAATGGCGGCCGGCTACCGCGGTGGTGGCGTCGGCGCCAGTGGACAAGGCGCGTCTGCGCCTGCTGCTGGCGCGCTTTGTAGGGGAAGACGCGGCGGATCGCGCACTGGCGCCGTTCCTCGAGACAGCTGGTGGCCGGGAGGCGGCGTCGGGCTATGGCGAGGCGGTGGAAAAGATTCTCGCCGGTATCGTCGGCAGTACCAGCGCCCGACGTCTGGTGCGGCAGCTGAGCGAAACTGCGGGGGTGGACCAACAACTGGATCAGGCCACGGACATTTACCAGTTCGGGCGCGGCCTGTTGCAGAGCAGCATCGACAATATCGATCAGGGCATCTCGGTGGTGGATGCCAATCTCAACCTGGTGGCCTGGAACCGCCGCTACCTTGACCTGTTCCACTATCCGTCGGAAATGATCTATGTCGGCCGCCCGGTGGCGGAGCTGGTGCGCTACAACGCCAGCCGCGGCGAGTGCGGTCCCGGGGATGTGGAAGACCATGTGCAAAAACGGGTGGAGCACCTGCGCAACGGCACTGCCTACCGCGTACAGCGTCACCGCACCGATGGTACGGTACTGGAAATCCGCGGCAATCCGCTCCCCGGCGGCGGCTTTGTCACCACCTATACCGATGTCTCCGACTACCAGCACGCACTGGCGCAGCTCACCGAAATCCGCAATTCCCTGGAGCAGAAAGTCACCAGCCGCACCGCGGAACTGGAAACCGTCAATGAGGAATTGCAGTCTCTTAATGGTGAGCTGTCGGCACTGAACCAAGAGTTGCACGCCGCCAGTGCCGGCAAGACCCGTTTCCTCGCCGCTGCCAGTCACGACCTGGTGCAGCCGCTGAATGCGAGTCGGCTGTTTCTGGATGCCCTCGCTGCGCGGGAACTGGAAGACGGTAGCCGTCAGTTGCTGACCCGCGCGGACCGTGCCCTGGCGGCCGCCGAGCAATTGATCACCGACATGTTGCAGATTGCGCGTATGGACGCCGGGGACATCCGCCCCAGTTTCGCCGCGGTTTCCCTGGACGGCATTCTCGACGATGCGGTGGCCCAGGCGCGGGCGGCCGCCGGCCAGCGCGGTATCCGCCTGCGCTACCGCCCCTGCCACCTGTGGGTACACAGCGATGCCAAAATGTTGCGCCGGGTAGTGCAGAACCTGCTGGACAACGCGGTGAAATACACCCGCGAAGGCGGCGTGCTGATCGGTGCGCGCCGCCGCGGCAGCGAACTTTCTCTGGAAGTCTGGGATACCGGCGAGGGGATTGCCGAACAACAGCAGCAGGCGATTTTCCGCGAATTCTGCCGGCTTACGCCTGTGGCTTCTCAGGAATCCGGCTCACAGGAGTCAGACAGCGCACGTCAACACGGTTACGGCCTGGGGCTCGCCACCGTGGAGCGGCTGTGTCGGCTGTTGCACAGCCCGATCACCCTGTCCTCCGTGCCCGGTAAAGGCAGCGTATTCCGGGTGCGCCTGCCCCGGGCGCGCGCCACCCGGGAACCGCGCACCGCGCAGCCGATGCAGGGAGCGCGCAGTAGCAGGCTGGATCTACGGGTTTTGTGTGTGGATAACGAGCCATCGATTCTCGAGGCCATGTCGGCTCTGTTACAGGGTTGGGGGTGCGAAGTGCACTGCGCGCGCAATCGCAGTGACGCGCTGCAGGCGACCGAGCCCGATCTGCTGTTGATGGATTTCCACCTGGACGACGGTGACAACGGCATCGATCTCGCCGCGGCGCTGCTCTCACAGTGGGAGGCAGAGGCCCCCTGTGTGATCGTCTCCGCGGAAAATACCGATACCGTCAAACACCGCGCGCGCAGTGCCGGCTGGCAGTTCCTGCAGAAACCCCTGCGCCCGGCGGCACTGCGGGCACTGTTGCAGCAGCACCAGAAAATCCGACGCGCGGCGGCGCCGGAGAACCCTGCTACCAAGGTCGTATAGGCAAAGCCTGGCTGGCAGCGCAGTCTGATCCCCTAAACCCGAAATGTAAGCCTGAAAAGTATTGATAAAAACAACAACACAATCAGCGGTAACAGCGATGAAAAAGTATCTGTTGGAAATCTTGATGTTCAGTGCCTACGCACTGTTCGCAGCCAGCTGGGTCTCCGGCGCCATACTGACCCCAGCGATCCAGTCGTCCTTTGGCGAAGAGGGGTTCGCCAACGCCACCTGGGGCAGTAATGTGATTACCATTGCCAAGATCGTCGGTAACCTGGCTGCGGCCGCGTTACTGATGCGGCTCGGTGCCAAGCGCGCATTTGCGCTGGCCATTGTGTTGATTGCCGCCGGCGGCTTCGGTGCCCTGGCGGACAGCTACGCTGCCTGGCTGATGTCGCGCCTCGCCCTCGGCCTCGGCGGTGCGCTGGCGATTGTCTACTTCGCCCCGGTGGTGCTGCATTACTTTTCCGCCGAAGAGCGCCCTATGATCAACGGCATCAACGCGGCGGCCTTCAATACCGGCAACCTGCTTGCACTGCTTTCCACCGGTACTCTCGCAGCGCTGCTCGGCAGCTGGCAATCGGTGGTGGCGCTGTACGGCGTGATGGTGCTGGCGTTGGGTGTGCTGTGGTGGCTGAGTGCGGAAAACTTTTCCCTGTCCGGCGGCGCCGACAAACCACAGGAAAAATACGGCCTGAAAGAGGGTGTGCGGGAAAGCTTCAACTGGTGGCTGCCGCTGGCTTACTGCGGTGTGCTGTTCTGCTATATCTCGGTGTTCGCGCTGTTCCCCTTGATCGATGGCTTTGCGGTGGCGAGCAGCCATCTGTCGGCGGTGATGATCGCCGCGGGGATGGTGGGTACGGTTGCGGGCATTATCGTTACCAAGCGCTTTCCGCTGCGACTTCCGGTGCTGCGTTATTCCGGGCTGGCGCTGGTGATATTCGCCGCGATCATGCTGGTCAGCCGTGAACCGATCATTGCCTACGCGGCGGCGGCCATGGCCGGTTTCTGCATGTTCCTGCCGATGACCGCGCTGGTTACCCTGCCGCAGGAATTGCCGGGCATGACACCGGGCAGAATTACCGTCACCTTTGCCATGTTCTGGTCCATTTCTTACGGCGTGGAAACGGTACTCATGTACGGCGCCGGCTTATTGGCAGACATGAGTGGCGAACCCGCCACTGCGGCCTATTTCGCCGTGGCCTGTTCGGCTTCGCTGTTTGTATTCAGTTTCCTGCTGCCAGAGAGCGGCAAGAAAGCCAGCGCAACGGATCAGACATTGGAGGCCGAAAATGCGACAGCTTAATCCCAGGCTCGCCGAGTGGCTGGAGGTCGTCAACGCGCAGATGGCGCAGTTGAAAGCGGCGGGGTTTGAGCCCACGCCGATTGCCGCCCGCGAGAGCCTCGCCAACCTGACGCGAACATTCGTGGAACCCGGCCCGGAAATGCCGGTCGTGGAAACCCTGGTAGCTGGTGGTGAATACGCGGTTCCGGTGCGGATCTATCAACCAGAAGGCGCATCGGCAGAGAAGAGTGCCATTATTTTCTGTCACGGCGGCGGACATATGGCGGGCAGTGTTTCCGTCTACGATCCCATCTGTCGACGGATGGCGGCGGCCTGTGGGCGCACCCTGGTTTCGGTTGAATACCGCCTCGCACCGGAAAACCCTTACCCGGCGGCGCTAAACGATCTGATCAGTGTGGTGCGCCATCTGGGCTCGGCACTGGATAAAAAAGGCATTGCGCACAATGGCCGCTGGGTGTTGATGGGGGATTCCGGCGGCGGCGCACTGTGTGCTTCCGCCTCCCGCCTGCTGCAACATCAGCCGCACACTATCGATGCGCAGGTGCTGGTTTATCCAAGCCTGGATTACACCATGAGCGTGCCATCAATTGCGGAAAATGGTCGCGGTTATCTGCTGGAGAACGCAAAGATCCAGTGGTATTTCGAAAACTATTTTCAGAACGCGGAAAACCCCTACCTGGCGTCTCCACTACACGGAGAATTTACCGCGCGTTTACCCCGGTCTCTGGTGATCACTGCCGGGTTTTGTCCGTTGCGGGATGAAGGGGTTCTGTATGTGCAGAAGGTGCGTGAGGGTGGATCAGAAGCGGAACACGTAAATTTTGACGATATGATTCATGCGTTTTTGAATCTGGAAGGGTTGGTTCCCGAGGCTTGTGAACAAGTTTATTCGCGGGTTGCTGAATATTTGCTGGATTCGCTTACGAAGTAAATTAACTTAAATTTTAGGTGGAGTGCCGGGTGCGGATTTTCAGGAGCGGCGCAAACAGGATGTTTGCGCCGCGGCGCCCAGGGATGGGTTCACCGCGGTCCTGAAAATCCGCACCCGGTACTCCACCGCCATCGAACTCCAAGCAGAGCTTGAGTAACTACGGATTGATTACGAGGATCAAACCCGAATCAAAGCCTGCGCCTCACGAATCAGCTGTTTGCGATCCCTGAGTTCGAGCTTGCGTAAAATTGCAGTGACATGGCTTTTTACTGTGGGTTCGGTAATGTCCAGGTCGTAGGCAATCTGCTTGTTCAGCATCCCGCGGGCAATCATCTGGAATATTTTCAGTTGCTGCGGTGTCAGAAGGTTCAGCTTTTCCGCCAGCACACTCTCACTTTCCCCCGCCAGTGCCTCTTCACTGAACCACTGGTCCCCTGCAAGCACACACTCAATGCACCGCAGAATCTCCTCTGGCCGCGCCGTTTTGGACAGAAAGCCACTGGCCCCGAGGCCCGCGGCCTGTTGCACTACTGAATGTCGGTCACTGCCGGAAACCACCACCACCGGCACCGCCGGAAAATCATTGCGAATACGTGCCAGGCCACTGAACCCCTCACTGCCCGGCATATTCAAATCCAGCAGCAGAAGATCGATTTCGGAATGGGCCAGGCGGGTCAGCGTCGAGTCGAGATCCTCGCTCTGCGCCAGTTTCGCGTCGGAGAAGTGGTTGGAGAGGGTTGTCGCCAGGGCATCCCGATACAGCGGATGGTCATCGGCAATCAGCAACTGATAATTCACGGCAGCACCCTGCAAAGTAAAGTAGTCGGGTGCTGAAGATACTACTGCGCGGTCCATCCACCGTCCACCGGTAGCGCCGCACCGGTAATGGTATTGGCGAATTTTCCACACAAATACAGTGCGAGCTGCGCGATGGCATCGGGGGTGGTGGCCTGTGCCAGGGGTTGCTTGGCGCCCACCAGCTGCGCGCGGGCCGCATCCATATCTACTGACTCGTTCCGCGCAATGGATTCTATCTGCGGTTGGATCAAGGGCGTTTCCACCCAGCCCGGACAGATGGCATTGGCGGTGATATTGCAGTCGGCATTCTCCAGCGCCAACACCTTGGTCAGTCCCACCAGGCCATGCTTGGCGGCGCAGTAAGCGGCTTTTTGTTCCGACGCAACAAGGCCGTGTACCGAAGCGATATTGATGATGCGGCCCCATTGGCCGGCGCGCATCGCGGGCAGTATTTCCTTGCTCAGGAAAAACGTCGCGCTCAGGTTTACCGACAGAATCTGTTGCCATTTATCCGTGGGAAATTCATGGGCGGGCGCGGTGTGCTGAACGCCGGCATTGTTGACCAGTACGGAGGGATGGCCGATAGCCTCGCGAGTATCCGCGATCAGCCGGCTGCAGCCGGTTTCGGTGGCGATATCGGCGTTGCTGAAGCCGGCATTTACACCGTACCGGGTCAGCTGTTCACACAGCGCTCGGCCCTGCTGTACATTCTCGAGACCGTGCAACATCACATTGTGACCTGCCGCGGCGAAGGTGTGCGCAATGGCGAGACCGATACCACTGGTAGAGCCGGTCACGAGTACCGTTTGAGATTGATCCTGCTGCACTGAAAACTCCCGCGGCTGTTAACCATTTCTATGATGAAATGCTATCAGCGGCGGGAGTGGCGGGTCTGTATGACCAAGGTATGAGATGGCCCCATACCCCGGTATCAGGCCTGGTGTGGCAAAGGCCTAGCGATGGGAGCGACCGCGACTCGGGCGACCGTGGCGACTTGGACGACCGTGGTGGCTTGGACGGTTTCCAGGACGCTTATTGTGGTAATAGTGTTTGCCACCGTGACGGTAGTAACGGTTGTTGTGCCGATAGTAGCGATGGTTGTGTCGATAGTGGCGATGGTTGTAGCGATAGTAGCGTCCGCCATGGTAGCGGCGGGGGTAATAGCCGCGGTTGTAATTGCGATAGTAGCGCGGTGACGAGTAATAGAACGAGACGCTGCCCGAGGGATAGGTATATGGGCGCGTATAAGGGTATGTAGAGTAACCGGTGCTGCCGCTGTAGTAACCATCGGTAGCGCATGCGCCGAGAGTCAGCGAGCCGAATACCATTGCGGCCAACAGGCCATTTTTAACCATGCGATTCATTGGTGTTCTCCGGTAGAAAGTAGCCGGTAACGAACGCGATTGTCGTTCGCTGTGCACTGTTCACAATTTGTGCCCTGTCAACGGGGCTGCTGGGGGCCACGGCGATCGATGTAGGAGCGGCGGTAAACCGCGTCGTGGCGGTAATAGCTGGGGTGGCGGACGTTATGGCAGTGGCCATTCCGGTGACAGTGGTAGTAGCGCCCCTGTACCGAGTAGTAACCCGGCCTGTCTTTATTCAGATTGGTTGCTGTGGTGGTATCGGTCATGTCCTCCATGCTGCTGCACCCGCTAAGGGTCAACAGGGCGGCGCCAGTTACGGCAGCCACTCCTCCGAATACACGCTTCATGTAAACCTCCACGCCGAACGGCGGGTAGTACTTTCCCAATTCGGTTGCCCGGTGACGATTGTTAGAAAAGGCTGTTGCTTTCGTTAGCAAAGTTACCGGGAGCAAGCCGAAACCCAAGTGAGGGCTATTAAAGTGTCGCGCGGGTGCAATCGCGAAGATTTCCGGGAGAAATCAACAACCAAAATGCGATGAAAAATAGGCTGTTTATAAGATTGGGAAAATTAGGAGGGGGCGCTCTGCGCTTTTGATGCCTAGTGGGGGTATCGTTAGTGCGTAGTTTACAGGCCTCAGGCGTTGACCAGTTGCTGCAATTGATTGTCCAGCAGCTGCTGCAGCTTGGGACTGAGGCCGGTGACCTCGGCTCCCCAGCTGGCGGTATGGCACTGAACACGGTTTTCCAGTGAGGTGTCGTCCAGAAGTTGTGGGTGCAGGGTCACGCCGCGGGCCTGGGACAGTAACTGCTCACCACCGAAATCAAAGCGGTCCGGTTTTGTGGGCATCACCGAGACCGCCAGTTGCAGGCCGGTCGCGCGGCTGGACTGTTGCAGGCCACGTAGTAGCAATCCCGCGCATACCGCCCGGAACGCAGCATCATCACCGGCAAATCCCAGCCCCACAGAGGGGCCGGTACTGGGCAGGGGCTTGGCATCGTAGATGCGGGTCAGCAGTTGCAGACGCTGTTCCAGTTCGGCCTGCAGATTATTCAGGGCGCTGCGGGACAACTGGTTGCCCAGCTGGGCCCAGTTCAGTGGGCGCAGGTAGAGGCCCGCGGTGACTTCCGGTGGCGGTTTGGGTTGCGCCCTGGGCGCCGTAAGTGACCTGCGTTTGTGGGGATTGGAAGTACCCGGGGAGCGGGATGTGAGCTGGCTGGCGGCAAGCCCGCAGGCGGCGCTGAATGGCAGCGCGAACACCAGGCAAAGTAACAGGCTGGCCCAGGGGTAACTGACCGCGGCGCCGGGCTGGATATTCAGGGCCACGCTGCCCGCCAGACTGTCGTGCAGCACCACCGGCTCGGTGATCATTTCTCCGCGTCCCCGCTCGCCCGCCTGCGCCAGTGGGTTGGAGTCCACATCCTGTACCGTAACCCCGCGCACCGCCGGCAGCGCCAGCGCCTGCTTGGCCAGCAGCTGCAGGCTGATGCGGTCACCGGCCACAATCTGATCCAGGCTCTGGCCCGCCAGCAGCTTCGCCGCTGCGGTGGCGCTGGCTCTATCCCGCGCGGTGGCGGCCGCCTTTTGCTGTCCGTAGGCATGGCCGAGGGTGGCGAGGGTGAACAACGCCAGGGTCAGCCAGATGCCAGCGGCCAGCAACTGGCGCTTGCGCCGTGTCGGCAGGTTGGCAAAGCGCTCGGGCAGCGTGCGGTAAACATCGTTGAGGTGGGCGAGGAAATCTTTCATCTTCTAGTACTGGTCAAGCCTGGCTGGATTCTACCGTATTCTGGCCCGCCATCTTCAGGGAGAAAAGGCGTCGGGCTATAATGCCCGGCCTTTTTTCACTCCGACCCGCTGTTGGTCTGTCACAAGAGTCAGTCATGGACGTATCTGCCAATTCCTCTATCTACTCCCCATCTTCCCTGTGCCGTCAGGTCTTCGCGCGTAGCGCGGCGCATATCTCCGGCGATTTTGACGCGGCCCCTGCAGCGGTGACCGCGCCCTGGTGCCTGACCCTGCTGACGGAAGAATTGCAGTTGGCGCAACTGCAGCAGCTGCAGGCATTTATTGCCGAACGCGGCTGGGCAGTAACGGCAATCGATATTCTGGCTGCCCGTCCACAGTGCACTGCCGTGCGCCTGCAATTGGAGGCGGCGCTGGAATTTGACCGTGCGCGCGGTGAATTGCTGGCGTTGGCAGAAGAGATGGGACTGGAGCTGGTACTGCAGGCAGGTACCACCCAGCAGGTGCCGAAGCTGGCCTGTTTTGATATGGACTCCACCCTGATTCAGGCGGAAGTGATCGACGAGCTGGCCAAAATTGCCGGTGTAGGCGACCAGGTGGCCGAGATCACCCTCGCGGCGATGCGCGGTGAACTGGATTTCCAGCAGAGTTTCCGCAAGCGGATGAGCCTGCTGCAGGGCTTCACCGAAGAGAGCCTGGCGGAAATCGCGCCGCAACTGCCGCTGATGGGCGGTGCGCAACGACTGTTACAGGCCCTGCGTGCGCTGGGCTGCAAGACCGCGATTCTCTCCGGTGGCTTCACCTATTTTGCCCATTACTTGCGCGACAACCATCTGGCAGTGGATGTAGTGCACGCGAATCAGCTGGAGTTTGAGGCGGGTGCACTCACCGGTGGCGTGATTGACCCGATCGTAGATGGCGCCCGCAAGGCGCTGTTGCTGCAGGAGCTGGCGGCGGAGATGGAGCTGTCGCTGGACCAGGTGATTGCAGTGGGAGATGGCGCGAATGATCTGCCGATGCTGTCTCTGGGAGCACTGGGCATTGCCTTCCACGCCAAGCCGAAAGTGCGCGCGGAAGCGCCGCAGGCCATCGATGGTTTCGGGCTGGATGCCGCGCTGTACCTGTTTGGCCTCAATGATCGCCAGATTGCGGCATTGCTGGAAGAATCCCCCAGCCAATAACCGGGGCAATAACTGGTCCAATCACCGAAGCATTGCTCAGGGTGCAAAAGTGAAAAACGGCGCCAGCTCAGTGCCGAGGTGTGCGAAGGGAAGCGGTGGGCGGTTATTGCGCTTGCCTTCTTCATAGCAGGCCTGGCGGTCGCAGGCCACGGCTGCCAGTGCCAGCGTAATGATTGCGATGATGGCGAGAAGGCGTTTGCCCATGAGAATCCCCGTCTGCTGTCTGTCCGTGACTGTGTTGAGGTCGTGTGTTGAGGTCGCGGTTGCCAGAAGCAATACCACTATCAATTGGTGTGAATATCGGTTTGACGCGCCGCTACGCGAAAAAGTTGCACTCACAAGTTCTCTCAGGTGTGGAAGATTAAGAGAAACGCGCCGGTTTGTGTAGCCGCCATGTGCACCGAATATTTGTGAGACGGTTTTGTGTCTCGCCTTTGCTCCCCATCTAGGCATCACACATTCGACGCATTATTCAACCCAATACGCCACCAGCCAGCCTTTCTCAACCCTGCGTTTTTGCACCAATCAATGAACTCTCCAATTCGCCCATGCCGCGGGGAATATCCACCGTGATACCCAGATCGCGCATGGTACAGCCGAGCGCGTGCAATGTACGGAACAGGTTCTGTGCGCGGCACTGCTCTCCCATCTGGCCGATGCGCACGATGGGCAGCCCGAAGGATCCGGATATTTCCACCTGATACTTTTCCGACATAGTCGCGCAGATGGTGCGATTGCTGAGTGTCTCGGGCGCTTCGATGCCGATGACCGAGTTCAGGCGGCTCTCTTCTGGAACATATAGCTTCAATCCCATGGCTTGCACACCGTTCTGTAGTGCGCGGGAACACCTTTCATGACGCAGGAACCGCGCCTGCAGTCCCTCCAGACAAATAAGCCGCAACGCCTCGTGCAGGGCCAGTACCCCGGAAACCGGTGCCGTGTAATGGTACGACCCTTTGTGCCAGAAGTTTTCCGCGAGCAGAGCGTCCAGGCACCAGTGCGATGGCGTCCAGGTTCGGTTCTGGATACGATCCCACGCCCGCTCGGAAAATGCCACCAGTGAAACCCCCGGGATGGAAGACAGCCCCTTCTGTCCACCGGTAATCACCGCATCAATCCCCCAGTCGTCCATCTGCAGCGGCATGGTGCTGAGGGTACACACGGCATCGACGATGGTGATACAGCCCTTCTTCTTCGCCTCGCGGGCGAGCGCGGGCAGTTGCCGGTTGAAGGTGGTGTTGGAAGTTTCCCCCTGCACGATGGTGATACAGTCGGGCTCGAACTTTTCTATAGCCGCGACAAAGCGGTCGACGTCGATCTGCGACTTTTCCTCGCTCTGCAGGATTCCGACATCCGCTCCCAGTCGCTGACACATTTCCGCCATTCGGTGGCTGAAATAGCCGTTACAAACACACAGCACTCTGGTGTCGCGGGTGACCAGGTTGGCGATGGCCATTTCCATGGCCGCCGACCCGGGCCCCGCAACGCCCATAATCCAGGGCGAACGGGTCTGGAAGACATATTGCGACATCTCTTTCACCTGACCGATGATCCTGGACATGGTGGCACCGAGGTGGTTGATGACGTTCCGGTTGGCATTGGCCACCAGGTCGGGCACCGGAACCGGCCCCGCGCCCATCATCAGCAGGGGCTCCGCGGGCAGTATGTCGTTTAGTGATGCGATGGTCGGTGCAGAGAAAATCTCTGGAGTGGTCGTGTCTTCCATGGTGCGCTGTGGCTGGCCGGTCTCTGAGTGTCAAAAGGTTGCCATTTTTACCACACTATTCGCGGTTTTGCGGGGATTTATTGCGCAACCGGGGCGGAGTAGCTACGCCGTTGTTTGGTAGCGGGGAATTAAGTGTTCGAGCGTTACATAAAAAAAGCCCCGTGGCTCTGAAAACCACGGGGCTTTTTTTATCTCATTTCAGCTGACGCGAATCAGTCGCCGTAAATGATCTTGCTGTTTACCTTGACGGTCAGCGGATGATAGCCGGATTTGGCTTTTTCGAAGATGCGCTTGGCTTCTTCCTGTTTGCCACTTTCCACCATATTGCCGTACAGCGGGCGCAGGAACTTGTTGCGGCCGATGCTGGTGAGGAAGTCCTCCAGACGTGCATTGGCCGGCTCGTAGTCGTTGCGTACGGCAATCATCAGCCAGCTGAACGCGATCTCGTTGTTTTTCGAGTCGGTCAGGCTGAAGGTTTCATCCAGCTCCTGCAGCTGATCATCGCTCAGTTTTTCCGGCATACCGTCGAGGAAGTACTTCCACTGGTGGAAGGTCCAGCCCTCGGTGTCGATGTCGCCGGCCTCAATCTCGCCGTTCAGCCACTGCTCGCGGATCGGGTCCAGTTTGGTGAACGCATCTGACTGCGGGTGCGGCGCGCCTTCGGGAATGCCCGGTTCAAAGATCCATTCATTGATACGCTCTTTGCTCAGCTTGTCCGGGTACTGCTTCAGCAGGGTGTCGTCGAGGTAATTAACAAAGTCCTCGGTGTTGACGCTCTGGAACGCGAATTTGTTGAAGTAGTCCATCAGGAACTGGTCGAAGTTCTCGCGCCCCACTTTCTGCTCCAGTTCGTACAGGAACAGGGAACCCTTTTCGTAGGGAATGTTTGAGAAGACTTCGTCAGGATCGCGGCCGCGCATATCGATGGCCAGGATCTCGTCCTTGTCCGGGCGGTCTGCGAGGTCTGCCTGCAGATCGTCATAACCCAGGGCCATTTCCATTTTGTAGCGCTCGTCACCGTATACAAACTGCATGATGCGGTTGGTGAGATACGTGGTGAAGCCTTCGTTCAGCCACAGGTCGCGCCAGCTGGAATTGGTGACCAGGTTGCCAGACCAGGAGTGAGCCAGCTCGTGGGCAATCAGCGCCACCAGGCTTTTGTCACCGGCAATCACGGTGGGGGTGATAAAGGAAAGACGCGGGTTTTCCATGCCACCAAACGGGAAGCTGGGGGGCAGGATCAGCAGGTCATAGCGGTCCCAGCGGTAGGGGCCGTAGTTTTCTTCGGTGACCTCGAGCATGTCCTCGGTGTCTTCGAACTCCGCTGCCGCGGCATCGAGCAGTTCCGGCTCGGCGTAGACCCCGGTGCGCTCGCCCATGGGCTTGAACTCCAGGTTGCCGATGCCGATAGCGATCAGGTAGGAGGGGATCGGCTGCGGCATTTCAAACTCGTACACGCCGTCTTTTTCCGTTTCCGGATCGTTGTTGGCGCTCATTACCGCCAGCAGGTCATCCGGGGTCCGGATGGTGGCCGCGTACGTCATGCGCACCTGGGGGGAATCCTGCAGGGGAATAAAACTGCGCGCGTGGATGGCCTGGGCCTGGGTGAACAGGAACGGGTGCTTTTTACCCGCGGTCTGCTCCGGCTCCAGCCACTGTACACCGGAGGCACCGGGAGAAGTCTGGTAGTCGATAGCGACTTTGTTGGCGCCCTTGGGCAGTTCGATTTCCAGCGGGGTCCCCAGGTTCGGGTCGGTTTCACCGAGGCTGAACTTGACCGGTTTGAGGTCGTCGCCGAGACCTGCGCGCACGGCTTTGATATCCAGTTCGCGGGTGTCGAGGATCAGCGGCGGGTTCTTTTCACCCACTCGCTTGATATCGAGAATGGCGGTGCCTTTCAGGATTTTGTTGTCGAAGTCGGCGGTGAGGTCGAGATCGAGGTGCTTTACCCGGTAGTCGTTGGTGTTGGCAAAGGAGTGGTAGTCGACACCGGACTCCGGTGCCGCTTTCTCTGCTTTGGAGGATTTTTCGGCGGTGGTGCCTGACAACTGTTCCGGGCTCTGTTCGCCGGAACGCTCTTCGAGCTGCTTCTGGCCGGCGGGATCTTCGCTTTGGCTACAGGCTCCGAGGGTGACGATACTGCAGGCAAGCAGGCCGGCGCCGATCAGGCGGCCGAGGCCGGGGTTAAACAATTGGGGCAGCATGGTATAGCTCCGTGATTGTTGTGATAGAAAATTGTGTTCAATCCAGGCTGAAATCAAAGTCCATTTCATCTCCCGGCGGCTGTACATAGTAGCCCTGGATATAGTCGGTACCGGACTGCCACAGGGTGGGCAGCATGCTGGCCTGTTCTATGTGGGGGACGATGACGCGGGTGTCGATTTCTTTCAGTTGGCCTACGAGTTTGACCAGTCCTTCGCTGTCTTCGCCTTCGTCCTGGACTTCGCGCACAAACGAGGCGTCGATTTTAGCGATATCGACTTTGACGTGCTCCAGTGCCTTGAAGGGGCTCAAGCCGGTGCCGAAGTGACATACGGCTACTCGACAGCCCATTTCCTGTACCAGATGGGCAAAGTCGCGAGCGGCGTGGAGGTTGCTGCCGATGTCTTCGGCGCGCATTTGAAAAGTGACGGCTTTGGGCGGCACCTTGGCGGCCTTGAAAGCGACACCGAGCCAGGCGGGAAGGCTGGTGTCTTTCAGGGAGGCTGCGGTGAGGTGCAGTAGTACCGAGACGTCGTCGCCTTTGGCCCGTTGTGCGGCAGCCGCTTTGATGGCGCTCAGGATGATCCAGCGATCCATTTTGGTGGAGAGGCCGGCGTCGCCGAGGGCTTCGAGGAAGGCGATGGGGGCAAGTTGTTCTTTGCCGTCCACCAGGCGTACCAGTACTTCGTAGATTTTTTCGCCGCTGCCCTGCAGGCTTAAGATCGGCTGGTACAGCAGCTTGAGATTACCGGCCTCAAGGGCCTGAACAACACGCGCGCGGTGGTAGGTGTCGGCATCGCCCTGCTGTTGGCTGTCGGGTTCGTACAGGGCGAAGCCGTTGCCTTTACCGTCGCTGTTGGCGACGGCGCTGTCATGAGCCTTGGAGGCCTGTTCCAGTACTTTGTCGGCGTTGCCGGAGGTTTCGCTCATCAGTGAAATACCGATGCAGGCGGTGATGTGCAGGGTTTTGCCGCCGGCTTCAAAGATGGTGTCGGCGATTTTCTGCAACAATTCCCGGGAGCGGGCTTCGGCGCTGTCCGGTGTGGTTTCCGGTATCAGCAGGCAGTAGCTCTCTTCGCCATAGCGGGCGAGGATATCGCCCCGGCGCGCGCTGCTTTGCAACAACTGGGCGAATTTCATATGCAGCTCGTCGGTGCCGGCGACGCCTACCACCTGTTGAACGGATTCTTCGAAGCGATCGATCTCGATATACATCAGGCCGCCGGTGCGCTGGGAGCCTGTGGTGGACTGGATGGCATTGTCGAGCAGCTGTACGAAGCGTTGACGGTTGTAGAGGCCGGTAGCCGTATCGCGGTTTTTGACTTCGCTGAGCTGGGCTTCCAGTTCTTCGGTATTGCCGCTGCTGGCGGCAATACGCACCTGCAGGCAACGCTCTTCGTCGTAGATGGTGGAGAGGACTTCCGCTTTGATTGGCAGTGGACTGCCGCCGGCGGACTTGGCGGTAAACTGCCACTCCTGGGCTTCCACTTCGTTGTTGCTGATGGCGCACTGGCGCAGGAAGTCGCGGGCGTCCGGCTGCTCGCCTTCGGTGAGCATGTCGATCAGCGGCTGGTATTCGATGTCGTCGCGTTCCTGATAGCCGAAGCGTTCGGCAAAGGATTCATTGGCGTACACGATCAGGCCATCAGAAATGTAGGCGATGGCATCTTTGGAGCTGTCGAGGAGTTCTTTGGTGCGCTTCAGTGTGGCGTGATAACGGCGATCGTGCAGGCGGGCCTGGCGCCGCTCTTCCAGCGCGGTGAGCTCCCGCTGTATGACCAGCAGCAGATGCTGGTCTTCGTCGACGGTGACCACATCGCGGGCGCCGATTTTGAGTCCTTCCACGACCGGCTGCGCGCCGTCGCGCTCGGTGAGTAACAGGGTGGGGACGTCTTTCTGCAGTTTGTTAATGGTGCGGATTGCATTCACCGCTTCCAGTTTTTTGCTCTGCTCGGCGGCGATAAGGAGGTCCCAGGGGTGTTCCTGCAGGAGTTTGACCAATGCGGCTTCGCTGGCTACGTGCTGGGCACGATTGGGGCGGCCAGCGTTGTGGAGCATGCTCACCAGGCGCTGGGCTTCGGCGGGTACGTCGTGGATCAGAAGTAGGCGGATGGTGTTGTCGCTGGTCATTATATTCCTGTTGTACTGCGTCGCGGCGGTATTCTCGATTCTCGTTTGCCGCTTCCGTGCTGCACTGCAGGCTGCCCGATTGAGATTATGCTGAAGGCTGCCAGTCCGTTTGGCCGCGAATCCGTTAGTGTATGGCGGCGGCACGGGGAGGAACAAGTGCATAGTGCGCAATCCACCCCGTCCGCCGCTATTTAGACGCGTTAGACCCCGTTGGGTGTCGGATCGGGAAAAATCGAAGACAGTGAGGCGGCCGGTGTTTCTGGTCGATCGATACCGGGACTCCGGCGCGGTTGTTTACAGCGGTGTCTTGGATTTCTCCGCGGGGATTTCCCGCACCAGACGGGGCACCAGATACCCTGGCAGGCGATTGCGGATACCATTGATCAGGGCGCGCGCACGGTGATCCCCGATCTCGAAGTGGGCGGCGCCCTGCACGCGGTCCAGCTGATGTACGTAGTAGGGCAGAACGCCGGCATCGAACAGGGTCTCCGAAAGAGCGGCGAGGGCGTCTTCACTGTCGTTGACCCCGCGCAGCAGTACCGACTGGTTCAGCAGAGTGACGCCGGCCGCGCGCAGCCGGGAAAGTGCCGCGCGCACTTCCCCATCGATTTCATGGGCGTGATTGCAGTGCAGCACCAGTACCGGTTTCAGGCGGCTTTCCGTGAACCATTGCAGCAGTTCATCGTTTACTCGCGATGGCGCGACAATGGGCAGGCGGGTGTGGATACGCAGTTTGTCGAGCTGGGGAATGTTGGCCAGCTCGCCGGCGAGCCAGCCCAGCTGGCGGTCGCTCAGTACTAGCGGGTCGCCGCCGCTCAGGATCACCTCCCGCAGGTCCTGTTGCGCGCGGATATAGTCCAGGGCCTGTTGCCACTGGCGCCGGTTGAGGTGGTTGTCGCCGTAGGGGAAGGCGCGGCGGAAACAGTAGCGACAGTTGACCGCACACTGGCCGGCGGCGATCAGCAACAGGCGGCCGCGATATTTGTGCACCACGCCGGGTACCGGGTTGGCGCTGGCTTCCTCCAGCGGGTCGTCGCTGTAACCGGGGGTGGTCTCCAGTTCCGGGGCGCCGGGCAATACTTGTAGCAGCAGCGGGTCGTTGGGGTCGCCGGGGCGGATCCGTCGCAGGAAGGGCCGCGGTATCCGCAGCTGGAACAGCGCCGATGCGGCAGTAACCTGGGGCAGTTGCTCCGGGGTCAGTTGCAGCAGCTGGAGCAGTTCCTGCGGGTCGGTGACCAGGTCTGCCATTTCGTCCTGCCAGCGGCGATTGCGCGCACCGGTGGCGTTGTCGGGCTGGATTTCGACAGTGTTGATTTCACGGGGGGGCTGGGGGTGCTGTATCATAGGCGGCTATTTTTGGCGCGGTCGGTGGCGGTACTGCTGTTTGCCTGGCTTTGCTCTGGAGCGGGCCGCGCGAAGTTTAATCAATTTACAGGCATATTGCTGATTTTTCGAGGAGCTCATGGCTAGTTATTCCACAAACGAATTCAAAGGCGGTCTGAAGGTAATGCTGGATGGCGACCCCTGCTCCATTGTGGAGAATGAGTTCGTGAAGCCCGGTAAGGGTCAGGCTTTCAGCCGCGTGAAGTTGCGTAACCTGAAGACTGGCCGGGTCTGGGAGCGCACTTTCCGCTCCGGTGAGAGTCTGGAAGCGGCGGATGTGATGGACCGTGATATGGAGTATCTCTACTTTGATGGGGAGTTTTACCATTTCATGGAGCCGGAGACGTTTGAGCAGCATCCGGCGGATGTGAAGGCGGTGGGCGATGCGGCGAAGTGGCTGAAGGAGCAGGATATCTGTGTGGTGACGTTGTACAACGGTTCGCCGCTGGCGGTGACGCCGCCGAATCATGTGATTCTGGAGATTACGGATACGGATCCGGGTTTGCGCGGTGATACGGCCCAGGGTGGTACCAAGCCGGCGACCCTGTCTACCGGTGCGGTGGTGAAGGTGCCGCTGTTCCTGGAAATTGGCGAGACCATCAAGGTCGATACCCGTAATGGGGATTACCTGGGGCGCGCGAAGGAAGACTGATTCGCCCCATCAGTCGCCACTGCCAGATTTAGAACCATTCTGATGGTACCGTGGCGGCAAGTCACCGGGGGTGGGTTTTCAGGACCGCTGTAAACCCATCCCTGGGCGCTGCGGCGCAAACATCCTGTTTGCGACGCTCCTGAAAACCCACCCCCGGCGCCTCGCCTTCGCTTTATGCTGCACTGCCAGTCTGCAGCTAAACTCAAGTTCTTTCATTACTCATAAGATCATTTGCATGCCTGAACAATCTTCATGGCAGCCTTCTGCCCCGCTCGAAAACCTCCGCCGCCGCGCCACGCTGCTCGCGGATATCCGCCGTTTTTTCAGCGAGCGTCAGGTGCTGGAAATGGAGGTGCCGATCCTCTCCCGTCGCGCCACCAGCGATCCCCATATCGATTCGATCACTGCCGAGTGCAGTGGCGAGCCGGCTTTTCTGGCGACGAGTCCGGAGTTTGGCCTGAAGCGTCTGCTGGCGGCGGGGATCGGGGATTGTTATTACCTGGGCAAGGCGTTTCGCAACGGTGAGGCCGGGGGGCGGCACAATCCGGAGTTCACCATGCTGGAGTGGTATCGGGTGGGCTGGGATGACCACCGGTTGATGATTGAGGTGGGGGAGCTGCTGTCGTGGTTGTTGCGGATTTCGCGGGTGCATTCCTGCAGTTATCGCACGCTGTTTCTGGAGCATCTGGGGTTGGATCCGCACCGGGCGACGCTGCGGGAGTTGAGCGATTGTGTGGCGTATAACCTGGAGCTGTCGTTTGAGCCTGTGGATAAAGACGAGTGTCTGGATCTGCTGATGAGCCACCATATCGAGCCGAATATGGATATGGGCGGTAAGCCGGGGATTACGCTGGTGTACGATTTCCCCGCGTCGCAGGCGGCGCTGGCGCGGGTGGAGGAGGATGAGCACGGGGTGCCGGTGGCGCGGCGGTTTGAGGCGTATGTGGGCGGTATGGAGTTGGCCAATGGTTACTGGGAGTTGACGGATGCGCGGGAGCAGTTGCGGCGGTTTGAGGCGGATCAACGCTATCGGGGGGAGAATGGCAAGCCGGTGAATCCATTTGAGGAGCGGCTGGTACAGGCGCTGGAATCGGGGATACCTTCTGGAATGCCGGAGTGCGCGGGGGTGGCGCTGGGGGTGGATCGGCTATTGATGTTGGCCTGCGGGGCGTCACGGATTGATGAGGTGGTGGCGTTCCCGATCGGGCGCGCGTGATACGCGCCCGAGTATGCGCATTTTCAGGGGTCAGGCCCGCTTCTGGTCGTCGCTTTGCTGCGAGTTGGAATCCGGTGTCTGTGATTGATGTGCGCCGCTGCGCTGGGGTACGAACTGAAAGCGGGCGACTTCGCCCACGGCGTAGAAGCCGGCGTTTAACAGCAGGTTCTGCCGGTTTTCATCCACCAGGGCGACGGCGTGTTTGTGGTGGCTGTGGATAACTTCATTGAGGAGGTGGTGGAACATGGCGGTGCCAATGCCGCGGCCGCGGTATTCAGGCAGTGTTCCCAAGTCATAAAAACCCAGCGCGTCGGCGGAGGAAAACAGGCTGCCGGTGGCGACGGGCTTGTCTTTCAGTATCCCCAGGAAAAATTTCAAACGGCTGTATTTGTGTTCGGGCAGCTCGGATAGCTGGCGGAAAAATTTTGTGATCTGTGCGCTTTCGCGGGTGTCATCGGAGAGCGCCGCTACCAGCTCGCCGTAGCGCATCAGATCGTCGGCGTTGTCGACGCTGATGATATCCAGGCCGTCGACGGCTTTGGGTTGAGAGGCGAGCTGTTTGACTTCTGCCGCCATGGCGATGCGCGGTGGCAGTTTCTCCATACCCAGTGCGATCAGGGCATCGTCATCCAGGGGTTTGCTGGCGCAGTGCCACAGGGAGAAGGGACTGTGGCGTTCGGCGAAGTAGTCCACCACAAAGCGTTGCAGAATCCGTGGCTGGGCAACGGTATTGCTTACTACCTGATTGAAGTGAACAGAGAGCAGACCGCTGTCGGTACGCAGCAGACCGGTGATTTCCTTGCTCTGCTTCGGGTTCAGGAGATCCGCGCAATAGGCGGCGCGGTTCTCAAGATTGCGGCAGACCAGGTTTTTGGCACTGAGACTGTATTTCATGTTTTCAGGATAGCCGGCGGCAACGCGCTGCGCCCCGCAGTCGGTGCGACTGACGGCAGATTCAGCTCAACTGATCTACCTGCGACAGTGCGCACTGGTTCATGGAGAGTGCCGGCTGGTCGCAGCTGGCCTGGCCGATGACTTTGGCGGGAACGCCCGCCACCAGAGATTTCTCCGGGATCGATTTCAGCACCACGCTACCGGAGGCAATCTGCGAGCAGCGGCCGATTTCGATATTGCCGAGGATCTTGGTGCCGGCGCCGATCAATACCCCGCAGCGTACCTTGGGATGGCGGTCGCCGGATTCCTTGCCGGTGCCGCCCAGGGTCACCGATTGCATGATGGAAACGTTGTCTTCCACCACCGCCGTTTCGCCGATCACGATACCGGTGGCGTGATCCAGCAGGATGCCCTCTCCCAATCTCGCCGCCGGATGGATATCCACACTGAACACCACCGAAATACGGTGCTGCAGAAACAGCGCGAGGGAGCGGCGGTTCTGTTGCCACAGCCAGTGGGCCACACGCCACGCCTGCAGGGCGTGGAAGCCTTTAAAGTACAGGAACGGCTCGTACAGGGATTGGCAGGCACTGTCGCGCTGATCCACTGCGGCCAGGTCCGCACGCGCTGCGTGGCCGATGCCGGGGTCCATTTCCAGCGCCTCGTCAATGACTTCCCGGATCAGCAGCGCCGGTGCTACCGGGCTGTCCAGTTTGTTGGCGAGATGGAAGCTGAGGGCAGATTCCAGAGTGGCGTGATTGAGGATGGTGGCGTGCAGGAAGCTTGCCAGAATGGGCTCGCGCTCTACCTGCACCGCCACATCGGTGCGGATACCGCGCCACAGGGTGTCATCGGCGGTGCTGTTGACGCTGCTTTTCACGCTTTCCATGTTGTACTCCTTCCTTACTAAATCGCGCCGAGGGTCAGCGGTGGCTCCTGCAGCGCAAACATCTGCTCGCGCAGGGCGAGGATATGCTCTGCCCAGAAACGGGAACTATTAAACCACGGGAAGGCCTTCGGGAATGCCGGGTCTTCCCAGCGCCGCGCCAGCCAGGCGGCGTGGTGCATCTGTCGCAGGCAGCGCAGGGGTTCCACCAACTGCAACTGTTGTGGGTCGAAAGGGTAGAAGGTCTCGTAGCCTTCCACCACCGCGTCGAGATAAGCGGTCTGCTCGGCGCGGTTGCCGGAGATCAGCATCCAGATATCCTGGATCGCCGGACCCTGAATACAGTCGTCCAGATCCACAAACCAGGGGGTTTCGTCCCGCCACAAAAAGTTGCCGGTGTGACAGTCACCGTGCAACCGCAGGGTGGTCCAGTCGCGATCAAACAGCGGCGCGATCTGCTCGATGATATGCGCCGTGACGGTCTCGTAGGCCTCGATATTTTCCCGCGGCAGGAAGTCCCCGGCGAGAATGAAGTCGCGGCTGTCGCGGGCAAAGTGCTGCAGGGTCAGCGCCCGGCGATGCTGGAACGGCTTGGTGGCGCCGATGGCGTGGATACGCCCGAGCATGGTGCCCACCTGCTCCAGGTGGTCGAAGTTATCCAGCTCCAGCTGGCGGCCGCCGCGGCGGGGAAACAGCGCAAAACGGAAGCCGTGGGCCTCCATCAGGGTGCGACCGTCAAATTCCAGCGGCGCCACCACCGGGATCTCCGCCTCCGCCAGCTCCAGCGAAAACTGGTGCTCCTCGATGATCTGCTCGTCGCTCCAGCGCCCGGGGCGGTAGAACTTGGCGATCAGTGGCTGCGCCTCGTCGATGCCCACCTGGTAGACACGGTTCTCGTAGCTGTTGAGGGGGAAAATACGCGCATCGGACAGCAGTCCCACGCTTTCCACACAGTCGATCACGCGATCCGGGGTCAGGTCATCGTAGGGATGCGTTGAAGCGGGATGAGGGGAAGTTTCAGGATGTGAATCAGGGTTCACGGAATCGGTCATAGGGGCGCTCCGGTGACTTGGGGCGCTATGCTAACGCGGAACGCGGTTGCCCGACACCTTCTAGTTTCGTCCTAGTTTTTGTTCCACCAGCCGTTGACCGTACGAGCCTGTTTAGAGGCAAACAGCAGTCGCCAAGCGGACCAACAAAAAACCGGAAACCGAAATGAAATACATCTTTGAAGTCACCATGAAGCCCGGCCACGCCGCCGAAGAATACGCCGATGCCTGGATGCGGGCCTCGGAGTTGATCCAGCGGGCCCCCGGGGCACTCGGCACCGAGCTGCACCGCAAAATCGGCGAACCGGACAAGCTCATCGCCATCGCCCACTGGGAGAGCAAAGCCCACCGCGACGCTATGGAAGCAAAGCACGACCCGCAGATCGCCGAGATCATCAAAAGCGCGGCGCCGTTTGTGGAGATCCGCAGCCTGGGTGGGTATGAAGAGCCGGAGTGGGTGGTGATGCCGCCCAAAACCAAATCAGGTTGAGTCCGGCTTGATGTAGAAGGTGAAGGTGTCGATGCCAGGTAGGGCTTTGCGAGGCCTTCAAAAACATGGATGTTTTTGCAGAGCCCCCATGGGCCGAAGGCGCCGTGAATGCATGGAGCGGCCGGACTGGGTTTACGGCGTGTCTCGCAAAGCCCTACCTGGTAGCGGCACCGCCACGGAATTCAGGCAGTGCGCGAATCTGAAAATTAAATCGTGACCTTCTCCAGCGCCAGGCTGCCAATGGAATAACCCGCTCCAAAAGAACAGATCACACCGCGGCTGCCTACCGGCAGATCGTCGTTGTGCCGGTTGAACGCAATGATCGAGCCGGCGCAGGCGGTGTTGGCGAACTCGTCCAGCACGACGGGGGCGCGCTCTGGGGTGACGTCGTTGCCCATCAGTTTTTTCGCGATCAACTGGTTCATGTTGATATTCGCCTGGTGCAGCCACCAGCGATTGATCTCGCTCGGCGCCATGCCCAGTTCCTGCACCTGGCTTTCCAGGTGTGCCGCCGCCATCGGGCAGACTTCCTTGAACACCTTACGGCCATTCTGGCGGAACAGTTTGCCGGGGCCGAACGGGTCTACATCCGCAGCGCGGGCGGTGTAGCTGAAGTTGGAGCGGATATTGTTGGAAAACAGGGTCTTGGCCTTGGTACCGAGGATTTCCCAGGCGGTGTCGGTATTGGCGGTTTCCCGGCGCTCCACCACGCTGGCCACGGCCACATCGCCAAAAATAAAGTGGCTGTCGCGATCGGTGTAGTCCACCTGCGGTGACGCCAGCTCCGGGCTGATCACCAGTACGGACTTGGCCGAGCCGGAACTGATGGCATCTACCGCGCGCTGCAGGGCGAAGGTGGCGGATGAGCAGGCCACTTCCATATCGAACGCAAAGCCGTCGATACCCAGGGCGCCCTGGATTTCGATCGCGATGGCCGGGTAAGAGCGCTGCAGGTAAGAGGCGCCCACGATCACCGCGTCGATGTCTTCCGGTTTCTTGTTGGCCTTCTCCAGTGCCAGTCTGGCGGCGTTCAGCCCCATTTCCGCCTGCAGGCACAGCTCGTCGTCGGCGCGCTCCGGCAGGTAGGGACGCATGCGCTCGGGGTCGAGGATACCTTCTTTGCTGATCACATAGCGGCTCTTGATGCCGGAGGCCTTCTCGATGAATTCCGCGGAGGAGTAGGGTTTGGCCTGAACCTCTCCGGACTCGATGGCATCGGCATGCTCGCGATTGAATTTCTCCGCGTGCGCATTCAAGGCGGCGACCAGTTCTTCGTTGCTGATCGATTCTGGTGGTATCCACAGACCGGTACCACTGATGACAATGCCCTTGGGCAGACCATATTCACTCATCGCTAATCACCCTGCGTGTCGCCCAGTTTGGCGACTTTCTCTTCTAACGTTAGCAGCCACGCGGCCGGCAAAGGGCGGCTATTGTGACGCCAACGGTGATTTCGGTCTAGAAATGGGTACGCGAGTACCGGGTGGTCCCTCGGGCAGTCTGGCTGAAGATCAGGGGGTTCTGGCCAGTGCGTAAGTGCTCACGATTCGCACTCCCGCCTCCAGCAGGGTACGGCTGGCGGCTTCCAGAGTGGCACCGGTAGTAATCACGTCATCGACCAGCCCGATATGCAGTCCCTGCAGCCGGGGTTGTGCCCTGGCGGGAACACTGAAGCTGCGGCTCAGATTGCGCAGCCGCTCGCGGCGCTTCAGCTGTTGCTGGCTGCCGGTGGCGCTGGTTTTGCGCAGCGCGCGGCTATCCACCGGAATCTGCCAGTGCCCCCCGAAAATCCCGGCAATCAACTGTGCCTGGTTATAGCCTCGGCTCAGCTGGCGTCGCCAGTGCAGCGGGACCGGCACCAGCAGATCCGGCCGTTCGCCCGTGGGTGAGAGCGGTCCGGCGGCCACCTCTGCCAGGGTGCGTCCGGCTACCAGGTCGCGATGGTATTTAAAGTGTTGGATCAGTTGCGCCACCGGGTAGGCGTAAAACCAGCAGGCACTACTGTGGGCAAACGGTGGCGGCTGTTGCAGGCAGCGGGGGCAGTGGCGATCGGTGGTGGTAGCGAGGGGTTCCGCGCACAGGCGGCAGGCGTGGCCCAAGTGCGGCAGATCGTCGCGGCACGCGCTGCAGATTCCGCAGTCCACATCGGTGCCCGTGTGGCACAGCAGGCAGCGGCTGAAAGTGTTGAGCGTGCGCCCGCTGTGGCGGCTGACGGCGGAGGCGGAGTCCGCCAAGAATCGTGCGATGGAAGTGATCACAGGTTTCCTTACCCGGGTCGGCTTCTGACTTGTAAACCAGTTTTGGTTCGGTTGGTTGACAGCGAATGGGCCGGGGCTAAACTGGCTGGCTTTGATTGATTGACAAGAGCGGGCTGTAAAAGCCCGATTCCGGCCGATAAGCGACCAACGGGTCTCGCGGCCCTCCTCGAGGAGAATAATCCCAGTGACCACCACCCAGCAAATGCCCCAGGCCTCCGCGCAATACGGTGAAGTCCGCCACGACTGGACCCGTCAACAGGTGCTCGACCTGTTCGCAATGCCATTTAACGACCTGCTGTTTACCGCCCAGCAGGTACATCGCCAGCACTTTGATCCCAACCGGGTACAGGTCAGTACCCTGTGCTCGATCAAGACCGGCGCCTGTCCCGAGGATTGCACCTACTGTCCACAGAGTGCCCGTTACGATACGGGTCTCGAGCGGGAAAAGCTGATGAAGGTGGAAGCGGTGGTGGAAGAGGCGCGCGCGGCCAAGGCCAGCGGTGCCACCCGTTTCTGCATGGGCGCCGCCTGGCGCTCGCCGAAGAAAAAAGACATGGCCTATGTCACCCAGATGGTGAAAGAGGTGAAGGCGCTGGGCCTTGAGACCTGTATGACCCTGGGGATGCTGAGTGACGACCAGGCCAAAGATCTGGCCGATGCCGGTCTCGATTACTACAACCACAATCTGGACACCTCGCCGGAATACTACGGCGAGATCATCACCACCCGCACATACGAGGATCGCCTGAACACCCTGTCCAATGTGCGCGCCGCGGGGATGAAAGTCTGTGCCGGCGGCATTATCGGCCTCGGCGAAGGGGAGAAGGACCGCGCCGGGCTGTTGGCGCAGCTGGCCAACCTGCCGGAGCAGCCGGAATCGGTGCCCATCAACATGCTGGTGAAAGTGGCCGGCACGCCGCTGGCAAACAACGAAGATCTGGACCCGTTCGAGTTTATCCGCTGTATCGCCGTGGCCCGCATCATGATGCCGAAATCCCACGTGCGTCTGTCCGCCGGTCGCGAGGCCATGAACGACGAGATGCAGTCACTGGCGTTTTTGGCCGGTGCCAACTCGATTTTCTACGGTGAGAAGCTGCTCACCACCGGTAATCCGGAAGCCAACAAGGACATGCAGCTGTTTGCGCGCCTCGGTATCAAACCGGAGGAGTACCACCAGCACGAAGATGAGGCCGAGGTGGCCGCGGGACTGGAAGCGCAGATCAGCGAACAGCAGAACGATCCGTATTTCTACGACGCCGCCAAGGCGTAAGCGCAGACAAGGTTTTGACCAACAGTCTCGACAGCTTTGTGGCGCAGCGCCTGACGGAACGCCGGGCGCAGCAGTTGTTCCGCAGCCACAAAACCCTTGCGGCCGCGCCGGGGCCGAACGCGCGGGTGGATGGTCGCGAACTGGTGACCTTCAGCAGCAACGATTATCTCGGCCTCGCCACCCATCCACAGGTGATCGCCGCCCAGCAGCGCGGTGCCGAACTGGGCGCCGGCGCCACCGCCTCGCACCTGGTCAACGGCCACTTTGAAATACACCAGCAGTTACAGCAGAAAATCGCCGAACTCACCGGACGTGAAGCGGCGCTGTTATTTGGCAGCGGCTATATGGCCAACGTGGGCGTGATCAATGCGCTGGTGGGTCGCGGTGATTTTGTGGTGCAGGACAAACTGAATCACGCTTCCCTGATCGATGGCGGTCGCCTGAGTGGCGCCCAGTACCTGCGCTTTGCCCACAATGATCCCGTAGCGCTGGAGCGACAACTGCAACGCGCTCGGGCGCAGGCCGGAGACAGCGGAAAAATCCTGCTGGCGGTGGACGGCGTCTACAGCATGGATGGCGACACCGCGCCGCTGGCGGCCATGGCCGCGCTGTGTGAAACCTATGATGCCTGGCTGATGGTGGACGAAGCTCACGGCTTCGGCGCCATGGGCAGTGAAGCATTTCCCTGTGCCGGCAGCGCCGCTGCCGCCGGTCTCGATCAGGCGTCCGCGCCCATCGTCATGGGCACCCTGGGCAAAGCCGCCGGCAATGCCGGTGCCTTTGTGGCCGGTTCCCGCGCGCTGATCGATTACCTCACCCAGTTCGCCCGCACCTATATCTATACAACCGGCATGCCGCCGGCGGTGGCCGCAGGCTGTGTGCAGGCGCTGTCGTTGATGCAAGGCGGATCGCTAGCGTGGATCCTGCAGCAGCGTATCGAATATTTCCGTTCCCGTGCCGCCCTGCTCGGCCTGCCGCTGGAAGAATCCACCAGTGCGATTCAGCCGCTGGTGCTGGGATGTGAAAACACCGTGCTGGCTGTCGCGCAGGCTCTGCAGAAAGCGGGCTATCTGGTCGGCGCCATCCGACCGCCCACCGTGCCCGCCGGCACCGCGCGTTTGCGGATCACCCTGTCGGCGGTTCATAGCGAAGTGCAGATCGACGGACTGCTGACGGCGCTGGCAACAGCGCTGGAAAAAACTCAGGTTGCCGGGGTATCACCGTGAATCGCGCAGTAAAAAATATCGTATTGATTCACGGTTGGGGTGGTGACAGCCGCTGCTGGGATGCACTGCTGCCGGCACTGGGCGATATGCCGCAAAAAGTACACTGTGTGGAACTGCCGGGTTTCGGCAGTCGTACCGGTGAAGCCTGGCCTGCAACCGGGGCATTGCTAGAACAACTGGAAGCCACACTGCCGGACAACTGCCTGCTGGTGGGCTGGTCCCTGGGCGGGATGCTTGCAGTGCAGCTCGCGGCGCGCTCAAACAAGGTCCGCGGCCTGGTCACCATCGCCGCCAACGGCAGTTTTGTCGCCCGTGACGGGAGCCCCGGGAATGACGAGGCGGGAAGTGAGTGGCCGGGAATGGCTGCGGAAGATTTCGCACAATTCTGCCGTGCCCAGCGCCTGACACCGGAAAAGAACTGGCAGCGCTTCTGCGGGCTGGAGGCCCGTGGAGACCGCAATATGCGCAGCGTACTGAAAACACTCAAAGGCTGGCAGCCGGAGACTGTTTCCGAATGCTGGCCCGACAGTTGGAACGACGCGCTCGAATGCCTGGGAGAGCTGGATAACCGCGCGCTGCTCGCACATTTGAAGCAGCCTTCGCTGCACATTTTGGGAGCGCGGGATGCGCTGGTGCCGAGCGCTGCCGCGGATCAGCTGCGCGCGCAGGGCTGTATGGTTGAAGTCATCGCCGACAGTGGGCACTGTCCGCACCTGAGCCGGGCGGATACCATTGCCCGGCTGTTAAAGCAGCATTTACAAACCCTGTCTGCCGCAGACGGCGAAAGCGCACCGCTGGACAAGTCTGCCGTGGCGCGCGCGTTCGGTCGCGCCGCCGCCAGTTACGATGCCGCCGCCCATTTACAGCGCGCTGTCTGTCGACAGCTGCTGAGTAGCGCGGAGGCGGGCTGGCAGCCCCGACGGATTCTCGATCTCGGCAGCGGTACAGGCTACGGTAGCGAACTGCTGCGCCAGCGCTTCCCCGAGGCGGAAATCATCGCCCTGGATATCGCCCCGCAGATGCTGGCTTATGCCCGTAACCATCGCCCCCGGGCGGATGGCTACGTTGCCGCGGACGCGGAAAATCTGCCGCTGGCCGATGGCAGCTTCGATCTGGTGTATTCGAGTTTTGCCCTGCAGTGGTGTTACCGGCTTCCTCACCTGTTTGCGGAAATACGCCGTATCCTGAGCGTGGATGGTCGTGCCCTGATTTCCACCCTCGCCCCCGGCACCCTGGCGGAACTTGAAGCGAGCTGGACGGCGGTGGATAGTGATCGCCATGTGAATCAGTTTCTGCCGGCAGCTTCCTGGCAACAGGCCTGCGCAGACAATCACCTGGATTGCGCGCTGACCAGTGAACAGCGCGTGTTGCACTTCGACAACGTCAAAACCCTGATGCGTGAACTGAAAAGCATCGGCGCGCACAATGTGAACCGCGAGGCCGGTAAAGGCCTGTTGAGCCGCGAGCGCTTGCGCAGGCTGACCGAGGCCTATGAAGCACGCCGCACGCCGGCTGGTCTGCCGGCCACCTACGAAGTGGTTTATCTGACATTGCAGCGCCTTCAGGGCGACAACAAGAGGCCCGTAACGTTTGATTACTCGGACTCCCTCCGCGCAGAACAGCAGCGGAATATCGGGCAAGCACCGGGCACTGGTGCTGGCGCGACAGTTTATCCACACCCCCTGGCCCGGTGATCTGCCGGGCCTGATCGAGCAGTTGGGGGCACTGCAGCTTGATGCCATCCAGGTCATTACCCGCGGCCATTATCACCAGCTCAGCACCCGCCTCGCCCCCACTCGGGAAGCGCGCTTGATCCGCCAGCTCGACGACGCTGAGCGCCAGCGACACATCTTTGAATACTGGTCCCATGCTGCTGCCTACTTGCCGATACAGCACTACCGGTTTGCCCGTCTCCGCATGGACCGGATCCGCGCGGGGCAGAAGCACTGGTTTGAGAAGAACGCAAAGCTGAGCCGCTATGTGCTCGACCGCATCCGCGCCGAGGGGCCGCTGAAAGCCAGTGATTTTGTGCGCGCCAAGGGCGGTTGGTGGACCTGGTCGGAGGAGAAGAAGGCCCTGGAGCAGCTGTTCCACGAGGGCGAGCTGATGGCGAGCCATCGGCAGGGATTCCAGAAGGTATTTGATCTCCCCGAGCGACTACTGCCATCGGATGTGGTCACTACTGCCGCCAGTGAGGCCGAATACGGTGAGCATCTGGTACGCACGTTTTTGCGCGCTCAGGGCGTCGGTCGGGCTGAAGAAGCGGGCTATCTGCGCCGGCAGGAAAAGGGGTTGGTCAAAGCGGCGGTAAATCGGATGCTGGCGTCTGGAGAGCTGACGCCGGTCGATGGCGAGCTGATGCTGACCGAAGATCTCGGCGTCGATCCACCCCCGCCTCCGCGCAGGGTGCGCCTGTTATCGCCGTTTGATCCACTGGTACTACAACGCAAGCGGTTAAAGCGTCTGTTCGGTTTTGATTACCAGCTGGAATGCTATGTACCGGCGACAAAGCGCCGTTTCGGTTATTTCTGTCTGCCGATACTGTATCGGGATACTTTTGCGGGGGTGGTGGATCTGAAGGCGGACCGCGAGGCAGGGTTGCTTAGGGTAAAAGCGCTGCATTGGTCGCAGTCGCCGAAAAGCGGCTTACTGAAGGGGTTCAACAAGGCCCTCGGTGACTTTGCCCGTTATCACGGGCTGGCCACCGAGGCCATCTGAGCTTAGATCTGAACCACCACGTACACTTCCCGCCCGTCTCGTTGGGTGGGCATAAAATAGCGGTCGCCGTAGCGGTAGTACTGGACCCCGTTGATCACTTCCGCGGTGTATCCCGTGGGCAGGGTTTCGACCACCTGACCGGGGTTAAACCCGGCACCCACTGGTGCGGTACTGGTAGTCGTTGTGGTAGTGGTCGTCGTGGTGGTGACACCGGTGGGCGCGGGTACCACCACATAGCGGCTGGCGTGCGGCTGCCACTGATAGTAAGCGTCGCCATACTGGTAGTAGGTGAAACCGCCAATCTGGACTCGCACCGCACTGGCGGGAAGCGTCACGACCGCTGCCCCCAGAGGGGCGGAAACCGTCACATAGCCGCGCGGGCCCGGGCGATAAAAATAGCCACCGCCATAAAAATACGGGCGTCCGCCCACCGACATATTCACAAACCCACCGGGCAGTACCGGCACGGTAACGCCAATACCGATTCGGGGGCCTCGGTAGCGTCGCGGTCCCCAGTAACCGCGATGATGGTGTCCATGACCGTGGTGATGTCCACGGTGACCGCCGTGGGCCGAGGCTGGCGGCGCAGCAAAGGCAAACGACAGCAGCGTCACCAGACCCACGCCGAACACTAGAATTTTGACCGCTTTTTTCATCACCCTTTCCGATATATACGCCCGCGAAGCGAGCACTTACTATTGCACAAATAATAACCGCAACGGGACAGAAGCGCTACGGCTGGCACGTATTCGATCGTTAAGAATTGTCAGTTTGTCGCACAGCACTCAAGTGACCTTATAGCCACGGCTGTTGGGGCTCAGGCCCGGTTGCGCTGCACAATTCCCATCAGTCGATACAGCAGCTGCGCGGCGGCAAAGTCATAGGCGTGGAAGCCTTCGATGGGGGCGAACTCGAGCAGGTCGAAGCCGATGATCTCGCGTTGCCTGGCGACGGATTCAAACAGGTTCAGGGTCTGGTACCAGCCGAGGCCACCGGGCACCGGGGTGCCGGTGGAGGGGAAGACCGAGGGATCCATGCCGTCGATATCCAGGGTGAAGAACACTTTGCTGGGGAAGTCTTGTGGCAGTTCGATGGATTGGATCTGGGTGGGCACCAGCTGGTGGGCGTCCAGGTAGCGCACGTTGTACTGCTTGCGCGCTTCCATCTCTTCTTCGCAGTAGGCGCGGATGCCGAGCTGGTACAGGGGGATGCCGGCTTCGCACACCAGTCGCATGACGCTGGCGTGGCTGTGCTTGTGGCCCTCGTAGCGGTCGCGCAGGTCGGCGTGGGCGTCGATCTGCACCACGCCGAAGTCGTCGATGCCGGCGTCCAGGTAGGCTTTGATCAGTCCCCAGGTGACGGAGTGTTCACCGCCGATGCCGACGGGCATTTTGCCGAGCTTGAGGATTTCGCCGGTGGCGTTGGCGATGTTTTCCATTACCTGTTCTGCGGGGCCGGTTACGTCGACGGGGTCGCGGGTGTAGATGCCCAGTTCGCAGGGGTAGGAGAAATTGTCGAACGTCTCCAGCTGGTGGGAGGCTTCGATGATCGATGCCGGCCCCTTACCGGTGCCGCCGCCGTAGGAGACGGTTTCTTCGTAGGGGATGGGCAGGATATGGAACAGCGCTTCTTCGGGCTTGGGCTGTTCGATTTCGGAGCCCAGGAAAATGTTTGGGTCTTCTGTGTGCATGTCGTAGCTCTGCGGTTGGACCTTGGTGGCCTTGTTTAACCTTTGGTGGCGGCAGAGCACCGGGTGCGGGTTTTCAGGACCGCTGTGAACCCATCCCTGGGCGCTGCGGCGCAAACATCCTGTTTGCGACGCTCCTGAAAACCCGCACCCGGCACTCTGCCTTCGTGGCAAATTCTCTACTTCGTAGCGTTACTTGCGTGGATTACGAAGTGGTTGAGGTTGAACTTAAGGTGGAGTGCCGGGGGAAAGGTTTCAAAAGCGTCGGCGACAGGGACGTCGCCGCCGCAGCGTACAGGGATGTATTCCCAGGGGGGCGCCTAGCTCGGTTTTGAAACCTTCCACCCGGTGCTACACCGCCACCGCAATCGCTTCAGAGAACCTGCGGTGGATTGGTGTCACGAAAGACGATTTTTAAAGTCCTCGTAACCGAATTCCTTAATCATCCGAAGCTCATCGGTATCAGAATTCCACAACGCAATCGAAGGCAGTGGAATACCGTTGAAGGTATTGGTCTTGACCATGGTGTAGTAGGCCATTTCCTCAAACACCAACCGATCACCGATTTTCAGTGGCTCGGGAAAACTGTACTCCCCGATCCGGTCCCCGGCCAGACAACTCTGCCCACCCAACTGATAGGTGTGCGGGAACTCGTCTGGCAGTGAAGCGCCGGTAATTTCCGGCCGGTAGGGCATCTCGATCACGTCCGGCATATGACAGGTGGCGGAGACATCCAGGATCGCCTGATCCTTGCCGTTCCAGGTCAGATCGATCACCTCACCTACCAATACACCGCAGAACAACGCCACCGCCTCGCCGGGTTCCAGGTACACCTGTACATCGTGTTTCTCGGAGAAGGCTTTCACCGCAGCAATCAACTCGTCAACCTGATAATCACAACGGGTGATGTGGTGGCCACCGCCGAAGTTGATCCATTCCATGTGTGGAATCAGATCAGAAAATTTTTCTTCCACCGCCTTGATCGTGCGCTCCAGCGGCTTGAAGTCCTGTTCGCACAGGGTGTGAAAATGCAGGCCGCTGATGCCGGTCAGGTCTTCACCTTCAAACAGTTCCCGTACGATACCCAGCCGCGAGCAGGGTGCGCAGGGGTCGTAAATGGGGGTGTGACCCTCGGAGTGTTCCGGGTTGATGCGCAGGCCGAACCGGAGTTCCGGGCGCTGCTTTTGCGCTTCCAGACACAGGGTTTTGTAGCGCTTCCATTGGGAAAACGAATTGAAAATGACATGATGGGCGAAGCTCAGTATTTCCTTCAGTTCCGCTTCTTTGTAGCCGGCGCTGAATACGTGCACCTCTTTGCCCAGGTCCTTGCCACCGTACTCTTCAAATCCCAATTTTGCTTCATTGATACCACTGGCGCAGGTGCCGGAAAGATACTCGGCGACAATATGGCCGATGCTGAACATGGAAAAGGCTTTCAGCGCAGCCAGCACTTTGGCACCGCTGCGCTTTTGCACGTCGGCGAGTACTTCCAGATTGTCACGCAGGGCGATCTCGTCCACTACGAAGCAGGGCGTGGGTACCCGGGCAGGGTCGAATTCGCCGAAGTAATCTTTGCGGGGCGTCAGATCCATAAAATCTTCGTCACTTCATTTTTACAAAAATCCCGAGTCTATTGCCCCGGGATTGATGATTTTATACGAAAGGCTTATCCAGCCAGGTTTCCTGCCACGGCAGGCCATATTTGTTCAGATCATCCATAAACGGATCCGGATCCAGCTGTTCCATGTTCCACACACCGGGCTTCATCCACTTGCCTTCCATCATCATCTTGGCGCCGATCATCGCCGGTACACCGGTGGTGTAGGAAATGGCCTGGGATTGTACTTCTTTGTAGGCTTCCTGGTGATCGCAGATGTTGTAGACGTAGTAGATTTTCTCTTCGCCGCCTTTCACACCCTTGATGATATTGCCGATACAGGTTTTACCCTTGGTCAGCGGGCCGAGACTCGCCGGGTCCGGCAACAGGGCTTTCAGGAACTGGATCGGTACAATTTCCTGTCCCTGGAATTCAATCGGCTCGATACTGGTCATGCCTACGTTCTGCAGTACTTCGAGATGTTTGAGGTAGCTGGCACCGAAGGTCATCCAGAAACGTGCGCGCTCGATTTCCGGGAAGTGTTTGGAAAGGGATTCCAGTTCTTCGTGGTACAGCAGGTACAGGTCTTTTTCACCGATGCCTTCGGGGAACTCGAATACCCGTTTTTCTTCCATGGGTTTGGTGGTCACCCATTTGCCTTCTTCCCAGTAACGGCCATTGGCGGTAATTTCGCGAATGTTGATTTCCGGATTGAAGTTGGTGGCAAACGGCAGCCCGTGATCGCCGGCGTTGCAGTCGAGAATATCCAGGGTTTTGATACGGTCGAAGTGGTGCTTCTTGGCATAAGCGGTGAATACACTGGTCACGCCGGGATCAAAACCACTGCCGAGCAGCGCCATCAGTCCGGCTTTCTCGAATTTATCCTGATACGCCCACTGCCAGCTGTATTCGAACTTGGCCTCTTCCGGTGGTTCGTAGTTGGCGGTATCCAGGTAATGTACGCCGGTCTCCAGACAGGCATCCATGATGTGCAGGTCCTGGTACGGCAGGGCCACATTGATGACCATGTCCGGCTTGACCTTTTCGATCAGCGCGACCATTTCACTGACGTTGTCCGCATCCACTTCCGCGGTGTTGATTTTACGCGGTAGCATATCGGCGATCTTGTCGCATTTGGATTTGGTACGGCTGGCGAGGGTGATATTCTCGAACACCTCTTCTACCTGAGCACACTTGTGTGCAACCACCTGACCGACACCGCCGGCGCCTACTATCAGAACGTTGGCCATTATTAATCTCCCTGGGTTTGGGGTACTTCTTGGTTTTGTGGTACCCACAATCGCGTTTCTGGGCGAGCCTGCTGCCGGTGCCCTTTCGCTGGACACGGACTAGGCGTCCCCCCTTAACCCATCCCTGGGGGCTCTGCAAAAACATCCTGTTTTTGAAGGTCCAGCGAAAGGGCCCCGGCATCAGACTCTTCGCATCAAAATTTCTTACTTCGATCTGGCTACGGAGTACAGAAATACAAAGTTAAGGCAGAGTACCGGGTATTGGTTTTCGGAAGCGTCGGCGACAGGGACGTCGCCGCCGCAGCGTACAGGGATGTATACACAGCGGTTCCGAAAACCAATACCCGGTGCTCTGCCGCCACTGGGCGGCGATAAAACGTACCACCGGACCAGCGATCAAACATACCACCGGACCAGGGATAAAACGCACCACCGAACCAAAAACTATTTCTCGAAGTAGGTGTACCCGCTCATCGAAGCGGTATAAGTGTGCAAAATATCCTTACGCTGCTGGGGAGTAATCCGCTTCTCTTTGACCGCCCGCTCCGCCAATTTTCGGAAGCGCTCAAACAAATCCTGCGGTGAGTACTCCACATAGCTCAGCACATCCGCAATACTGTCCCCGTGAATCTCACGGCTGTAATCCACACTGCCGTCTTCTTCAATTCGTACACTCACCACATTCGTATCACCGAACAGATTGTGCAGATCGCCCAGCGTCTCCTGATAAGCTCCCACCAGAAAAGTACCGAGAATATAATCCTCACCCTCTTTCAAAGGATGCAAAGGCAACGTCTTGCGCACATCCTGGCGATCGATAAAACGATCGATCTTGCCATCACAGTCGCAGGTAATATCCGCAATAATGGCCGAGCGCGTTGGCGCCTCATCCAGGCGGTGTACCGGCAACAGCGGGAACAACTGATCGATCGCCCAGATATCCGGCAGCGACTGGAACACGCTCACATTCGCGTAATAAATATCGGACAACACCTCCGGCAGCGCCTGCAGATCCACCGGCACCTGATCCACCTCATCCAGCAGTTTGCGAATCTTCTGCGCACACTGCAAAAACAGATTCTCCGCCAGCGCGCGATCCCGCAAGTTAACCTGCCCATGCAGATACAGTGAACGGATCTCATCGCGATAGTAGAGGCCGTCGTTGTAACTCTCTTGCAGGTTCTTCGCCGTCACGCTATTCAGCGCATCCTGCAGGTACTTCAACATGGGGTGCGCATCCTCGCCAATCTGATCCTCTTCCAGCTCGATCGGCTCAAAACTGGTGGTGTCCAGAATGTTGAACAGCAACACCGACGAGTAGGCTACCGTGGCACGACCGGACTCGGTAATGATCACCGGGTGGTCCACGCCCTCGCTGTCGAGGGTGCCCATGATCGCTTCCACCACATCCACGCAGTACTCATCCAGGGAGTAGTTCTTGGAGTGGGTGTAATTGGTCTTGGAGCCGTCGTAGTCCACCGCCAGACCGCCGCCGAGATCCAGATATCCCATAGGGGCGCCTTCTTCTACCAGATCCGCATAGTAACGGCAGGCTTCCAGTACGCCGGTGCGGATATCTCGGATATTCGGCACCTGTGAACCCAGATGGTAGTGCAGCAGCTTCAGGCACTGCAGCATGTCGTGTTCGCGCAGCCGGTCCACCATGGCGATCAGATCATTACTGCCGAGGCCGAAAATACTGCGATCGCCACTGGTGGCGTTCCAGTAGCCGCCCACCTTGCTGGCGAGCTTGATGCGCACGCCGATGTTCGGCTCTACCTGTTCGCGCTTGGCGCAGTGGATGATGGTGTCCACCTCCGACGGCGTTTCCACCACGAAGAACACCTGTACGCCAAGACGCTGGGCCTGCAAACCCAAGTTGATAAATTCTTCGTCCTTGTAGCCGTTGCACACGATCAACGCGTCAGTGTTGTCCAGGATCGACAGCGCGGCAATCAGTTCCGCCTTGCTGCCTGCTTCCAGACCGTGGCCGAATTGACGTCCGGCGCGGGCGATCTCTTCGATCACCTGGCATTGCTGGTTGACCTTGATCGGGAAAACGCCGCGGAACACATTGTTGTAACCACTGCTCTCGATTGCGCTGCGGAACGAATTGTTGATGCGCGCGATCTGGGCGTCGAGCAGGTTCTCAAAGCGCACCAGTAACGGCATACCGAGGCCGCGCTCGGTGGCACCGTGGGCAATATCCAGCAACGAGACCGCGTGCAGTTCGCCGTTTTCATTCTTGATCTCCACGGTCATCTCGCCGCGTTGATTCAGATTGAAATAGCCGGCGCCCCAGTTGCGGATGCCGTAGAGTTCTGCGGAGTCTTCGCAGGTCCAGTTATCGATTTCTTGCTGTTTCATGGCGTCTATTGAGTGGTGAAAACCGGTGTGGGTTCCGCGGTGTGTTCGGGGCGCGAATCTTGGGCCCAGTATGGGCGGAAAGCAATAACTATAGATAAGAAAATTTGCCCTTTTTTCAAAGGCGGAAAATTAAATTTTTGTTCGGTTTTCTGCCCGCTTCAACGTGGTTTGCCATTGAGCCAGAGCCGGGTGGCGAAAGACGCCTTCTCTGGACGTCGAAAAGAGAATGCGGGGTAAAAAAGGCGACCCGGGAGGGGGTCGCCAGAGGCAATTAACCGAATAAAGGTTCGGTTATTTGGGGTTGGAGTCGGTACCGATGAAGCCGATACGGATAGCTGCAACGGTCAGGGTTTACATAAATCCAGGGTTGGCCACGACCAGGTAACCACGACGCTGGTGATCCCAGCGGTAGTAGGTGTCGTAGGCGACAAAATAATTCAGGCCGTTAAACATTATGCTGACTGCGCTGCCCGGCAGGGTGCGAACAAAGGCTCCCACGGGCGCTGGCGCCACCACATAACCGGGGCCGTGCGGGCGGTAGAAAATACCGTCGCTGAAGTAATAACCGAGACCACCAAAACTCAGACTGATGTAGGTACTCGGCAGGCGCTTCCAGCGGTGCCCGTAATGGTAGCGAGAGGGGCGCCAGCGGTGTTTGTGCGCAATGCGTACCGGACGGTGATGTTTGCGGTGTCCGGGCCGGTAGTGCTTGCGATACCCCCGGCGATGATCCTTGGCATATTTGCGGCCGCGATCCTGCCAGTCGCGACGATCTTTTCGCTCATGGCGATCCCGGCGATCTCGCCTGTCGTGACGATCCCATCTTTTATCGCGATCGCGCTTGTGGCCTTTGCGGGCATCCCGACGGCGTTTATCCACCTTGCGTTCGATACGCCGAATCTTGTCGTGATGCTCGCGCTTCTTCTGTTGAGTCTGCCACTGGTCGCGGCGGTCGTGGTGGCGATCGTCGCGGTCTGCCAATGCGGGCGCTGTGGTGAGTAGCAGGCTGGCAGTAGTGATGGCGGTGATCAGTATTTTCATGGGGCTCTCCACGGCCGCGCTGTCGCGGCTTTCAGTGCCCCGTTGGTGGGGCGCTGTGTCTGGTCTTTTCTGAATCTGGAGCCCAGTTTGCCGGGAGTACACTGAATCCTTCCTGAACCAGTGATAACGCTTTGGCACTCGATTTCTTGAAACCGAATATGACCAATGGTTCGGGTATTGGTCACGTTATTTGTTCGCAACCACGCCGGAGGGTAATATGCCGCGCGAGTTAACATCTGGCGGGACCCCGGCAATGCAAGTTTTTCACCACGTGGCCAGCCTGCGCGAGGCGCTGAATCAGGCCCGTCGCGATGGCAAGACCATCGGTTTCGTGCCCACTATGGGCAATCTCCACGACGCCCATATCGAGCTGGTCAAACTGGCGCAGCAGTCCTGTGATGTGGTGGTGGTCTCGATCTTCGTCAACCGCTTGCAATTCGGCCTGAATGAAGACTGGGACACCTATCCGCGCACCATGCAGAACGACATGGCGAGGCTGCGCGCGGCGGAGTGTGATTTCCTGTTCCACCCCGAGGAGAGTGAGATCTACCCCAACGGTATGGATCAGCAGACCCGAGTGGTGTGCCCGGCCATGACCGATGTGCTGTGTGGCGCCAGTCGGCCGGGTCACTTCGAGGGAGTGACCACGGTGGTGGCGAAGCTGTTCAATATCGTGCAGCCGCACAAGGCGGTATTCGGGATCAAGGATTTCCAGCAACTGGCGGTGATCCGCCGCATGGTGGAAGACCTGTGCATTCCGGTGGAAATCGTGGCGGCGCCGGTACATCGGGAAGACGATGGCCTGGCGATGAGTTCCCGCAACGGTTATCTGACCGAGGAGGAGCGCCCCAAGGTGGCGGTGCTGAACCAATCGTTGAACTGGGCACGCGCGGAAATCGAGAATGGCCGCCGGGATTTTATGGCGCTGGAAGATGAGGCGAAGGCGCGGATCGAGCAGGCAGGTTTCAAGGTGGATTATTTCTCCATCTGTAACAGCAAAGATCTGCAGCCGGCGGCCCACGATGACCGTGAGATCACCTTGCTGGGCGCCATGTACACCAGCGGTGCGCGTCTGATTGATAATGTTTCCCTGAGTATGTAGAGGAGTTCTGGTATGCAAATCGAGATGCTGAAGGGCAAGCTGCATATGGCGGCGGTTACGCAGGCGGAGCTCTGGTACGACGGTTCCTGTGCGATTGATGAAGATCTGGTGGAGCTTGCGGGGTTACGCGAGTTCGAGAAAATCGATATTTATAACGTTTCCAACGGTGAGCGTTTTCACACTTATGTAATTCTGGCCGAGCGTGGTTCGGGCATCATTTCCATGAACGGCGCGGCGGCGCGTCGGGTGCAGGTTGGGGATCGGATTATTATTGCGGCTTACGGACAGATGTCGGAAGCCGAGGCCGATACGTTCAAGCCGAAGTTGGTTTATCTGGATGCGCAGAATCGGGTTGAGCGGAGTACCAATACTATTCCTGTGCAGATGTCTGAGCCTGTTTGATACCTCTCTGACTTCGTGGTCCTGTTTTTTAGCTGAATCGGTGGCGGCAGAGCACCGGGTGGAAGTTTTCAGGACCGAGCTAGGCGCCCCCCTGTGAATACATCCCTGTAAGCTGCGGCGGCGACGTCCTGTCGCCGACGCTCCTGAAAGCCAATCCCCGGCACTCTGCCTTCAATTCCACCCTTGTTACTTCGCTCTCTGTCGGATCAAAGCGAGAAAGCTGATGCGCAGGCCAAGTACCGGGTGCGGGTTTTCAGGAGCGTCGCAAACAGGATGTTTGCGCCGCAGCGCCCATGGATGGGTACACAGGGGGGCGCCTAGCTCGGTCCTGAAAACTTCCACCCGGTGCTTGGCCGCCACTGGGGTTCGCTGGAGGGTTACCCCTGACTTGTGACTGACCCACCATCCGCCTACCATGCCCCGATCAAGGTAGGAAACCGCATAAAACCATGTCATCCCTGACGCATCCAAAAACCAATGCCCCCCTCAGCTGGGATCAGCTGCTGAAAAGCGGCTGCCGGATCTTCCTCGGCTCCCACGCCGCCGTGCCCACCGCACTGATGGAGGACCTGATTGCCAACAGCCGCGGCCTCAACGACATCCAGGTCACCCAGGTCTTCACCCTGTCCGACAATATCTGGGCCGACCGCAAATACGCCGAACTGTTTACCGTCAACGCCCTCTACATCGGCGGCACCGCCATTCGCAACGCCGTGGCGGAGGGGCGCGCGGACTACACCCCGACATTTCTCTCCGAAGTGCCCAAACTGTTCAGCGACCACGTACTGCCACTGGATGCCGCGCTGATCACAGTAAGCCCGCCGGATGAACTGGGTTACTGCTCGCTGGGCGTGAGTGTCGACGTGGTTTCCTCCGCGGTAAAAAATGCCACCACCGTGATTGCCCAGATCAATCCGTGCATGCCCCGTACCAACGGCCACACCTTTATCCACCGCGACCAGATCGACGCCTGGATGACCGCCGAGAATCCCATTCCCGAATCGCCGCCACCGGAAATGGATCAGGCGGTGGAGCAGATCGGGCAGTATGTATCTCTGCTGGTGGAAAACGGGACGACCCTGCAGATCGGTATGGGCAAGGTGCACGACGCCGTGCTGCGCTATCTCGGCAACCACAAAGACCTGGGCGTCCACTCGGAAATGATGTCCGACGGCATCGCGCGGCTGATGAAAAGTGGCGTGATCAACAACCGCAAGAAAACCTTTCACAAAGGCAAAACCATCACCAGCTACTGCATGGGCTCGAAGATGCTGTACGACTTTGTCGACGGCAATCCCCATGTGGAGCTGTATCCCGCAGAGCACGTCAGTTCGCCGGTAAAAATTGCCCGCAATGACAAGATGGTGGCGATCAACAGTGCGATTGAGGTCGACCTGACCGGGCAGGTGGTTTCCGACTCTATCGGAAGATTGCTGTACAGCGGTATCGGCGGCCAGGTGGACTTTATCCGCGGCGCGGCGCTCAGCAAGGGTGGCAAGCCGATCATCGCATTGCCGTCTACCGCAAGGGATAAAGATGGCAAACTGATCTCCCGTATCGTTGCCTCACTCACTCCCGGCAGCGGCGTGGTCACCTCGCGTGCCCATGTGCATTACGTCGTTACCGAATACGGCATCGCCTCCCTGCGCGGGAAGAGTGTGCGCGAACGCACCCTGGAAATGATCCGCATTGCCCACCCGGATTTCCGCCGCGAACTGCTGGAAAAAGTGCGCGAGTTTTACTGGGTGCCGGAGTATCAGGAGCAGGCCCCCACCACGGTGCCAGAGCTGGGGGCGGTGGAACAGAAGCGCTACACCTTTGGTGGTATCAAATATACATTGCGCCCCCTGCGCCCCGCCGATGAGCGCAGGCTGCAGGAGTTTTTCTACACCCACAACAAAGAAACCCTGATGATGCGTTACAACCACCATGTAACGCAGATGTCGCGGGAGAAATCCTGCAGCCTGGTAAGCGTCGATCAGCGCCGGGACCTGGCCCTGTGCTTTGTCGATAACGACGGCGGGCGCGAAGTGATTCAGGGCGTGGGACGATACTATTTTTACGCGGCGAACAACAGTTGTGAAGTGGCCTTCGTGATCAAGGAGAGCCGCCGCGGCAAAGGTATTGCCACCACTCTGTTGAAGGAGATGGAAGCGGTGGCGCGCAAGCGCGGCATCGACAAGATGTTTGCCTGCGTACGTCGCGATAACAAACCCATGCTCGCAATCTTCGAAAACAGTGGTTTTGTTGCCCGCCCCGGCGACAGTATGGATGAACTGTATCTGGAGCTGGATCTCTCCAGCGCACCTGACAAGGACTGAACATGGCCACCGTTGGATTTTTTACCAGCCCCACCTGCAATCTCCACGATATGGGCGACGACCATCCGGAGTGTCCCGCGCGTCTCGACGCGATTCAGGACCAGTTACTCAGCAGCGGGATGGAATATGTGCTGCGTTTCTTTGACGCCCCCGAAGCTACGCGCGCGCAACTGGAGCTGGTGCATACCCCCGCTTACGTAGAATCGATTTTTGCCCGCGCACCGCAGGAAGGGCTCGAGGTGCTCGACGAGGATACGCGCATGTGTCCGCAGTCGCTGACCGCGGCGCTGCACGCCGCCGGCGCCGCGGTGGATGCTGTGGATAAAGTGATTGCCGGTGACGTCAACACCGCGTTCTGCTCCGTACGCCCCCCGGGTCATCACGCGGAGCGCGACAAGGCTATGGGCTTCTGCCTGTTCAACAACATTGCCATCGCCGCTGCCTATGCCCGCCAGCAGTACGGCCTGGAACGGGTGGCGATTCTCGACTTCGATGTCCACCACGGCAACGGCACCGAGGACTTTGTTGCCGGTCGCGAGGGCTACCTGCTCTGCTCCAGCTTCCAGTCCCCCTACTATCCTTTTAGCGGTACCGGTGAATTGCCGGAAAATATCGTCAACACACCGCTCGAGGCCGGTGCGGAAGGCGCCGCACTGCGCAGTCTGGTAGAGGAAATCTGGCTTCCCGCGCTGGAAAAGTTCCAGCCACAGATGCTGTTCATCTCTGCCGGCTTCGATGGGCATATCGAAGACCCCATGGCGCAGCTGCGATTCCGTGAAGAGGATTACCAGTGGGTAACCGACCGGCTGCGGGCGTTCGCGGATAAACACTGTGAGGGGCGGATCGTTTCAGCGCTGGAAGGCGGATATGCGCTGTCCGCGCTGGGGCGCAGTGTCGTCTCTCACCTCAAGGGCCTGATAGGAAGCTAGTCCAGCTTAGGGGGGATCAGCCTGGGCAGTTGCAGGCAGGGAGTACAACGCACGCGCGCTGCCTACCGAAGTGCGACCATATTTTCACCTAGTGTGCGTGCCTTGCCAAAAAAGGCACGGGATTCCGGCTGTGGGCTGGGAATCCGCAAAGATCACAGGCTATGATGGAGTGACAGGAGTGTTGACAGCGTTGTCATCCAGCGACTGCCAGTGGTATAACTTATCGGGATAGGTCTCCTTGGTTGGTGCGAGTAAATACGCGTGCCGTCGGAGACCCACTGCAATGAACAGCGACCGTACCCCTGAACACAGAGCGCGGCGCGGCAGCCCGATAATTCTAATAAGGGAGAAAACAATGTCTGAAGTGCACACCCATCCGGTGCCCGAAGCTTTTGCTGCGGAAGCCCTCGTACGCGACGAGGACTACCAGTGCATGTACCGCCAGTCTGTGGAAGATCCACAGGCATTCTGGTCGCAACAGGCCAACGATTTTCTGCACTGGAGCAAACCTTTCACCAAAGTGGTGGAAGAGGATCTGAGCAAAGGTCACGCCGCCTGGTTTGCCGACGGCGAACTGAATGTTTCCGTCAACTGTATCGATCGCCACCTGCCCGCGCGCGCGGATCAGACCGCATTTATCTGGGAAGGCGACGATCCCGCCGACAGCAAGCACATCACCTACCGCGAGTTGCACCAGCAGGTGTGCCGCCTGGCCAACCTGCTCAAGGCGCGCGGGGTGAACAAGGGCGATCGCGTGTGTATCTATATGCCGATGATCCCCGAAGCCGCCTACGCCATGCTGGCCTGTGCCCGTATCGGCGCGGTGCACTCCGTGGTATTCGGCGGTTTCTCGCCGGACTCCCTCAAGGACCGGATTCTCGACTCCGACTGCCGTTTAGTCATCACCGCGGACGAAGGCGTGCGCGGCGGCCGCAAGGTGCCACTGAAAGCCAATGTGGACAAGGCGCTCGCCAACTGCCCGGACGTGCACACCGCCATTGTGGTCAAGCGTACCGGCGCCAATATCGATTGGGACAGCAAGCGCGACATCTGGTACGAAGAGTCCGTTGCCGAGCAGGGCACCGAGTGTGAACCGGAAGCGATGAATGCGGAAGACCCGCTGTTTATCCTCTATACCTCCGGCTCCACCGGCAAACCAAAAGGGGTGCTGCACACCACCGCTGGCTACCTGCTGATGTCCACCATGACCTTCAAATACGCCTTCGATTACAAGGAAGGCGATGTGTTCTGGTGTACCGCCGATGTGGGCTGGATTACCGGCCACAGTTATATCGTCTACGGCCCGCTGGCGGCCGGCGCCATCTCACTGATGTTCGAAGGCGTGCCCACCTATCCGGATGCGTCGCGCTGCTGGCAGGTGGTGGAAAAGCACAAGGTGAACACCTTCTACACCGCGCCTACCGCCATTCGCGCGCTGATGGGCGCCGGTGACGATTTCGTTACCAAGTGCGACCGCAGCTCCCTGAAACTGCTGGGTACCGTGGGCGAGCCGATCAACCCGGAAGCCTGGGAATGGTATTACGAGGTGGTGGGCGAGAAGCGCTGCCCGATCGTGGACACCTGGTGGCAGACCGAAACCGGCGCCCACCTGATTACCCCACTGCCCGGCGCCACCGACCTCAAACCCGGCTCCGCCACCCGTCCGTTCTTCGGGGTACAGCCTGCGCTGCTGGACGAAAAAGGCCAGGAAATCGAGGGCGAAGGTGAGGGTGCCCTGGCCATGAAAGCCAGCTGGCCAAGCATGATCCGCAGTGTGTACGGCGATCACCAGCGCATGATCGATACCTACTTCTCCACTTTCCCCGGTTACTACTTCACCGGTGACGGCGCGCGCCGCGATGGGGACGGCTACTACTGGATTACCGGGCGTATCGACGACGTGTTGAACGTTTCCGGTCACCGCCTGGGTACCGCCGAAATCGAAAGTGCCATCGTGCTGCACGAAGATACCGCAGAGGCGGCGGTGGTGGGTTATCCACACGATATCAAGGGCCAGGGCATCTACTGTTACGTGACCCTGAAGAACGGTCGCGAGCCTTCCGAAGAACTGCGCAAGGAGCTGATTGATCTGTGTGTGCAGGAAATCGGCCCCATCGCCAAGCCGGATATCATCCAGTGGGCCCCCGGGCTGCCGAAAACCCGCTCCGGCAAAATCATGCGTCGTATCCTGCGCAAGATTGCCAGTAACGAGCTGGACTCCCTTGGTGATACTTCCACTCTTGCTGACCCATCTGTGGTGGACGAGTTGGTGGACCACCGGGTCAATAAGTAACTTCCGGTCTTCGCCCGCCAGATTGTGCTCCGTCTGGAGTGGGGTGGCGGGTAAGCGCTGGGTGCGGGTTTTCAGGGCCGCTTGTGAATCCGCACCCAGCACATCCCCTTCAATTCTGACTTTTGCGCTCCGTAAGTTAGCCTCGTGCCTGGCTGACGTAGTGCGTAATTTGATGCTAAGGCGGAGTGCCGGGGATTGGTTTTCGAAAGCGTCGCAAACAGGATGTTTGCGCCGCAGCGCCCAGGGATGGGTTCACCGCGGTTTCGAAAACCAATCCCCGGTAATCCGCCACAGAGCCGAGCCAAAGCGTACCCCGAAGCCAGAAGCGACCACCCACTTGATCTGAAACACACACAAACCCCGAGCCCGGTGATCTAATGTTGTTAATGGTATAAACAGAACCCTACCCGCACCGGAGGCAGCATGCAGAACATTCTCGTCATCCTCGACAAACCCAAGCACGAACAGATCGCGCTGCAGCGGGCGTTGGAACTGACGCAAAAAACCTCCGGTGGTGCCGTCGATGGCAGCAAAGTCCAGCTGCACCTGGTCAGCTTTGTCTACGAGCCCCTGCAGTGGCTGCCATTTATGAGCGAGTCGGCCAAGCTCATCACCGAACAGATCCAGAACGACCGCAGCGCCTGGATGGAGCGGCTCAAAGAAAAATATACCCTGCCGGAAAATACCCGCACCGAAGTACTCTGGCACCACGATATACCCGAATGGGTAGACGAGTACCTCGACAAGACCCCCTGCGATCTCGTACTCAAAACCGCGCAGAAACAATTTGGTTCAGGTGGCTTCGGCTCCATAGACTGGCGCCTTATCGAACGCAGTGCTGTGCCACTGTGGATCGCCGTCAGTACCCCCTGGATCAAGCGCGATCGCATCGTCGCCGCCCTGGACCCGGCGCTGGAAAATTCCCTGCATCGGGATCTCAACCAGCGTGTGCTGAAACTGGGCGGAGCCCTTGCTGAATCGCTGGATGCAGATATCGAAGCCGTTGCCTGTGTCCCGGCCCCCGATGTGGTCAAGGACCTGGACGCCTTCCGCGAAGGCACCGGCGCTCTGCTTACCGCGATTGATGAACTGGTCGCAGACAGCGGCGTATCCTGCCGCAAAGTTCACTTTGAAACCGGCAAGCCGGCGGCGGAAGTGAACCGTATCGTCGACCGCAACAAGGCGCGGCTGATTCTGGTGGGGCGCGGTGTGCGCAAGGGGGCCAGGCGATTCCTGCTCGGCAACACCGCCGAGCGGATACTGGGGCGATCCAATACCGATGTGCTGGTCGTTCCCTGAAGTCCAGCTTCCGCGACTGTACACACTCCTGTGTAGGGAGTGTGCGATCTCACAGTCTGGTAAACTCCGCTATCGACCCTCAATCCAAAAATAAAATCGAAAAGAATGTTGCCAACCCTGAATGAACAGCAGTACCTGTGTGAGCACTATCGCTTCAATGCGGAGCAGCGGCTCAAGGTGTTCAATTTTTTTGTCGTACTGTCCATGTTTGCCGATGGCGGTGTCTTTGCCGCGGTGGAAAAAGAGTTTCACCCGCTGATCCTGATACTTCTGGGCGGATTTGTGGTCATTGTTTCCGCCGTTTTCTGGCTGGTGGATGCCCGCAGTCGCCAGTTGCTCAATCTCACCGTCCCCGGGCTCAAGGCCCTGGAGCAGCACTTTTCCGAAGAGGCGCGTATTTTTGCCCGCGACAGCCGCAGTCACGGGCGCATAGTCCGTTACACGTTTGCGTTTCGCGCATTGATTATGGGCCAGTTACTGTTCGGTGGGGCCGTGGTGGCATTTGGATTTTTCAGCCTGTTTTCAATCTCATGAACCCCGATCGGTTTTATGCACAACTGCCGGTAATCCAAATCCCCGATCAACGGGAAATGTGTTTTCGTTGGTTGACGGAAAATGACCTGCCAGCACTGCAGAAGATATTTTCCCAGCCGCAGGTGGTGCGGTTTATGTCTACCGAACCGCAGCAGGATGAGTCCCAGGCGCGTGCCTATCTGCAGTCAATCCGCGATGGTTTTGCCAGTGGCGATCTGTACCAGTGGGGTCTCGAGTATCGCGGCGACATTGTAGGGACCTCGACTCTGGCGGGTATTGAGCGCGATAACCACCATGCGGAAATCGGCTTTGCACTGTCGCCGGAATACTGGGGCAAGGGTCTTATGCGGCGTGCTATTCCGGCTGTGCTCGGCTTTGCTTTTGAACGGCTGGGCCTGCGACGGATTACCGCAGATGTGGATCCGCGCAACACACCATCGCTGCGATTACTGGCCGCACTGGGATTCCAGGAAGAGGGACTATTGCGCCAGCGTTATGAGCATATGGGTGAAATTCAGGACGCGCTGATTCTCGGCCTGTTGCGGGATGACTGGACACGCGATAACGGCTTTTAAAATAGCGCTTGAGCGCCAAGGGTGTTCGGACTGTGCTCGGGGGCGACTACACTTTGAATGTTTCAATGAATTCCAGTGTTTATCACCGCCGGAAAAAACCATGCTCGATTATGTCGCCCTCACCATCCATGACTATCAACGCAGTAAATCCTTCTATCAGGCGGCCTTGGCACCGTTGGGCTACGAGCTGGTGCTGGAGATCAGTGAGTGGGCCGGGTTTGGCTGGGGTGACAAGCCGGATTTATTGATCCGCGGCGGCAGTAGCACCACGCCGAATCTGCGTATTGCCTTTCGCGCAGAGGACCGGGAAACGGTACACAACTTCTACCGCGAGGCGCTGGCTGCCGGCGGCAAGGACGATGGTGCGCCTGCGCTGCGTCCGGAATACGACGACGACTATTTCAGTGCGCGGGTGCTGGACCCGGATGGCCACCGTATCGAGGTGGTCTGTCATATTCCGGAAGATGCTTTTGAGTAGAGTGAGCCCGGGTTAGAGAGATCCCGGCTAGCATTTCGCTACATCCAGGCGTCGTCTGTTCCTATCCCGCTTCTTCGCTTTCCAGCCGGGCCAGCAATTGCTCGGCCCAATTTATCCAGGTCTTCTCTGTGGCGATCCCCAGCACCAGCGGCTGGTGGGCGAGCCACAGCCGTTGCCGCTGCTCCGGCGGTCGCTTGTAAAAGCGTGCGTTCTGGGCCTCGTAGGTTTCCAGTAGAGCCCGGTGCTCTGCCAGGTGTCGCTCAAGCTCCGCACGCAGTTGTGCCGGCGGCAGGTGGTGTCCGGCGAACAGTTGCAGCAGGAAGGGATCGCGGATTTTCTGGGTGGAGGCGGGAGCAGTGGCCAGTGTTCTGAGGGTGTCACGGCCGGCGTCTGTCAGGCTGTAGATCTTCTTGTCCGGTCTTCCTTCCTGGGGCTGTTCGGCACAGTCCAGTAACCCTTCGCCATGGAGCTTGTGCAGCTCGCGGTACATCTGCTGGTGGCTGGCGCTCCAGAAGTGAATCACGCTGCGCTCGAACCGGCGTTTCAGGTCGTATCCGCTGCCCGGTTCGATATCCAGCAGGGTAAGCACGGCAAATCGCAACGACATGGGTGCGAAACTCTCTCAGTAGGGATATGCAAAACGATGCATATTAGCGTTACGGCCAATGCTTCACCAGATCGCCTGGATGATGTGTCTCCATACTGTCATTTCGGTGTGATAAATATCTCGATGTAGCATGTTTTTTGAGATGCGTATAACCATAAAGTGACGTTTTTGAATTGTATAGCCTAGATTTTATGAAAAACATGTCTATAATCGCCATTCTCCGATATTTGGGTGATTAATAACCAGTTTTCTATAGGTTCAAGAGTCATGTCGTGCCAGCCGTTGTCCCAGAGCACTGATGCCATCCCGGTCTCCCCTCCTGTCATGGTGCTGGAAGAGGATCATTCCGCCCCCGCCGAGCGGGTTTCTGGTGACAGCGCTTCTGCTTCGCGAACGTCTCGCCGTGGCGAATGGCTGCTCGACGTCTTCGCCATGAACAGCTTTTCCTGGGCGATTGCGATCCCGATCGAAGTGGTACTGGCGGGTATGAGCTGGCGCGAGCATCTCAAAGTGCGCCTGTTGGCGGTATTGTTCAACACGGTGATCGCTCGCCCTTTCAGCCTCTATCGCAACTGGGTCGTAGGCCGCTGTGGCCAGGGGGGTGTTCTGCACAACTATGCTGTGGATACTTTTGTGTTCCTGAGCTTTCAGTTACCGCTGTACGCCTCCAACATGGTGCTGGGTGGCGCCTCATCTATGGAAATACTCACAGCCAGTGGCACTTTTGTATTGCTTGCCGGCGCCATGGGCCGCCCCTATGGATTCTATCTCGACAGCCTGCGCCGTCTTTGGGATAAGCGATCTGAATGTGGCAGGTCGCTCCCCGGCGAATGTGACACACCGGACTCCTGAGGCAGAAAGCTAAAAAGATAGAAAGTTGGCAGAGGGAGGGCATCCGATAGTGTGCGCTGGGTACTCTTTTGAATGGTACGGGTGTACAAAGACGCCAAATTAACGTCAAACGGCTGAATTTCGCGTCAGCAGGCGTACAATAGACTTGTTTGGACTTGTGCTTTGCAGTATTAATCCGCTACTTGGCTGGTGCCGGTTAGCGGTACAGTATTGGCAATATTGGAAATATTGGAAGTACTCACTGAAAGCCTCTTTGATTGCCTGACCACTCGCATAGACGCGAGGGGGTAAAGCAGTAGTCCATACCCGGGTCGCAGGAATGACCCGGTTTTCCCTAGTGGTTACAAGGATGAATAACGCCATGATTTTCCGCGGCTCGGCGAGTTGTCGCTATTGTTCCGTTTTTTCCCGAAGTATTCAGTTTTCTGACCGCAACTCTGTGCCTGCGGGTGTTGCCTGTGCATTTTTATTCACTGCGCCGGAAACCGTATGGGCTTTTGCCGGTGAATCCTTTCTTCTGGGGGTTGAAGTACCTCTGATATGGGTTGTGCTCTCAGGAGTAGTCGCTCTGGGAGCGTTGTTCGGCCTGGTCGTGATGCGGGCGAGAGTCCGAACTGTCGAGCACGCCAGTGCCACCCAGGTTGCAGATTTGCAGGTGGAAAATGCCAAGCTGTTTCGCCAGCTTCAAACCCGGGTGCATGAGCTGATTGCACGGGATAAACAGCTGGATGAGTTTCGGGCATCAAAAGAACAGTTGGTGGAAGAGCATCTGGACTTTCTGTCCATAACCGGCCACCGGTTGCACAAACCGCTGGAAACATTGGTCAGCACCATGAACCTGCTGGTGCGCGGAACGGAGGGCGAGGTCCGTCAATTGGCGGAGGCCGCGCAAGGCCAGTGTCGTCTGTTGCGTAGCAGTATTGAGGATATCCAGCGGGCCGCGCAGGCGACTCCTGCCGCACCGGGAAGTGCGATTGCCGATGAGCTGCAGAAACTGGAAATTCTACTGATCGAAAACGACTCTCATCCCACTTTGCGTACCCGACTGGAGGCCCACGGACATCGTGTACGGCGGGAGACCAATGGTGTGGATGGTGCCGAGGCAGCCCTACAGGGTAATTTCGACCTGGTGTTGGTAGATGTGCGCCTGCCATTGATTGATGGTCTCGAAACTGCACGCAAGATTCGTGGAGACCAGGCCAATGAATCTCTGTTGATATTCGGAATGGTCGACAAGCCATCAGAAGGCGATCGTGAGCGTTATATGGCACGTGGCCTCAGCGGAATCCTGCCGTTACCAGCGAGTGATGTTCATCTACTGCAATTGCTCGGTTGGGTCGACGAAAAGAATCGCAGCGAAGAGAGCAAGGGCAAGCCGGCGCGGGTGGCGAAGCTGTTGAATGCATCGACGCTTGAGCGCCAGCGCGATACGCTTGGGCACCTCGCTTTCGCCGAGCTGCTGGGGGATCGCCTGGCCAACCTGCCCAAAAAAATAACCGCTTTCACCAGCGCTCTGACCGGCCGTCACTGGCTGGATGCCCAGCACCAGGCACAGGCCATTGCCGGCCAGGCGGAGAGTGTGGGGTTGGAGTTGGTAGCCAGCCGGCTGCGGGCGCTGTCGGCACGACTGTCCATCGACAGTGAGCGCGATTACTGTCGTCATCAACGCACCGAGATCCTGACATTGATGCGCAACTCCATCGTGCAGCTGAAGGCTTGGCGAGAAAAGAATGTGCACACACAGTGGGCATTGAGTTGAACCCTGATTGGCGTTGGAAGCAATGCCTGCCAGGCCCCGTTATGAGAGATCCGGGTTACCGCCCGTGAGCATTTGCGCTTACACTTATCTCCTCAACTTGTTGCGGAATTTTGACTGGAATGCCCGTCTATGACTGAGCAGTACCCTTCACCCCAAGAGCCGGATCTGAACCCCGAGCGCGAGCGCTCTGCACGCGATATGGCCACGCTGGTGTATCTGATCCAGGCCATCGCCATTTTCACGGCGTTGCCCTTTTTCGTTGCGGTCATCGTCAACTATGTAAAACGCGGCGATGTACGCGGCACACTCGCGGAGTCGCACTTTCGCTGGCAGATCCGCACCTTTTGGTACTGGCTGCTGTGGCTGGTGATCGGCACCATCACCTGGTGGATTCTGATCGGGATGGTCATTCTGTTGATCAACCAGGTCTGGTTAATCTACCGCGTCATCCGCGGTTGGCTGGCGCTGGCGGACAACCGCCCGGCCTATTCCTGACAGGCGCACCCGCGGGGCAGTACCAGCTTAGGTGGCGTCCCAGGAGGCGGGGAAAGAAAGAACGGTGAGAGAAAGCTCGAGCGGCCAGTTGGCCGCTCTTTTTTTGCCTGTTATTTAATGCAGTTAACTCAGAGTCCGCTGGTCAGTGCGAGAATAAACAGGTCCGCCGGCAGCGGCTGACCGTTCACCTCCAGATTGCCACGGTCCAGCTGCAGGTGCATGGTGAGCTCACCATTGTTCTGTAGCAGCAGGCCGTACTGTTTGAGGGTGTTGGCCTGTATCAGTAGCGGAGATTGCATCACCGCCTGTTCCGCGGCGGTAATATTGGCGCTGCCAGAGAGCGCGTCGAGCCAGAACAGTTGGTCGTTATTCACCCGGCGCTTGCGCGGCATTCCTTTCCAGTCCACGTCCAGTTGCAACTGCATCGGCCCATTGGCGGTTTCGATATCCAGTTGTTGCTGCATTTGCAGCGGTCGGTCGAACACCTGTTGCCAGTTACGCTGAGCCGCCGGTGTCAGCAGCAGGCTGTAGAGATAGTGGTGCAGATCGTTATAGCTGATTTGGGGCAGATTGAGCTGCTGGGTAACGGCACTTGCCGGGGTGGCGGACTGGATTTCGGGCATGGATACGCGGGTGTTGACCCGCAGGGTACGCGCTGCCACCAGTTCACCGGTATAGTCGAGGGTCACATCGCGCAATTCCAGCGGGCCGGAATCATTGTTGGCCCGCACCAGGGGTAGCGCAATCTTGAGAGTGCCGGCCCCGGATGGGGCCAGGTTGAAGGTGCCCTGGCCGGATTGCAGGTAGAGTGCCTCGCGGTGGCCATCCATACGCACGAATTCACCCAGCTCGAAGCGGCTGTCCTGCTGTACACCCCGGTAGTCGGTTACCAATTCTAACCGGGCGCCCTGGAACCGGATCTGCTGGTCGCCTTCGCTGCGATTGATGGGAAGCAGGTGCAGGGTATTGGTCACCCGGTTATTGGTACCGACCAGCGTTTCCACCACCAGCGGGCTTTGCTCTATATCGGTACCGATCGGCCCGTAATAGGCTTCGAGCTGACGGCGCAGTGCCGGTTCCAGTTGCGCTCCGGTAAGGCGGGTTTCCGCGAAGATAATCCCGATACGCGGCCCACTGCCGGTGAACAGCACCGGGCCGTGTTGTATGTCGGTATAGGCTTCGGTGGCGCCGTCTTTGCCCTTGAGCAGGGTTAGTGCCTCTGCGCCAAACCAGCCGCGCTCATAACCGGTGAGTTCGATATTGGGCTGGTTGGCCAGTTGCTGCTGCAGGATCTGTTCGGCCTTCGGGCCGATCAGCCGCGGCGCGATAAGCGCTGCGAGCAGCAATAGGGCTGTCAGGGAAATCAGGGTGATGCGTAAGAATTTCATGAATCTAATAATCTACCATCGGCGCGGATGCGGAAAATCTGAGCGCCCGATGTTAGCAGATCGGTCTGAATCCCGTTAATCGCCGGCGACGCGCCCGTGCTCGCCGCCGATGGCCCTGGCCACCTTGGAGTTGCTCTCGCGTCCGAGCTCGGCGGAGATGAAGTTGCCTGCTTTCGCCAGTCGCCCCAGGTCCACCCCGGTATGGATACCGAGGCCGTCGAGCATATACAGCACATCTTCGCTGGCAACATTGCCTGAGGCGCCCCGGGCATAGGGGCAGCCGCCGAGACCGGCCACCGCCGAGTCCACTACGGTGACGCCCGCCTGCAGTGTGGCGTAGATGTTGGCGAGGGCCTGGCCGTAGGTATCGTGGAAGTGTACCGCCAGCTTCTCAAGGGGGACCGAGCGGGCCACGGTTTCGATCATCCATCGGGCCTTCTCCGGCGTGCCCACACCGATGGTATCGCCGAGGCTGATTTCGTAGCAGCCCATATCCAGCAGCGCCTTGCTGACCTCGGCCACTTTCTCCGCCTTGATGTCACCCTCGTAAGGGCAGCCCAGTACACAGGACACATAACCGCGCACGGGGATGCCATCGGCGCGGGCCTGTTCCGCCAGCGGGCGAAAACGTTCCAGGCTCTCCTCGATGGAACAGTTGATGTTTTTGCGAGTAAAGCTCTCGGAGGCGGCGCCGAACACGGCCACCTCATCCGCGTTGGCCTCCCGCGCGCGCTCGTAGCCCACCATATTGGGGGTGAGGGCACTGTAGGTTACGCCGGGCTCGCGCCGGATGCCGGCGAGGACTTCTTCACTGGCGGCCATCTGGGGGACCCATTTCGGGCTCACAAAGCTGCCGGCCTCGATTACTCTCAGGCCGCTGTTGCTGAGCAGATCGATGAGCTTCACCCGCGTCTGCACGGAGATTGGCTGCTTCTCGTTCTGCAGGCCATCGCGCGGGCCCACTTCCACCATTTTGACACGATCGGGCAGGCTCATGATGCTGTCTCCGGTTCAAAGTCGATCAACAGGCTGCCGCCGTCCACCAGTTCTCCGGCGCTGCAGAAAAACTGGCTTACAGTGCCTTTTGCCGGCGCGCGCAGGGTGTGTTCCATCTTCATCGCCTCCATCACCAGCAGGGGCTGGTCTTGCTCCACTGCCGCACCGGGCTTCACCAGCAGAGTGACGATGGTGCCGTTCATGGGCGCCTCGAGGCCGTGGGCGGCGTCGCTGGCTTCACCGGTGTCCGCTTGCAGGACCTTGAAATCCACCTGCTCGCCGTTGATGAATACGGTACCGCCGTCGTCACTGGTCACGCTGGTATAGCTGACCCGGCGGCCGTCGAGAATCGCCACATTCTGCCCGTGGTGTGAAACCACTTCGCCGGATTGGGTATCCAGCGCCGCCTTGCATTGCCAGTGGAGTTTTTCATCGCTGCCGGAAAACAGGATCTCGATCGTCTGCCCGTGCACCTCGACTTGCTGGCGTCGCCACAGGGTGAGGCCGTTGCGCCAGTTGTTTCCACTGTGCCAGGGGGAAAACGGATCTGCCTTGGGCGCGGCGCGATGCAGTGCACGGGTTTCCCGGTGGTGCAGGAAGGCGGCAATGGCGGCGCACTGCTGGCTGCGCAGCTGACGTTCCTGCTGCAGGATTTCCTGTTCGTAATCTTCGATAAAGTGGGTGTTCACGCGGCCGCTGACGAAGGCGGTGTGATTGATCACCCGGCGCAGGAATTCGATATTGTGGCGCAGCCCGGCGATCTGGTATTGCTGCAGTGCCCGGTCCAGCTTGGTGAGCGCTTCGCGGCGATTGCGCCCGTGCACGATCAGCTTCGAGATCATCGGGTCGTAGTGCACGCTGATTTCATCACCGGTCTGCACGCCGGTATCCACACGCACGGATTTGTCCTCGGCGGGCGGCTGGTGACGCAGCAGCTTGCCGGTTGCGGGCAGGAAGTCGTTGTCCGGGTCCTCCGCGTAAATGCGTACTTCGAAGGCGTGGCCGACAATATGCAGGTCGTCCTGAGCGAGCGGCAGGCCATCGCCGGCGGCAATGGCGAGCTGCCAGGCGACCAGGTCCTGGCCGGTGATCATTTCGGTCACCGGATGCTCTACCTGCAGGCGGGTGTTCATTTCCATAAAGTAGAAAGCACCGCTGGCATCCAGCAGGAATTCCACGGTGCCGGCGCCCACATAGCCGATGGCGTGGGCGGCGCGCAGGGCGGCTTCACCCATTTTTTGGCGGGTTTCCGCCGGCAGTCCTGGCGCTGGTGCTTCTTCGACGACTTTCTGGTGGCGGCGCTGTACGGAGCAGTCGCGCTCGAACAGGTAAACGCCGTTGCCCTGTTTGTCGCAGAACACCTGGATTTCCACGTGGCGTGGATTGACCACGTAGCGCTCGATCAGCATGACGTCGTCGCTGAAGGCGTTCTGTGCTTCGCGTTTGGCGGCATCCAGCGCGCCATGGAATTCTTCGGCGTTGTCGACCCGACGCATGCCTTTACCACCGCCACCGGCGGCGGCTTTGAGCAGCACGGGGTAGCCGATGCGGTTGGCGTGGCCCTCTAGAATGCCGGGATCCTGGTTGGTGCCGTGGTAGCCGGGTACCAGCGGTACATTGGCTTCTTCCATGATCCGCTTGGCGGCGGATTTGGAGCCCATGGCGTCGATGGCGCCGGCGGGTGGGCCGACGAAGATGATGCCGGCTTCGTCGCAGGCGCGGCAGAAGTGGGCGTTTTCGGACAGGAAGCCGTAGCCGGGGTGGATGGCGTCGGCGCCAGTCTGTTTGGCGGCGGCGAGGACTTTGTCGATGTCCAGGTAGGATTCTCTGGCCGGGGCGGGGCCGAGGTGTACGGCTTCGTCGGCCTGCTGGACGTGCAGGGCGTTGGCATCTGCGTCGGAATACACCGCAACGGTGGCGACGCCAAGGCGACGCGCGGTGCGGATAATACGACAGGCAATTTCGCCGCGGTTGGCGATCAGCAGTTTGCGAATCATAGCTGGCTCTGTTTTGTCTTTCCCGGTTTTCGGGAGCTCTGTTCGGGTGCTGTGGCGGCCGGTCACCGGGTGCGGGTTTTCAGGACCGCTGCGAGTACATCCATGTACGCTTCGGCGCCGCCATCCATGGCGACGACGATCCTGAAAACCCGCACCCGGTGCCCGGCCTTCGATTTGAATATCTGTACTTCGTAAGTTTTGTAGGGTGGATAAGCGAAGCGCATCCACCAACCCGAGGCTTATTCCTCGTTGGTGTTCATCCAGCTGGGCGCACGCTTTTCCAAAAACGCACTCAACCCTTCCTGCCCTTCCGGCGAAACCCGCACCGCCGCAATCAGGGCGCTGGTCTGCCCCTGCAGCTCCTCATTGATCACCCGGTTGGACATGGACATGGCCAGTTGCTTGGCCATGGTGACCGCGTTGGGGCCGTTGTCGATAATGCTGTTCACCAATTTCTGAACCGTCAGGTCCAGCTCGCCTTCCGCAACCACCTCAGACACCAGACCAATTTCCTGCGCGCGCTCGGCAGTAAAACGCTCGGCGGTGACGAAGTAGCGGCGCGCCTGGCGGGTGCCGATGGCGTTGATGACGTAAGGGCTGATGGTGGCCGGCAGCAGGCCGATTTTTACTTCGCTCAGGCAGAAGCTGGCGCGCTCGGCGGCGACGGCGATGTCGCAGCAGCTGACCAGACCCACCGCACCGCCGAACGCGGCGCCCTGTACGCGGGCGATGGTGGGGGCGGGGAAGTTGTCGAGTTTGTGCAGCATGGCGGCGAGGGTGGCGGCGTCGGTGCGATTCTGCTCTTCGCTGTAGTCCGCCATGCGCTTCATCCAGTTGAGGTCGGCGCCGGCGGAGAAATTTTTGCCGTTGGAGGCGAGGATCAGCGCGCGCACGCCGCCACTTTGAGCGAGTTTGTCGAAGGTTTCGCCCAGCTGGCGAATCAGGTCGTCGTCGAAGGCGTTGTGAATTTCCGGGCGGTTGAGGGTAACCGTCGCGACGCCTTCGTTGTCGATTTCGCACAGCATTTTTTCGGTCATGGTGTTCTCGCTCAAAATTGGTTCTTAATTCGGGGCTTTGAAGCAGGTCCGGTGGCGGTCCTGCCAGCGTGGCTACTTTGCGGGACACGCTGTGAATACATCCCTGTACGCTCTGCACCGGCATCCATGCCGGTGAAGGTCCCGCAAAGTAGCCACGCTAGCAGAACCTTCCCATCGAGTGCATTACCCTGAATCGGGTATTACATCCGGAAGACCCCGAACTTCGTCTCCTCGGGCTCTTTATGCGTGGCCGCAGCAAGGCACAACCCCAGTACCTGACGGGTATCCTTCGGATCAATCACGCCGTCATCCCACAAGCGCGCCGACGCGTAATAGGGGTGTCCCTGGTGCTCGTAGTCGTCGATGATCGGCTGCTTGAACCTGGCGATGTCTTCCTCGCTCCACTCCTCGCCCTTTGCGGTCATCTGGTCTTTTTTCACCTGCGCCAACACGCCCGCGGCCTGCTCACCGCCCATCACGGAAATGCGTGCATTGGGCCACATAAACAGGAAATTGGGATCGTAGGCGCGGCCGCACATGCCGTAGTTGCCGGCACCGAAAGAGCCGCCGATCAAGATGGTGATCTTCGGCACCCTGGCGGTGGCGACCGCGGTCACCATCTTGGCACCGTGCTTCGCGATACCGCCGGCTTCATACTGCTTGCCCACCATAAAACCGGTGATGTTCTGCAGGAATACCAGTGGAATATTGCGCTGCGCACACAGCTCGATAAAGTGCGCACCTTTCTGCGCACTCTCGGCAAACAGGATACCGTTGTTGGCCACAATGCCCACCGGATAGCCGTGAATACGCGCAAAGCCGGTCACGAGCGTCGTGCCGTACAGTGCCTTGAATTCATCAAACTCGGAACCATCCACCACCCGCGCGATGATCTCGCGTACATCGAATGGCTGGCGGGAATCCTTCGGCACAATGCCGTAGATTTCTTCCGGTGGATAAATCGGCTCGACCGGCTTCTGCACATCCAGCCCCGGATTTTTCACCCGGTTCAGCCGCGCCACCGAATTGCGCGCAATCTCCAGCGCGTGGGTATCATTATTGGCAAAGTGGTCGGAAACCCCCGAAGTCTTGCAGTGCACCTCCGCACCACCCAGCTCTTCGGCTGAAACCTCCTCTCCGGTCGCCGCCTTCACCAGCGGCGGGCCCGCCAGGAAGATCGTCGCCCGCTCCTTCACCATGATGGACTCATCCGCCATCGCCGGCACATAAGCACCACCGGCGGTACAGCTGCCCATCACCACCGCAATCTGCGGAATATTTTGCGCAGACAGATTTGCCTGGTTGAAGAAAATACGCCCGAAGTGTTCCCGATCCGGGAACACTTCATCCTGACGCGGCAGGTTGGCACCGCCGGAATCCACCAGGTAAATACACGGCAGATTGTTCTGCTCAGCAATCGCCTGCGCGCGCAGATGCTTTTTCACCGTGAGCGGATAGTAGGTACCACCTTTCACCGTCGCATCGTTGGCCACGATCACACAGGGCTGACCGGCAACGGTACCGATACCGGTCAGAATCCCCGCCGCGGGCACATCTTCGCCGTACACGTCGTATGCGGCCAGTTGGGAAAACTCCAGAAACGGACTGCCCGGGTCCAGCAGGGTGTCAATACGCTCACGGGGTAACAGCTTGCCGCGAGAAACATGTTTCTCCCGCGCGCGCTCGCTGCCACCTTTGGCGATGGTTTCCAGTTTCTCTCGCAGATCGTCGACGATCTTCTGCATCTGCTCGCGGTTTTCCGCAAACGCCGGATCGCGGGAATTTATCTTGCTCTGAATCTGATTCATAAAAAACGAGGCCAATCCGTAGTCAGAACCTGGATGCGAAGGTGCTGATGCCGGTGCGTGTTTGCCAGATCTTCAAAAACAGGATGTTTTTGCAGAGCCCCCATGGATGGGTTCACGGCGTGTCTGGCAAACACGCACCGGCAGCAGCGCCGCCACAAGAATTAAAAAAGAATCAACGGGTCTCGTTAAACAGCTCGCGACCAATCAACATACGACGGATCTCGGAAGTGCCCGCGCCAATCTCATACAGCTTTGCGTCGCGGAGCAGGCGCCCAGTGGCGTATTCGTTGATATAACCGTTACCGCCCAAAGTCTGAATCGCCTGCAGTGCCATCTGCGTCGCACGCTCCGCAGTAAACAGGATTACCGCCGCAGAATCCTTGCGCGAATCCTCACCGCGGTCACAGGCACGGGCCACCGCATACAGATACGCACGGCTCGCATTGAGATCCGCATACATGTCCGCCAGCTTGCCCTGCATCAACTGGAACTCACCAATCGCCTTACCAAACTGCTTGCGCTCGTGCACGTAAGGCACAACGATATCCATACACGCCTGCATAATCCCCACCGGGCCGCCCGACAGGATCGTACGCTCGTAATCCAGACCGCTCATCAACACGCGCACACCGCCGTTCAGCTCGCCCAGAATATTCTCCTCCGGCACCTCACAGTCCTCAAACACCAGCTCACAGGTGTTCGAGCCCCGCATTCCCAGCTTGTCCAGCTTCTGCGCCTGCGAGAACCCCTTGAAACCGCGCTCAACGATAAACGCCGTAATGCCACCGGAACTGATACCCGGCTCGGTGCGCGCATAGATCACATAAGTGTGTGCATCCGGGCCATTGGTGATCCACATCTTGTTGCCGTTCAGGATATAACGGTCACCCTTCTTCTCCGCCTTCAGCTGCAGACTCACCACATCGGAGCCGGAGTTCGGCTCACTCATCGCCAGCGCACCGATATGTTCACCGGAACACAGCTTCGGCAGATACTTCGCCTTCTGCTCCGGCGACCCGTTCTTGCGGATCTGGTTTACACACAGGTTGGAGTGGGCGCCGTAGGAAAGGCCGACCGACGCGGACGCCCGGGAAATCTCCTCCATCGCCACCGCATGGGCCAGATAGCCCATATTGGAGCCACCGAACTCCTCCTCCACAGTCATGCCCAGCAGACCCAGCTCACCGAACTTCTTCCACATATCGGCCGGGAACAGATTGTCCTCATCGATCTGCGCTGCGCGCGGGGCCAGTTCTGCCTGACAGAACTTGTAGACCATATCCCGCAGCATTTCGATGTCTTCACCGAGGCCGAAGTTGAGGGTTGGGTAAGGCGTATTCATGGGCTGCTCCGCAATGAATCAGTCAGAGGTATTTGAAATCAGATTTGTTTCAGTCACTTTGTTCTTTCAGCGCCGCCCGGGCACGGGCGGTGGCATCATCCAGCTGCGCGAGCATCTTCTCGATATCCCGCTGCTGCTGGCGCAACTGTTGCCGTTTGGCGTCGATCCGGTCGAGGAGGCGGTTGAGCTGCTCCACATTGCCGCCGGCCGGGTCGTACATGTCGATGATTTCCCGGCTTTCATCCAGCGAGAACCCCAGGCGCTTGCCGCGCAGGATCAGCTTCAGGCGCACCCGGTCTTCCGGCCGGTACACCCGCGTCTGTCCCCGTCGCTCCGGGCTGATCAGCCCCTTGTCTTCATAGAAGCGGATAGTGCGGGTAGTAATCCCGAACTCCCGGGCCAGCTCGGAGATGCTGTAACTGTCGGCGGCAGTAGTGCTCATGATGCTGCGGTGCTCATAGGGCCATTCCTTAGATCTGTCCGAAGTCTAGTTGACGTTTACGTTAACGTAAACGTCAATCTGGGCCAATCTGTGACTGAAATTGACTAAAGCGTTCTCTGGCCAGCTGCGCAGGTTGGCGAAAAATTTATCTCAGGTTTTATGTAAGGTTTTTGGCCGGCTGGGTACAGTAGAAATCATTACCTGCCGCGACGCGGCCAGGACGTTAACGGATGGAAGAGCAATAACTTGGACGCGCGCGAGCAGATTTTTCAGCAATTGGTCGAGGACTGTGGTGGCGGCATTGCGCGTCTGGCTGGCAGTTATGTGCGCAACCGGGCGGAGCGGGAGGACCTGACACAGGAAATCTGGTTGGCCATCTGGCGGGCGCTGCCAGAGTTCCGCGGGGATTCGAGTGTGCGCACCTTTGCCTATCGGATTGCCCACAACCGCAGCGTCACCCAGCTCGCCCGCCGGCGCGACAGTGCTGATAGTGATCAGTTGGACGCGGTGCCCGACGAGCGCCCGGGCCCGGAAGCGGATCTGATGCAGCACCGGAACGCGGAGCGATTGATGCGCGCTGTGTCGCTGCTGCCACTGGGCATGCGTCAGGCATTGACCCTGCGCTTTGAGGGCTTGAGTTACAGTGAAATCTCCGACGTACTGGGGATCAGCGAATCCAACGTGGCCGTGCGCCTGAACCGCGCCCGCGAGCGACTGAACGCAAAACTGAGTGATGCGGTATGAGTAACAGAAAAACCGGCCACCCGATCGGCGGGCATGGCGAAAACGATGGGCTGCAGGCACTGGCGGATATCTGGCAGCAGACACCGGTCGCGGTACCTGTGCCCGAGGTCATCCGTGCCAGGATTCGCCAGCAGGAGCGCCGTATGCGTGTATTTGCCGTGCTTGAATGGGCCGGATCAATCGCGGTGGGGATCGGCGGTGTCTATCTGATGATGAACAGTGGTATGCGCGATGCCCCGTGGCGCGCGCTGTTGGTGCTCGTGCTGTTGACCCTGGCGATGGCCTTTTCGGTCTCCAATCGTCAGGGCGTGTGGGATCCATTGGAGGAGTCTATCCGTGGCTACCTGGACCTCGCGCGACTGCGGCTGGTGCGCAAGCGACGCATGCTCCGTTTTGCCTGGCTGCTATTTGTCGCGGAACTGGGCATCTTTGCGGTGTGGCAGTGGTTGTCGCAATTTGGCTGGCTGGAACCGATTTTTGTCGGCGACGGCAAGTCTGCCATCAGCTGGATACTCATCTTTGCGCTGGGTATGGCAACCTGGAGTGTATGGTACTGGTGGCGCATCAAGAGTTGCGAACAGCAGATAGCCGAATGGCAAAATGATAGTTTTGAAGTGCAGAAAAATAAATTGTAAGAAACCGGGTTGCGCCGGTACTACCACAAGGGTCGATCATTCTTTAATAATTTCAATCAATAATGAGACTGAAACTATGTTGTCGAACCTTGAACAAAAATTTTCCGAATATCTCGACCTGTTTACACAAATGGATCCGATTCAGGCCATCACTCTTGTGGTGTTATTTTTTGCCATCTGGTTTTTGCCAAGTCTGCTGGCGATTTTTTTCAATCGCGGTCACCTGGGGAAAATCTTCCTTGCAAATATTCCGGCAGGGCTTTCGTGGATCGCTTGGGTTGCCCTGCTGGTGTGGGCATCCACCGGCAAGATGAGCGGGAAGCTGGCAAAAAAGTACGGCTCTGCGTCATCGTCATCTGAGGCATAAAAAAACAGAAGGTATGCCGGGGCTGAGCAGTCCGATAGGCTCACCTTCGCCTGCGCGCAATCTCACTGTAGGCAAAGGTGAGCGAGTCCGCATGAACCAATAGCTACCGGTTGCTTGGCAGCATTTCGGTAGCGAGATACTCCCGATAATAAGCACTCTCCAGAAGCTGCTTGGCCTCCTCGATGTCTGGCGCAAAGTAGCGGTCCTTGTCGTAGAAGGAGACGCGCTCGCGCAGCGCAGCCTTGGCGTTTTCCAGTTTCTCGGTGGTCTTCAGCGGTGCGCGGAAGTCGAGGCCCTGGCAGGCGGCCAGCAGCTCCACCGCGAGAATGCCGCAGGTGTTGTCCGCCATATCCCGCAGGCGGCGGCCGGCGAAGGTGGCCATGGACACGTGGTCTTCCTGGTTGGCGGATGTGGGCAGGGAGTCGACGCTCGCCGGGTGGGCAAAGGTTTTGTTTTCACTCGCCAGCGCCGCGGAAGTGACCTGCGCGATCATAAAGCCGGAGTTCACGCCGCCGTTGTCCACCAGAAACGGCGGCAGGCCGGACAGGTTGGAGTCGATCAGCAGGGCCATACGGCGCTCGGACAGGGCGCCGATCTCCGCGATTGCCAACGCCAGGTTGTCGGCCACCATGGCCACCGGTTCCGCGTGGAAGTTGCCACCGGAAATGATGTCGGAATTTTCGGGGTTTTCCTCATCCGTAAACACCAACGGGTTGTCGGAAACACCGTTGGCTTCGGCCAGCAGGATCTCGGCAGCGAAGCGGATCTGCTGCAGGCAAGCACCCATCACTTGCGGCTGACAGCGCAGTGAATACGGGTCCTGCACTTTTTCACAGTCTTCGTGGGATTCGCCGATTTCACTCTGGTCACCCAGCAGATCGCGGTAGCTCGCGGCTACATCGCGCTGTGCTTTCTGGCCGCGCACCCTATGGATACGGTCATCGAACGGGCGGCGTGAGCCCTTGGCGGCTTCCAGAGTCAGCGCGCCGGTCACCACGGCGCCGGCGAACATATCTTCTGCCGAGAACAGTCCCTGTAGCGTAAAGGCGGTGGAGGCCTGGGTGCCGTTCAGCAGTGCGAGCCCTTCTTTCGGTGCCAGTACTACCGGGCGCATTTCAGCAAAGCGCAGTCCTTCCGATGCGGGCTTACGCTCGCCATTGATAAAACATTCCCCTTCACCGAGCAGCACCACGCTCATATGTGCCAGCGGCGCCAGGTCGCCGGAGGCACCCACGGAACCTTTTTCGGGAATTGCGGGATAGACGCCGGCGTTGACCAGTTTGATCAGCGCTTCGATGACTTCCAGGCGAATACCGGAAAAGCCGCGCGCGAGGGAGTTGATCTTCAGCACCATCAATAGGCGCACGGTGTCCTCAGTCATGAAGTTACCGGTGCCGGCAGCGTGAGACAGGACGATGGCGCGCTGCAGGGTTTCCAGGTCTTCTTTCTTGATGCTGGTGTTGGCCAGCAGCCCGAAACCGGTATTGATACCGTACACGGTGCAGCCCTGATCCAGCACATCGGCGACGGTTTTTGCGGACGCGTTGATGGCGGCGTGGGCGTCTTTGGACAGGCTCAGTTTGACCGGCTCGCGGGAGACGCGGCGCAGCTGTTCCAGGCTCAGTTGGCCGGGGTTAATTTCCAGTTGGTACATAAGTTTTTTACCAAAAATTGTCTGCACTCGTCATACCGGCGCATGTCGGACTAGATCCGGTACCGGGATGACGTGTTAAGTGAAATTGAATCAGTCTTTCAGCATCGGCAGGTCGAGGCCCTGCTCTTTCGCGCACTGCTTGGCGATGTCGTACCCCGCATCCGCATGACGCATCACTCCGGTCGCCGGATCGTTCCACAGTACGCGTTCGATCCGTTTTCTCGCCGCCTCGGTGCCGTCACATACGATCACCACACCGGCGTGCTGGGAGAAGCCCATACCGACGCCGCCGCCGTGGTGCAGGGAGACCCAGGTGGCGCCACTGGCGGTGTTGAGCAGGGCGTTCAGCAGCGGCCAGTCGGAGACCGCATCACTGCCGTCCTGCATGGATTCGGTCTCGCGGTTGGGGCTGGCGACGGAGCCGCTATCCAGGTGGTCGCGACCGATCACGACCGGCGCTTCCAGTTCGCCGCTGGCCACCATCTCGTTGAACGCCAGTGCCAGGCGCGCGCGGTCTTTCAGGCCCACCCAACAGATGCGGGCGGGCAGCCCCTGGAACTGGATACGCTCGCGGGCCATGTCGAGCCAGTTGTGCAGTTGCGGATCGTCCGGGATCAGTTCTTTTACCTTGGCATCGGTCTTATAAATATCTTCCGGGTTGCCGGAAAGCGCCGCCCATCGGAAAGGACCGATGCCTTCGCAGAACAATGGGCGGATATAGGCGGGGACGAAGCCGGGGAAGTCGAAGGCGTTTTCCACCCCTTCCTCAAATGCCATCTGGCGGATGTTGTTGCCGTAGTCCAGGGTGGCGGCGCCGCGCTCTTGTAGTGTGAGCATGGCCTGTACCTGCACTGCCATGGATTTTTTGGCTTCTTTCACCACCAGTGCTTCGTCGCGCTTTCGCATTTCAGCCGCCTGCTCCATGGTCCAGCCTTTTGGCAGGTAGCCGTTCAGCGGGTCGTGGGCGGAGGTCTGGTCGGTAACGCAGTCCGGTAAAATGCCACGTTCGACAATTTCCGGGAACACATCGGCGGCGTTGCCCAGCAGGCCGACGGAGATGGCTTCGCCTTTGTCCTTGGCTTCATTCACCATCGCCAGCGCTTCGTCGAGGCTGGTTGCCTTTTTGTCCAGGTAGCCGGTGCGCAGGCGGAAGTCGATACGGGTTTCGTCGCACTCGACGGCGATCATGCAGAAGCCTGCCATGGTGGCGGCGAGAGGCTGGGCGCCGCCCATGCCGCCGAGGCCGCCGGTGAGAACCCACTTGCCTCTTGCACCGCCTCCGCTTGTAGCTATACCATCAAAGTGTTTGCGCGCGACCGCGGCAAAGGTTTCGTAGGTACCCTGGACAATGCCTTGGGAGCCGATATAGATCCAGGAACCGGCGGTCATCTGGCCGTACATCATCAAGCCTTTTTTATCCAGCTCATTGAAGTGTTCCCAGTTGGCCCAGTGGGGGACGAGGTTGGAGTTGGCGATCAATACGCGGGGGGCGTCGGCGTGGGTTTTGAATACGCCGACGGGTTTGCCGGACTGTACTAATAAAGTCTCGTCGTCTTCGAGACGCTTCAGGACTTCGACGATTTTGTCGTAGCACTCCCAGTCGCGCGCGGCGCGGCCGATGCCGCCGTAGACGACGAGGTCTTCCGGACGTTCGGCGACGTCGGGATGCAGGTTGTTCATCAGCATGCGCAGGGGGGCTTCGGTGAGCCAGCTCTTTGTGTTCAGCTGGGTGCCGGTGGGTGCGGCAATTTTGCGGCTGGGGTCGTGACGTTTATCGGTCATGGTTGCCTCGTCTTTTCCAAATTCTGTGGGTAGTCTGAATTTGCTTTTGTGCGGGCTTTTGGCCCGGTGGTATTGGGTGCTCCGGATTTTGGTCCGGTGGCGGTGGGGCACCGGGTAAGGGTTTTCAGGATCGCTGTGTATACATCCCTGTACGCTGCGGCGGCGACGTCCCTGTCGCCGACGCTCCTGAAAACCCTTACCCGGCACCCCACCTTCGATTCGTATTTTTGTGCTTCGTAACGCTATCTAAAATCTCAGTTGTGCGCCCAGCCGGTATCGGTTCCCCGGATGCACCAACCGCGCAAAACTCACCGTGCCCGCACTGCTTTTAGTCCGCCGCCAGATCTGCAGGCAGGCAGTTCCCGTCTTTATTTCCAGTGCCGCACCAACTTCATCATCCGCACCAATCGCTTCAACGGTCGTATCCACCTCGGTCAGCGGTGCCACGCGGGTCAGGTATTCGTTCGGCGTGGTCGCGTGGAAGTCCTGGTGCAGGTATTCCGGCACCAGTGTGGGGTTGGTATAGCGTTCTTCGAACTGGATCGGCAGCTCGTTATCCAGGTGCACGATGATCGAGTGATACACCGCGGCCCCTTCGGCGAGGCCGAGGGCGACGGAAACTTCCGTGCTGGCGGTGGTCTGCTCGAGTTTGAGTATCCGGTTGGTGTAACTGTGACCACGGGCGGCGACTTCGTCGGCTATGTTGCGTACTTCTAATAAAGAGCCCGCGGGTACCGGCTCGGCGACGAAAGTACCCAGACCCTGGGAGCGGATGAGGACGCCTTCGTCGGTGAGCTCGGACAGTGCACGGCGGGCGGTCATGCGGCTGACGTTGAAGTCCTGAGCGAGCTGGTTTTCCGACGGTACGCGGAAGTGTGCCGGCCAGTCGCCGGACTCGATCCGGGCGCGGATATGGGCCTTGATCGCGGCGTAGCGGGGCTGGCTGCCGGTATCCGTGGTGACTGTGGAAAACTGACTGCTCATACTTGTGTGGTCTTTGCCTGCTCGGGTAAAGTGCTTACCCAGTTGTACATTCTTGTATATACAAGTGTGTCGATGACGCAACTATGGATTTAGGCTTGGCCGGTGTCAATAGTGGTGGTTTGGTTTCTGGCGGTCTTCTACCCGGTCTACGCCGGGATGATGACGAGAGATACGGAGTGCAAAGGCTTGAGTCGCAGGCCGGGCACTGGGGGCGGGGTTTCAGGAGCGTCGCAAACAGGATGTTTGCGCCGCAGCGCCCAGGGATGGGTTGAAGGGGGGCGCCTAGCTCGGTCCTGAAACCCCGCCCCCAGTGCCCGGCCGCCACATCGCTAAGGACAGGCTTCATCACGGGATCAGAGAAGAACGCCAAGAGAGAATCCACGCCAAGTCCCCCCTAACGGGCTATCGTTACAATTAACGCCAATTCAGTGAGCGACTATGACCGAACGCTGTGATCTGCTGATTACCAACGTCCACGCGGCTACCATGGATCCGTCGATGCCGGGCGCCTATGGCGCGATCGAAGACGCCGCCGTGGCGGTGACCGGCAACAAAATCGTCTGGATCGGACCGCGCCGGGAGCTGCCCGATACCGCCGCCGACCAGATCATCGATGGTGAAGGCCAGTGGCTGACCCCGGGGCTGATCGACTGCCACACCCACCTCGTCTACGGCGGCCACCGCGCGGGTGAATTCGCCCGTCGTCTCGGCGGCGAAAGCTATGAAGAAGTCGCCCGCGCCGGCGGTGGCATCATTTCCACTGTGCGTGCTACGCGTGCGGCCAGTGCCGAAGACCTCTACAAAAAGGCCGAGCCGCGCCTCAAAGCCCTGATGCGCGAAGGCGTCACCACCGTCGAAGTGAAGTCCGGCTACGGCCTCGACCTGGACACCGAACTCAAGCAACTGCGCGTCGCCCGTCGCCTCGCCCAGCACCTTCCGGTGAATATTCTCACCACCTGCCTTGCCGCCCACGCTCTGCCGCCGGAATACGACGGCCGCGCCGATGAATATATCGACCTGGTGTGCAAGCAAATCCTGCCCGCCGTCGCCAGAGAACAGTTGGCCGACGCGGTGGATATGTTCTGCGAAAATATCGCCTTCTCCGTAGAACAGTGCCAGAAAGTGATCGAAGCGGCGCAAAAGCTCGACCTGCCGGTAAAAGTCCACGCGGAACAGCTCGCCCGCACCGGTGCTACCCAGATGGCCGCCCGCGCCGGCGCGCTGTCGGTGGAGCATATCGAATACATCACCGCGGAGGATGTTGCCGCCATGGCAGAGAGCGGCACCGCCGCCGTATTGTTGCCCGGCGCCTTCTACACCCTCAAGGAAACCCGCGTGCCGCCTGTGGATAAACTGCGCGCGGCCGGCGTGCCCATTGCGTTATCCACAGACTTGAATCCGGGCAGCTGCCCGCTGGCCTCCCTGCGCCTGATGATGAACATGGGGTGCAACCTGTTCGGTCTTACACCGGCAGAAGCCCTGGCGGGCGTCACCCGCGCGGCCGCGCGCGCCCTCGGCGTATGTTGTTCCCGCGGTGTCTTGCGCGCCGGGCTGCGGGCCGACATGGTGTTGTGGCCGATGGAAACACCGGATCAGCTCGCTTACGAACTGGGCGCACTCAACCCCGCACAGGTTTTCTGGGGTGGTTTTGGGAGAGGTATCGATGCTACAGCTGGCTGATATGCGCCTGTGGAGCGGTCGGGTCGATCGCGAAGATGGCAAGGCCGGCAAGCGCTGGCATGAAGATATTGTGCCCCTGCACCTGGACAGTCCACCGGGGCTCGCGATTCTCGGTTTTGCCTCCGACGAGGGGGTGCGCCGCAACAAGGGGCGTATCGGTGCGGCGAAGGGGCCGCGCATCCTGCGTCTGGCGCTGGCCAACCTGCCCAAGACTTTCGCGGCGCCGCTGTATGACGCGGGCAATGTGCGGGTGGAGAAAGACGACCTGGAATCCGGGCAGGCGATGCTCGGCGCCCGCATCACCGACCTGATGACCGCCGGGCACTTTCCGCTGGTGCTCGGTGGCGGTCATGAAATCGCATATGGCAGCTATCAGGGTATTGCCCGCTGGATGCGCGAGCAGCACCGGGACAAAACCCTGGGTATTATCAATTTTGACGCGCATCTGGATATCCGCCTGCCGGCCCCGCGTGGTTCGTCGGGCACGCCATTTTTCCAGATAGCCGAACAGTGCGACCTGAATGGGCGCCCGTTCAATTATCTCTGTGTGGGCGCCGCCGCCACCGCCAATACCCCGGCACTGTATCAGCGTGCGGAAGAACTGGGGGCGCAGGTGATTTCCGACCGGGAAATCGTGCCCTGGCGGATCGAGCGGGTACAGCGACAGATTGCCGATTTCATCGATAAGGTGGACTTTGTTTACCTGACCATCGACCTGGATGTTTTCCCCGCGGCGATCATGCCGGCGGTGAGTGCCCCGGCGGGACGCGGGGTGGGTTTTGAGCTGTTCGAGCCGCTGCTGGATACGGTGTTGGAATCCAGGAAGGTCTGCCTGGCAGATCTCGCCGAGTTCAACCCCTACTTCGATATCGAGGACCACGCTTCGCGCACGGCGGCGCGGGTAGTGTTCCAGATTGCCAATGGCATCAGGGGTTAGGTATCAGGCCAAGGTATCAGGGGGCAGGGTTGTCCGCACCGGCGGATTCGCCGGTTTCTGTATCGCCCTCGGGCACCTCACTCTCCGGGAGTTCAATACCCGGCACTTCCGGAGAAATAGCGTCGGGAATGTCCCCCGCCTGTGACCGCCTGGCGTGTTCCTGCAAGTAGCGCTGGATGTACGGCTTGTGGGTATAGATGACGTTGTCTGGCAGCTTGTCCAGGTCGAAGAAGCGGTATCCGAAGATTTCGCTGTCGCGAATGGCCACCTCTTCATCCTGCAGGCGGCCGCGGATGGCTATATTGATGATCCCGGATCGCGGTACCTTGTTGACCTCCAGTACCTCGAAGTCGTCGAGATGTACACTCAGCTCCTCGTTGAGTTCGCGGCGTGCCGATTCCTCAAAAGATTCGTGCCGTTCCACCCAGCCGCCGGGCAGTGCCCACTTGTCCTGGTATGTGTGGCGCACCATCAATAGCTGATCTCCCCGCTCCACGAAGTACACCATCCCCACCACAAACTTGTCTGTTACCGCGTAGGAGATATCCCAGCGGATGTCCGGTGGCAGGCGGCGGTAGATCTCGTACTTGAGGCCGGGAAAGACGACCAGCGCGAGCACGCCCAGGGTGCAGGCGACAAATAACAGCAGCAGGGTCTTTTTCAGCAGTGGTCGCATTGTCCGGATACCGCGTTCGGCAAATACTGGGACGGAAGAGGCTGGTCCAGAAGAATCTGACTCAGACGGGCTATCAGAGTGTCTCTGTCATGTGAAGGTTCACCGGCTGGTGCCTGAAACCGCCGGGCGGCTGAAATCGATGGTAAGGCTGTTCCCATATCCGCCTCTTATGGTCTGATCCCTTTCCGCCGTTGGGAGACGGGCTTACGACATTACAATGCCCGCTCATGATACCGGTAAAGGTGTGGCTATGTTCAAGTTTAGAATGTTATCCCTGTTGAGTATTGCTGCTCTGGCAACCCCCGCTTTTGGTGACACCCTGGTTACGGATAATTACACCATCGAAATTGAGCGCAACTGTGAGGAGGGGGAGGTTGTGTGTGACAACGTCAGTTATCGCTCCCAGTCACACAAGTCGGGCAATCGCCTGGAGCTCAATGGCAGGACCCTGTCGCGGATGTGTGATGATGGCGTGACGCCCTGTCAATTTCTGGGTTATCAATTCAAGAACGGCAATACCACATACACTGTGCTGGAGTCTGGTCTGCTCAAAGTCACGGAAAATGGCAAAGTGCTGGTGCAGGAACAGGGGCGCTGGCTGGGGCAATGATCTGTACTCACCGCTTTTGTCGTCCACTGCGGAATCAATCCGGAGTGCATGCGTCTAACTTCGCAGGCTCGCCGGCAACTTGGCGCTAACTTCGGCATTCACCATATTGACGATCACCACAGGACGGGAAGAGGGACTTTCATGGGGCAGTTTCGAAAATGGCGCGGACCGCTGGCCGCGGCCTGTGGCTGGTTGATAAGTGGGAGCCTGCACGCGGATACGCCCGCGCAGGATCTGGATGATCTCCTGGCACTGGTGACAGATGCTGTGCGCCCCATCGTTGTTGAGCACCGGGTGCCGGGGATGGCCATCGGATTGATTGTCGATGGTGAACATTATTTCTTCAACTTCGGCGTGGCTTCCGAAGATGCCCGCACACCGGTTACCGAGCACACGCTGTTCGAAATTGGCTCGGTCAGTAAAACCTTCACCGCGACCCTGGCGGCCTATGCCCAGGAGAAAGGCGTGTTGGCGATGGAGCAGCCGGTCACTGAATATCTGACCGCGCTTCAGGGGAGCGCACTGGATGATGTCTCCGTGTTGAATCTCGCCACCCACACCGCGGGGCACTTTCCACTCCAGGTGCCCGAGAAGGTGAACAGCGAGAAGCAATTGTTCGACTATTTTCGCCAGTGGCAGCCGCAGTACCGGCCCGGCAGCAAGCGGACTTACGCCAACCCCGGGAGTGGCCTGCTGGGGGTGGTGAGCGCAGATAGTCTGGGGCAGTCGTTTAGTGAGGTGATGGAGCAAACCCTGTTCCGCGGCCTCGGGTTGTCGGAGACTTACCTTCGGGTACCAACGGAGCGGATGTCGGATTATGCCGAGGGGCACAACAGCAAGCACCAGGCCGTTCGCCTCAACAATGGGCTGCTGGGAAATGAGGCCTACGGCGTCAAATCCACCAGTGCGGACCTGATTCGCTATCTCGCCACACAGATGCAGCTGGTAAAAACCCCGGAAACTTTCGAGCGCGCTCTGCAGGCCACCCGTCGCGGCTATTTCAAAACCGATTATTATGTCCAGGATATGGTGTGGGAGCAGTACGCGTTACCGGTAGAGAAAAAACGCCTGCTGGCGGGCAATTCCCGTTCAATGATTATTGGCGATCACCCGGTAACGGCAATCGACCCGCCGCTTGATCCGCAGCAGGATGTGCTGATCAACAAGACCGGCTCCACCGGTGGCTTTTCCACCTACGTAGCATTTATCCCGGGAGAGCAGTTTGGTTTTGTGTTACTGGCGAACAAGTACTTCCCGAATGAGCCGCGCATTGAAGCGCTTTATCATATGCTGGAAACCCTGCTGCCGCGGACGGCTCGGGAAACCGCGGTTACCGCAGACTGAGCTGAGCGAGAAATAACTGAATCGCGGGTTGTTGCTCCGAGCTTTTTTTGTAGGTCACTGCATTCTGTATCTGGTAGCAGAACCGTTCCGGTCGCAGTGCGACCAGTCCTCCTTCTCTCACATACGGCTCTGCCAGATAACTTGGCAGAAAGCCGATAAATTTCCCCGACAGGATCATCGCCAGTCGCGCTGCCATATGGTTGGCGGTGGAGCGATTGGGGAACAGTCGATACAGGTGTGCCGCACCGGACAGCACCGCATGGCTGGGAGCGGCCAATTCCTGTTGGGTCAGCAATTCCTCTTCAATTTCCCACTGGTCTGCACAGGGATGCATTGCGCCACAGTACAGCAGAGATTGATGGCTGAATAGCGGCCGGTAATTGAGACCCGGGCGGCGGGAGTGCAGGGGGTTGATACCCACATCGGCGCGGCCGGCGAGGATTTCCAGTTCCAGTTCATGGGGCGCGGCGAGCTGCACGTCCAGCTGCAATTGCGGGGCGCGCTCGCGCAGATTGGCAATGGTGGCGGGGAGATCGAGCTGCGGCATCTGTAGGGCGTCGTCGGGGAGGACGACACGCAGCTGGCCGGTAAGCTGTGACTGGATTGCATTGACCTGGCTTTTGAAGCTGGCCAGATGGCCGTCGAGTTCCTGGATCGCCTGATACAGGGCCTCCCCCTCGGGGGTCAGCTTGAAATCGGCGCGGCCCCGGGAGCGCAGGCAAAGCTGCATGCCGAGGCGGGTTTCCAGATCGCTGAGATGCACGCTGATGGTGGAGCGGCTGATATTCAGCGCCACTTCTGCCGGCGCCAAGCCACCGGCGCGAACCACCTCACGGAATACCCGCAACAGGCGCAGGTCCATATCGCTGACGCGGCCGGAAAGGGCAGGTTTGACGGATTGGTTCATGGCGGCAGATTTTTCACTGGATGGGATGCTGGACAGAGGCTATCACCAAAGTTTGGCTTTCATAAACTTTAGTTGGAAAGAATCTACTATCCAGTGTCGGACTGACCATCCAAAATCTCTACAGCTACCGAATTGACAGCACTTGTGGGGGTATTCGATGGAATTGAACAATACTGGCTTGTTGAAGACCGAAAACTTTATTGACGGGCAGTGGCGGGATGCTGCGAGTAAGTTGGCAGTCACTGACCCGGCCAGCGGCGTACTGCTGGCAGAAATCGCCGATGGCACGGCAGAAGACGCAGAGCAGGCGGTGGAGGCGGCCCACCGGGCGTTTCCGGCCTGGAGCAGTAAAACCGCATCCGCGCGCGCGGCGGTGCTGAAGCGTTGGTACCAGCTGATTGTGGATAACCGCGAGGACCTGGCGCACCTGCTGACCCTGGAACAGGGCAAGCCGCTGGCGGAGGCGTTGGGGGAGATCGATTACGGCGCCTCCTACATCGAATGGTTCGCCGAGGAATGCCGCCGCGCCTACGGGCAGACGATTCCCACCCACAACCCGGCGATGCGCCTGTCCACCATCCGTCAGCCGGTGGGTGTGGTGACCTGTATCACGCCGTGGAATTTCCCCAATGCGATGATTACCCGCAAGGCGGCGCCGGCACTGGCGGCAGGCTGCACGGTGGTGATCAAGCCGGCGGCGGAGACGCCATTATCTGCACTGGCGCTGTGTGCGCTGGCGGAACAGGCGGGCCTGCCGGCGGGCACCATTAATGTGGTGGTGGGGGCCGATTCGCCGGCCATCGGCCAGGTGCTGACCCAGGATCCGCGGGTGGCGAAGTTTACTTTCACCGGCTCTACGCCGGTGGGCAAGCTGCTGATGGCCCAGTGCGCGAGTACCGTGAAAAAAATGTCCATGGAGCTTGGTGGCAATGCGCCGTTTATCGTGTTTGACGATGCGGATATCGAGCTGGCGGTCAACGCCTGTATGGCGACCAAGATGCGCAATGCGGGGCAGACCTGCGTGTCTACCAACCGTATTTATGTGCACGAGGCGGTACACGATACCTTTGTGGCAAAACTGCAGTCGGCGATGGAGAAGCTGCAATCCGGGCACGGCCTGGAGGAAGGAACTACTCTTGGACCGTTGATTTTCCGTCGCGCGGTGGATCGTGTTCACGGGCTGGTGGAGGAGGCGGTGGCGAACGGTGCTTCGCTGTTGCTGGGTGGGGATTTTCTACCGCAGGGTGAGAATTTCTATGCGCCGACGCTGTTGGTGAATGTGCACGATGAGATGCGCATTGCGCGGGAGGAAATTTTCGGGCCGCTGGCGGTGGTGCAGTCGTTCCGCGATGAAAACGATGTGATTGCGCGCGCCAATAATACACCGTTCGGGTTGGCGGCTTATGTGATGAGTGAAAACATCCACAGGGCGAACCGGGTGGTTGAGGCGCTGGAATATGGAATGGTTGCCTGTAATACGGGGGTCTTTTCCACGGCGGTGGCGCCGTTTGGCGGTATCAAGGAGTCCGGTATCGGCCGCGAGGGTGGCGTGGAAGGTATGGCGGAATTCTACGAAACCAAATACTGCTGCCACGGTGTTTAACCCCGCGACCGTGGAGCTCCAGCTCCGCCAACTGACCCGCAGTTTTGAATTTCGTTTGTGGCGGCAGAGCACCGGGTGCGGGTTTTCAGGACCGCTGTGAATACATCCATGTACGCTGCGGCGGCGACGTCCCTGTCGCCGACGCTCCTGAAAACCCGCACCCGGTGCTCTGCCTTCGCATTTCACTTTTGGCTTCGTCAGCAATTTTGTAAATATTCATTTAATGGAACTCGGAGTGAGCTATGTCCGATTTAAATACCAACGCATTCTGGATGCCCTTTACCCCCAACCGCACATTCAAGTCCTCGCCGCGACTGGTGGAACGGGCAGAGGGGATTTACCTGTACGAAAAATCCGGCCGTCAGATCATAGATGCCACCGCGGGGCTGTGGTGTTCCAATGCGGGACACTGTCGCAGTGAGATTGCGGAGGCGATTCATCAGCAGGCGAAGACGCTGGATTACAGCTCCATTTTCAATTTCGGCCACGAGTTGGGCTTTGAGTACGCGGAGCGCTTGGTGCAGTACACGCCGGAGGGGCTGAACCATGTGTTTTTCGGTAACTCCGGTTCCGAGGCGGTGGAATCTGCGCTGAAGATTGCGTTGCAGTATCAGCGCGCCCGCGGCAAGGGTACGCGCACGATGTTCATCGGCCGCGAGAAGGGTTACCACGGGGTGAACTTCGGTGGTATTTCCGTGGGTGGGATTGCGCCGAACTATCAGTCTTTCGGACAGCCGGTGAAGGCGAACCATTTGCGTCACACGCTGGATATCGAACGCAACGCGTTCAGCAAGGGGCTGCCGGAGTTTGGTGTAGAGCTGGCGGAGGATCTGGAGCGCCTGGTGGCTTTCCACGGTGCGGACCAGATTGCGGCGGTGATTGTGGAGCCGTTCTCCGGGGCTGGTGGGGTGATTCTGCCACCCAAAGGCTATCTGAAACGGCTGCGCGAGATCTGCGATCAGCACGATCTGTTGCTGATTTTCGATGAGGTGATTTCCGGCTGGGGCCGTATGGGGTCGCCGTTTGCGTCGGAAGAATTTGGTGTGACACCGGATATGATCACGTCCGCCAAGGGCATCACCAATGCCACGGTACCGCTGGGTGCGGTGTTTGTGCACGACAAGATTTACAACGCGGTGATGGATGCGGCGCCGGACGGCATGGTGGAGTTTTTCCACGGTTATACCTATTCCGCGCATCCGGTGGCCTGTGCGGCGGGTATGGCGACGCTGGATATATACGAGCGCGAGGGCCTGCTGACCCGTGCTTCCGGCGATATCGGCAAGTACTGGGAAGAGTCGCTACACAGTCTGGCGGATCTGGAGCAGGTGATCGATATCCGCAACTACGGTCTTGTGGGGGCGATTGAGCTGCGCGCGCCGGACAGCCTCAAGGGCAAGTTTGGTGGCAAGGCGTCGGCGCTGGCGTGGGATGCGGGTGTGATGGCGCGGGGTATTGGCGATGCGCTGTGCATGTCACCACCGCTGATCATTGAAACCCACGAGATTGACCGCCTGATGGAGACGTTGCGGGAAGTCATCAGCGGGCTCTGAGGCGGGCGAAGCGGATGCCCGATTAATTTGGGTTGCCAGTTGGGAGACACTAAGCTGAAAGGGTAGTCGGCCGTGTGGCCAGTGCGTACGGCGGTGACCGAGGCGATGGTTTCGGTGCTGTCAAAGCGCGGGGTGGTTTTTAACCGCTCAAGGCTGCAGTTCGCCGTTCATCAAGGAGAACGGCGCCGCCGGCTGCTCTGTCACGTGCGGCCATCACGGCTTAGCGGTCGTGGTGGTCGCGCGCCTCTTTGTGATCGCTGAGGCCCTCTATCATCACTGAGGCTCTGGTCGTTCCTGAGACCGTGGTATTCCTTATGCCCGTGTTCCCTAGTTCTGGTGTTCCTGTCCAAAGTTTGTCTGTGATACGTACGCCTGTAAACAGGCGCACTTTTTCCCTGTTGTTATTACTGTTCTGTTTGCCCGCCTCCCTTGTATTGGCCGCGCAACCGCCGGATACGGTTATCGACCCCGGTGGCCCGGAAGTGCAGCGCGCCGATCCGAATCGGCGGGGAAACCTGCCGTCCGGCGCAGACCGCATTCGTCTCAATGGCCAGACCTACTATTACAGCGGTGGTTACTTCTATCGGCGCGACAGCGATGGCTATCTGCGGGTGGAGCCGCCCCTGGGGGCAGAGCTGTCGTTCGTGCCCGGCGGTGGCCGAGGGTTCACCATCGATGATGATCGTTACTTTCTCAGTGGCACCGGCACCTTCTACCGCTTTGATCCGCGCCGGCGCACCTATACCGTGGTGACCCCGCCTTACGAGTGGCGCCGCTACTACAACGGCAGTGTCATCGACGCCTACGAAGATGAACTGTACGGGGAGTCCGGGGACGAAGACGATGATATTCGCCGTTATCTGGATGATCCGGATATCCCCAGGGCCTACCCCCCCGGTGCCATTGCCGAAGAGCAGCTGGGGAATCAGCGCCGGGACTGGCGCGAACCGCGGTACGAGGGGGAGGGTGAGCCCTATCGGTTGGACCCTCGCAGCAACCGCAACCGACCCTACGCCGATGTGCGCCCGCCCCAGAGTGTTGGCGGTGAGCGCTACGATACCCGGGCGCTACGGGAGTCCTATTGTCGCCAGCGGGCGGCCAGCGCCGCCCGTGAGAGCACCCTGAAAGATCAGCAGCTGCGCCTGTACCAGCGCGCCTATCGGGACTGCATACAGCGCTACGAGCGCCAACGCTGACTCAACTACACTGAACTAAATGCGGGTTTATCTGCGGTGTGATTGTGCCTGTTACAACGGGGCGATGATGTCGTGAACCCACAGGGTGTTGTAGTACTGGGGCAGATACGGGCATGGCAGCAATTTTAACCGCTCTCTCCTCTCGACCTATTCCCTCTCGACCTAATTTTCCCCGGCCGTTTTACCGTCAGCTATTTGCCTGCCTGCTTTTTGCGATTGTGCTGATCGTGGCGCAATCCGCCGCTGCACAACTGCCCTCCACCAAGCCCAAGGAAATCCAGCCGACCATCCCGGATTTTCAGAAATTGTCCGCCGACTGGTGGACCGATTGGCCCGCAGCGGAAGACAAGGTACGCCAGCAATGGCTGGAGGACCTCACCAAGGCCTGGACCGAGTGGAGCGAGACCCTGCCCGAGGAGGTAAGAGCGGGAAACAAGGTTGCTGCTGTCAATTTGCGCCTGGAAAGTATCCGCAAGGTGTGGGAAAAACGCGACGAAATGACCAAGTCTGCCCTGCTTGAGGATGTGGAATTTCCCGATGATCCCACCGTGTTGCAGTGGGCGGAGTCCGACGCGGGGGTGGATAAAGGTCGCCAGCGCTATGACAGCCTGCAGCTGGAAGCGGCACAAGTGGATGACAGTGAGGCCCAGACTCTGAGCCGGATGCGGGAGCAGGTGTTGGCGTTGCGGGATGGTGACAATACCGAACCCAAGCGACTGGAAGGAACCGTCAACCTTTTTCTGGCACAGATTGCACACTTGCAGGTATTGGAAGAACAGGAGGTTCTGCAACAGTTAATGCGCGTCTGGGAGGAGGAGTTGAAGTACGCCGAAGGCGAGCTTCAGCGCATGTTGGGTGAACTTCAGTACAGCGCGGAAGCTACCCAGCAACTGGAGAAAGCGCAGGCCGAAGAAAAGGCCGATATTGAAGCCTTCACCGAAGCGCGTACCGAGTCCCAGAGCCGGTTGTTTGAAACTTCCGATACGGTGGAAGTGATGCAAGAGCAGGTGCGCATGATGAATATCATGGTGCAGGGACTGCAAAGCCGTCTGGATTTGCGCAAACAGCAGCTGTTGTTGTCGATTAATCAGGTGCTGCACGACGATGGAGAAAAAAGTGACCTTTCCATCGAAAAGGGATTGATAGCGGAAGCGGAGAACGCCCGGGAAAATATTTCCCGCCAGTTGAGCCTGCGTCAACGCCAGGTCGTGGCCTGGGCGGGAGAGAATGACAAGGCAGCCAACAAGTGGTGGCAGCAGTTTGAAAAAATCGATAGCGGTCTCGGGCAGGTGCGGGACCTGATCGGCGATGTAGAGCGCTACGAAAACGCGCAGCTCTATGTATATCGCCAGCATCAGGGGTGGTGGCGGACCATCAGTGAGCGTTTTCTGCACCAACTGAAAACCCTGCAAACCAGCTGGCGCAATCTGGCCAATTACAAACTGTTCACCATCAGTGAGCAGCCCATCACCGTGAAGAACATAGCGCAGATGATCCTGGTGATCATTGCCGCGTGGATTGTATCTCGTCTGCTGGGGTGGCTGTTGCGGCGGATGGTCTACAAGAATCGAACCAGTGAACACGCCGCTTACAACCTGGGTCGGGTGCTCAACTATTGCATCGTACTGATTACGTTCCTGATCGTGCTTGCCATGGTAGGGCTGGATACCTCCAGGTTGACACTGATTGCCGGGGCCCTGTCGGTGGGTATCGGTTTCGGTATGCAGGCGATCTTCTCCAACTTTATTTCCGGCATCATTTTGTTGTTCGAGCAGCCGTTGCGAGTGGGGGATCTGGTGGAACTGGAATCTGGTGTGTTCGGCCGCATCCGCGATATCAATGTGCGCTCCACGCGGATCACCACCCGCGACAATGTGGATATTCTGGTGCCCAACTCCGAATTCGTGACCGGACGGGTCATCAACCACACCCTAGAGGATCCGGTGCGGCGGGTGCACATCCCGTTTGGTGTGGCCTATGGCACCGACCCCGAGGCGGTACGCGAAGCGGCGATGGAGGCGGCGGAGCGAGTACCGGTAACCTTCACCAACTGGCAGCGTAAGACCGAAGTGTGGCTCAGTGCCTTTGGCGACAGCTCCCTGGACTTCAAGCTGGTGGTATGGGTGAACAGTAATGCGGTCACTGCCCTCGGAGACCTGGCAGCCCTGTACAACCTGGAATTGCTGGAAGAATTCAGTCGGCGCGGTATCGAGATTCCCTACCCGCAGCGGGATGTGCATGTGCGCTCCTGGGGAGATCCGCCGGTGGCATTGGACCAAGGCACGAACCGGGATCTGGATACGCCCGAAGAGGGTGCTGATCGTAGTTCGCGCGCTGTACGGCGGGGATCGCAGGGCGTCGAGGACTGGCCCGCGGAGGATAGAACAGGCGACGACGGCGAGGGGGATGACGGTGACGGGGGAGATGGTGATGGCGGTAGCCCGAGCCATTGAACTGTCGCACTTGAGGCGGCCCAATGCACGGGTTTGGCCAGATCCCCGGGGCGCGGTATTCTGGGGAACTATCATTCGCCAGCTTCAGGTCCACTCTTGCTTATTATCCCGATTCAGAACAAACCCGATTGGCGCCGCCCGCCGCTGGTGTGCTTTGCCCTGATCGCAATCAATCTGGCAGTTTTTCTGTTTTATCAGAGTGGTGACGAGGCCCGCTGGCAGCAGGCGGAAGCGTTCTACTTCGACAATGATCTGCAGGCCCTGGAAGAGCCCAGGCTGTTCGAGTTTATCGATGACCAGCGCCCGGAGTTGCGTACCCAGTCTTTTGGTGCGGGGGAGGAATTCATTTACGAACAGTTGCTGTGGAACCGGGAGTTTCACCAGTGGCTGATCTCGCACCCGGACGTCAAAGGCGATAGCGAGTGGCTGCGCCTGCGCCATGAGTTCGCAGGGCTGCGCGACAGCCTGTCCAGTTTTGCCTATGGCCTGATTCCCTCTGATCCTTCCGTGGCCGGCTATATCGGTCATATGTTCCTGCACGGTGGTTGGGACCATCTGCTGGGGAATATGGTGTTTCTGCTGCTGTTTGGCCTGTCGGTAGAACTGGCACTGGGGGCGGCCTGGTTTATCGGCCTGTATCTTTTGGGCGGGCTGGCCGCGGGCTCCCTGCATATTCTGGTGGAAGCCGGCAGCCAGATGCCGGTAATCGGCGCCTCCGGCGCGGTCTCCGCGGTGATGGGCATGTTCGTGGCAGTCTATGGCATCCGCCGCCTGCGTTTCTTTTACACCCTCGGTTTTGCATTTGGTGAATTCAGTGCACCGGCGCTGGTGGTATTGCCACTATGGCTGGGTAAGGAAGTCTTTGGCTACTTCTTCGGCAGCGACAATGTTGCCTACTGGGCGCATTTCGGCGGTCTGGTGATGGGGTTTGCGGCCACCATGATCCTGATCCGCTTACGTCCGGCACGGGAGCTGCACGTGGAAGAGGATTTGCCGCCGACACCGGAGCAGCTGGCGCTGGCCCGTATCGAGTCGCTGCAGAACCACGGCAAGCTGGTGGAGGCCCGCGAGGCGGCCGCGTCTGCGGTAGCTCAGCAGCCGGACTCCCTGCCCCTGGTGCGGAAACAGATCGAGCTGACCGCCCTGGCGCCGGATAGCGAGGCGCACCATCGCGCCTGGTTGGCGCTGTTTGCCATGGCCCGGGATACACAGCAGGCGTTTGCGCCGATCGCCTCTGGCGTGCGCGAATATATGGGCGCTGGGGTTACGGAACGCGCGCTGACGGCAAAAAGCTGTCTACTGTTGGCCCAGCGTGCGGGCAGCGAAAAAGACTGGCCGCTGGTGGAAGAGATGCTGGTGCGCCTGCATCGCAAGCAGCAGCGTCACCCGTTGATGCAGCGCCTGGCGAGTCAGCTGGTGGGGCATTATCGTCGCCTGGGGGATGAGGAGCGCGCGCGTCGGGCGCAGCAGATTCTGGGGGCACTTAAGCCTGAGGTGGTGTGAGCTTTGTTGGTGATTTGAATTGCCAAAATACTACGGGCGAAGGCGCCGGAATCGGGTACAACCTTGCGAGACCTTCAAAAACAGGGATGTTTTTGCAGAGCCCCCAAGGATGGGTTCACGGCGTGTCTCGCAAGGTTGTACCCGATTTCGGCACCGCCACTAAGGTAAATTAGTATCCTTCTAAGCCGGCTGCGCCGCACCGGCCTCCGCAGAAAGAATCGACTCCAGCTGCTGCACTTCCTGTAAAACCCTGCTGTTGGGAAATTTCTTGCGCACAAATGCCAGCAGCTTGCGGCAGTTGTCGGTACGGTTGAATCCATCCAGGTAAATTTTTGCCAGCAACAGATAGGCCGCATCCAATTTGGGATATTGCGGGTCTTCCTTGTGCAGGTTGTTGATCAGCGCCAGCGCCGGTCTGAACTGGCGCTGGCGATAGAGCGCTTCCGCCAGCTGGTGGCGCAGTGGGGATTTGTCGATCGCCGGGGCGCCCTGGCTGTTGAGGGTGGCTACGTAGAGTTCTGCGGCCTTGTGAGGCTGGTTCAGTTTCACAAACCGCTCCAGCAGGTGTGGCCCCAATTCCCGCAGGGCTTTCTGGTCTTCAATGGCCAGTAACAACCGGTAGTAGCGTTCGTTCAGTGCCAGGTCGTCGGGCTGCTGGCGCAGGGCGGTGACCAGTGCCTTGCGGGCTTCCTCGCCGCGGCTTTCCCGCAGCAGAATACTGGCATCCGCCAGCGCCTTGAGGCGATCGAACTCGCGCTCCTCCAGGAATTCATCGTCGTCCACCATGGAGGCAACGCCGAGGCGCTGCTGCTTGGTGAGGCAGATGTAACCCATCATGGCGCTGGTGACGATGGAAAAGTAGCTGGTGGTGAAAGCCAGCAGGGGCAGCAGCATCCAGTCGGGTACCTTGCCCATTACCACCGGCATCAGGTAGGTGGGGGCGGCAGAAACGGCGCTGGTGGAGAGCCACAGCAGCCAGTAGGGCCAGCCGATAATGAGGGTGAATTGCAGCAGTTTGAGCGGGTTCACCGCTGCGCGCAGACTGTGTTCCAGGGCGAGCACAATCATTGCCGCCGGCGTAAGCAGCGACAGGGCAATGGCGTAGGCCTGTACCGTGCCCTGTCCCAGCCGCGCAAGCAGCATACCGGCGGCACCGGCCACCAGTATCATGCCGATCACCCGCGCAAAGGTGGCGGCACTGCGCCCATCCTGGGCGTCGCCGAAGGTGGGGGCTTCCAGTTGGCCGGCGGCGAGCCTTTCGATCACCAGCAGGTTGTAGCGGATCACCATCGCCAGCAGCGCCACCAGCACAAAAATGGAGAAGATGCCGAGGCCGGTCATGGCAATCGCGGCCACCGCGGAGATAATCGACACCGTGAGCGGGCCGGGGCGGATGCCGTAGCGGAAATAGAACGGGGCCATCTGCCAGAAGGGTTTGGCTTTGTTGCTGGCACCCACATTGGCCAGAGCGCGGTTGCACAATATGCACTTGGGGGTGGATTTGGGATAGTTATCCACAGAACCGGGAACGCATTCGCCGCAGTAGTGGCGCTGGCAGGGTTGGCAATGCCAGACAGCGTCGGCACCGGAATGGTAGCGGCAGGATTCGCCCATGATGTACTTCCGTGTTATCAATTATTGAACCATGCGGAGGGTTGTGTCCCCGGTCACATGATATTGCTCCATATCCCAGTTTATCGGCAGCGCCCCCGCTGGCGCAATCCGCCACTTGTTCGCTGCTAAACTGACCCAATATCCTATTTCGGGCACTCACTGGTACGAGTGCCATTCAATACTCGAACAACAGATGTTTTATAAAAGGTGTACAGAATGACAACAGCGATGCAGGTACGGCTGGAAACTACCCCGGCGGCGGCGCAGTGGGGCAAGAACGCACTGCTGAGCTTTGGTGACAGTGAGGCACGTATCCATGCAACCGATGCCACCGGCGGTACTCTGACCGCAGTGCAGCGGGGCGCTCGCCGTTTGGACGGTATGGGCGTGACCGACGTGCTACTGGCGGGAAACGGCTGGGACCTGGAAAGTCGCTGGGCGTTCTGGGCCGGTTACTACAATCCCAACCGCAAGAGCACCCTCGAGTGGGGCGATGCGGATGAAGCGCAACTGAAGGAGCTGGAAGCGCGCCGTGCCGCCAGCCTGTGGGTGCGTGAGATCACCAATGGTACGCCGGAGAATATCTACCCGCGCGCACTGGCGGAGAGCGCCGCGGACATGCTGCAGAAGCTGGCGCCGGATGCGGTGAGCTACCGCATTGTCAGTGGCGATGCGCTGCTGGAAGAAGGGTTTGCCGGTATCCACAATGTAGGCCGTGGCAGTGTGCGTGGTGGGGCTATGTTGCAACTGGACTATAACCCGACGGGCAACGCGGACGCACCGGTCGATCTCTGCCTGGTGGGCAAGGGTATCACCTTTGATTCCGGCGGCTACAGCATCAAGCCTTCTGGCGGCATGGCGCACATGAAGTCTGACATGGGCGGAGCGGCGATGGTAAGTGGTGGCCTGGCACTGGCGATCGCGCGCGGTCTGAACAAACGGGTAAAACTGTATCTCTGCTGTGCGGAAAACCTGATTTCTGGTCATGCGTTCAAGCTAGGTGACATCATTCGCTATAAAAACGGGGTGACGGCGGAGATCCTGAATACCGATGCGGAGGGCCGCCTGGTATTGGCGGATGGTCTGATTGCGGCCTCCGAAGAAGACCCCCGTTATATTCTCGATGCGGCGACGCTGACGGGCGCGGCGAAGATTGCAGTGGGGCGCGATTTCAACTCGGTAATGAGTTTTGAGGATGAGACGGCGCAGAAGGTACTGCAGGCGGCAGTTTCGGAAAATGAAAAGGCCTGGCGCCTGCCGCTGGAGAAGTTCCATCTGGAGCAGATTCCGTCGGGGTTTGCGGAGATTGCCAATGTGGGGGTGGACGGCAGTCCGGGCGCGTCTACGGCGGCGGCATTCCTGGCGAAGTTTGTGCGTGATGAGGGGCGCGGCTGGGTGCATATGGATCTGTCCGGATCCTATAACCCGTCTGCCAATGACCAGTGGGCGCAGGGCGCCAAGGGACATGGTTTCCGCACCATTGCTCGGTTCTTGCTGGATAATTGAGCTTAGTGGTAGCTACTCCGGTAATTGGGTAGCGGCAGAGCACCGAGTGCGGGTTTTCAGGACCGGGCTAGGCGCCCCCCCTGTGAATACATGCATGTCAGCTGCGTCGTAAAGTATCCGGCCGCTTCAACGCGGCGCCTTCGGCCCTGTTTGCGACGCAGCTGAAAACCCGCACCCGGTACTCTGCCTTCGATTCAGATTTTATGTCTTTTAAAGCCGCGAGGAATAGATGCATGGAAGAGTATCAGGTGATGATCCAATCACGAGAGTGGCTTGTCGGCTGGGGTACGCTGTCTCTGATTAATGCCGGCCTGGCACAGGGTAAAAACCGCAGTGGCCTGTTGTGGTGGATTCTGAGTTTGATTTTCGGTCCGCTGGCAACGCTGGTGATTGTGCTGCTCAGCAAAGTGCCGGATCGCTCGCTGCGTTGACACATCCGTTTACGGCTTAATTTTTTCTCCAGTTCTCCCTTCTCACAAAAAGCCCGCGAGAGTGGGCTTTTTGTACCTCAAACTTTGGCTGCCATCAATTCCAGAACCGGTTTCGGAACTGGTTCTCATTTCGTTGGGTAAGATATTTTTTTATGTCGCGATAATGCACAACCATGTGCAGTTGTGGTTTGATTCTTGATTGGAAAAAAATACATAAGAAAAGGGCGTACTTGGTACGTTCGTTCTATTTAAGCCCTGGTCTTGGGTCATGGAGGAAAATATGCGCATTTTGCTGTTGTGCAGCGCTTTTAATGGGTTGAGTCAGCGCGTGCATCGTGAGCTGGTGCTGGATGGGTGCGAGATCGTGGTGCAGCTGGCCACCAGCGATGAGGAAATGGAGCGCGCGGTTCAGCAGTTCCAGCCAGATCTGGTGATCTGCCCTTTCCTGAAACACAAAATTCCCGATGCTATCTGGCAGAGTCTACCGTGTCTGGTTGTACACCCGGGGATTGAGGGCGATCGCGGTCCGTCTTCCCTGGATTGGGCGATCAGTGACGATAAAGAGACATGGGGCGTTACGTTGTTGCAGGCGAACGATACGATGGACGCCGGGGATATCTGGGGCACGATGAACTTCCCGATGCGGGCGGGGGCGAACAAGTCCAGCCTCTATCGCCGTGAAGTCACGCGCTGCGCGGTCAGTCTGGTGAAACAGGCAGTTCGGAATTTTACCGATCAAAACTTTTTGCCACGGCCGCTGATCGAGTCGCAAGCGCCCGGGTGTCTGCTGCCGACCATGACCCAAAACGACCGGGCTATCGATTGGCAGCGGGACTCGACTGCTGAAGTGCTGAAAAAACTGCGCGCCGCAGACAGCCTGCCCGGAATCCGCGAGACCATCGGCGATAGGGTAGTGAACCTGTTTGGTGGACGAGAGGCGGAAGGGCTGCGCGGCGAACCGGGGAATTTTATTGTCTCCGCCGGCGGCCACCTTTGCCGTGCTACGGTAGATGGCGCGGTCTGGATCTCCCACGCAAAAGAAGCGGGCAAGTTCAAGTTGTCCGCTTCCCGGGTGATCGTGCCGCTACTGGATTATCCGGTAGACGAGCTGTCCGATGTGCCTCCGGCGTTGCAGGAGATTCGTACCGAGTACAGTGACGAGGTTGCCTACCTGTATTTTTCTTTCCATGGCGGTGCCATGAGCACGCAGCAGTGTCAGGATTTGCTGGCGCAGTATCGTGAGCTGGCTGCCTCGGATGTCAAAGTCATTGTATTGATGGGCGGCGATGAATTCTGGAGTAACGGCATTCATCTCAATACCATTGAAGCAGCGGAAGATCCTGCACAGGAATCCTGGGAAAACATCAATGCGATTGATGACTTCGTGCTCGAGGTTATCAATACCCGGGACAAGCTGACCGTTGCTGCACTTGGCGCCAACGCGGGGGCCGGTGGGGCCATGATGGCGCTTGCCTGCGACCGCGTGGTGGTACGGGAGGGCGTGGTCATCAACCCGCACTATCAGACCATGGGGCTGTATGGCTCGGAATACTGGACTTACCTGTTGCCCCGTCGGGTTGGAGCGCAGCGAGCAAAACGCTATACCGAAGACTGCCTTCCGGTACTGGCTTCGGAAGCGCTGCGGGACGGTTATGCCGACAACCTTTTTAAAGGCGACCTGACGGCATTTCACCGGCAATTATCCGACTACTGTCAGAGGTTGGTAAATGTTGCGGAGTTTGGTCACAGCCTGTCGCAAAAGATACAGCGCCGTGAAGCGGACGAGCAGGAAAAACCGCTGCAGCAATATCGGGATGAGGAATTACAGATTATGCGCGGGATATTCTTTGACCCGGGCGCGGAGTACCATCGGGCGAGAAAGGCGTTTGTTTACAAGCAATGCGCAAAATCTACGCCCGAGTACCTGCGACGTTCTTCAATGACTGTGTCAAACACCGAGCCCGTCACGGAAGAAGTGTTGGAACCGGCTTAAGGCCAGATATAAAAAAACCGGCGCAGAGCGCCGGTTTTTGCGAAGGTTTGTGTTGCCTCGGTCCTCTCGGATTAGACCACTGCACCTATATGCCACGGCGCGAATTCATTATCGCCGTAGTCCAGTTTTTCACTGGCGCTTTTTTCTCCGGAAGCAATGGAGAGAATGTGCTTGAATATCATCTCGCCGCACTCCTGCACCGTATAGCGCTTTTCCAGAATACCGCCGCAATCCACGTCCATATCCTCGCGCATACGTTCGAACAACATGGAATTACTGGCCAGTTTGATACTGGGGACCGGCTTGCCTCCGAAGGCTGAGCCGCGCCCGGTGGTAAAGCACACGACATTGGCGCCACTGGCGACCTGTCCGGTGACCGACACCGGATCGAATCCCGGGCTGTCCATGAAAATCAGGCCCTTTTTGCGCACTTGCTCCGCGTACAGGCAGACATCCTGCAGTGCAGTAGTGCCGCCCTTGGCCTGCGCGCCGAGAGATTTTTCCGCGATGGTTGTCAGGCCGCCGGCCTTGTTGCCCGGTGACGGATTGTTGTTCAGCTCCACACCATTCATACGGGTGTAGTTTTCCCACCACTCGATACGGTCCACCAGCTTTTGCGCCACGTCCGGTGATACTGCGCGGCGAGTCAGCAGGTGTTCGGCGCCGTAAATCTCCGGCGTCTCGGAATAGATGACTGTGCCGCCGTTGCGTACCAGAATATCCGCTGCGGCGCCGAGGCCCGCGTTCGCGGTAATGCCGGAATAGGCATCACTGCCACCGCACTGAACCGCGAGGGTCAGCTCGGACGCGGAAATGGGCTGGCGCTCACAGGCATTTGCCGCGGGCAGCATCTCGGTCAAGCGATCAATGCCGGATTCGATGGCCTTGCGTGTGCCGCCCTGTTGTTGAATGGTCATGACTTGGAAGCCGTCACCTTCCTGCAGGCCGGTTTCGCGCATCAGGCTGGTAATCTGCATGGCCTCGCAGCCGAGGCCGATCAGCAGCACGCCGGCGAAATTCGGGTGCGCAATGTAACCGTGCAGGGTACGTAGCAATGTCTGGTACCCTTCGCCAGAGGTGGACATGCCACAGCCGCTGTCGTGCCCCAGTGCCACTACCCCATCAATATTCGGGTAGTCGCGCAATTTGCCGCTGTCGCGGAAATGCGAAACGATCGCGCGGGAAACGGTTACCGAGCAGTTCACCGTGGATACCACCGCGAGGTAATTACGCGTACCCACTTTACCGTTGGCGCGGAGGTAGCCATCAAACGTGGCGCGCTCTTCCCGCGGCAGTAACTCGGTGGGCTGGTAATCTTTGCAGAAGTCGTGTTCGGGGCGGTGGTTGCCGGCTTCCATATTGTGTTCGTGCACATGGGTGCCCGGAGCAATATCTTCCAGGGCGAAGCCGATCACCTGACCGTACTTGACCACGGCGTCACCAGTGGCGATGGGGCGCACGCACACCTTGTGCATGGCCGGTACGTCGGAAACCAGCGGCAACATGCTGCCGCCCCAGTTCACCAGAGAACCGGAGGGCAGGGGTGCCTTGCTGACGGCGACGTTATCGTCTGTATGTATATGAATGAGATCCATCTTGTCCTGACTCCGCCTGGAGGAACTTGCGGTCAGTTGTCGTTATGATTGGTTGCAATCTAACACTATATTGGTAAGGCCGCAATTATCGAAATGGTAGATTTTGGTAAGACTGAGGTGTCAATAGTATTGTTGTGGTGGTTTAGCCCCATCTGCTAAACTGGCGTAACTTTTCAGTTATATCTCAGTAACGTCTTATATAGTGCGGTCAGGTAGATCGCTTTCAGGAGAACGGCTTGATGCAAGGTGCGCGACTTTACCAACAGGTGGCAGAAAAGCTGGCCGCCGCGATTGCTGCGGGAGATTACCCTGCTGGCACTCGGTTGCCTGCCGAGCGCAAGCTCGCGGAGCGCTTTGATGTCAGCCGTCCCACCGTGCGCGAAGCGATTATCGCGCTGGAGCTGGCGGGCTGCGTGGAAGTGAAAGGCGGCTCCGGGGTCTATGTGACCGACTCCGAGGCAGGTGGTTTCTCTGCGTCCGAGACCGATATCGGTGCATTCGAGATTCTGCAGGCGCGGATCATGTTCGAAAGTGAGGCTGCCGGCCTCGCCGCGCGGGAAATGACCGACCAGGAAGTGCAGGAGCTGGAGGAAATTCTGCAGGAAATGGTCACCGAGAACGCCACCGACTCTTCCGCGGAAGTGGCGGATGAGAAATTCCACCTGCATATCGCCCGCGGCACCCATAACGATGCCGTAGTTTCAGTCTGTGAGCATCTGTGGAAGCTGCGCAACAGCTCTTCTGTGTCCGCGCGGATTCTGGAGAAGGTGCGTCAGGTAGGTTCCAAGCCCCGCATCGAAGAGCACCAGGTCATTCTGCAGGCAATTAAAAAGCGCGATTCCGAAGCGGCACGCAACGCCATGCGTGATCACCTGCAGCGTGTGGTTCAGCAGTTGCTGGATGCTACCGAGGCCGAGGCCCTGGAGGCCGCGCGCCGCGAAGTCAGTGCCGCGCGTCAGCGCTTTGCGCTGCCCTGAGCGCTAACCGCGGATTCTTCTTCAATATAGAAAGGCGCCCACCGGCGCCTTTTCCTTTCTGCCCCTAGCCTCCCTTTTACGCGGTCTTTTCTCTTTTTCACTGTCGCACTTTTCCATTTCTATTATTCCCCCAGTTGGGGCCTGAGCCCGCGCAAGCGCGCTTTCAGAGCCCGGAACTGCGCCGAATTCGGACTCTTCTGGTTGTGAATTGCGCCACTGCCCGGGATCGGAATTGATTGCCCCCTCAAAATTGGTATGACAGTATTGTCAGAATTTGAATTCTGGTCTTGCCAGATTGCGGGCATGACCGATGTGATGATGACCAAATCCAGTAAAACAATAACTCTCGGGAGGCTTTTATGACCGGATTCAACCGGCGCACGTTCCTTCAATCCATGGTGGCTGTCGCCGCCGTGCCCGCTGCTCCGCAGTTTGCTTCACAGGCGCTCGCCATGAGCCGGCCGCCCCGAGCGCAGTACAACGGCCCCTGGGGCCGGGTGCCAGAGATACTGTCTGCGATCAAACTGCCGGAAATCCCCGCGCGGGATTTCAACCTGAAAGAGTTTGGTGCCAAAGGCGAGAACGAAGATGCCAGTGCGTTCTTCGCTCGCGCGGTTGAAGAGGCGCGCAAGGCCGGTGGTGGCCGCATCGTGGTGCCGGCGGGCAAGTATCGTACCGGCCCCATCCATCTGGTTTCCAATACCGAGCTGCACGTTGCCGAAGGGGCGGAGATCCACTTTATCCCGGAACCCGAGCGCTATCTGCCGGCGGTGAAAACCCGCTGGGAGGGCCTGGAGATGATGGGCTATTCCCCCCTGATCTACGCCCACAAGGCCGATAACGTCGCATTGACCGGCAAGGGCCTGATTGACGGCGGCGCCGATTGCGATACCTGGTGGCCGTGGAAGGGGAAAAATGGCAAGTGCGATAACAGTAGCAATGAAGGTGACACCCAGCATCCCGCGCGTGCGGCGTTGATGGAAGATGCGGAAAACCATGTTCCAGTGGAAGACCGTCACTACGGTGAGGGTTCCTTCCTGCGTCCCCCGCTGGTGCAGTTTTACGAATGTAACAATGTACTCATCGAAGGCGTCACCCTGGAAAATTCTCCGTTCTGGGTGGTGCACCCGGTGCTGTGTATCGGTGTCACCGTGCGCAATATCACTACGCGCAGTCACGGCCCCAACTCCGATGGTTGTGACCCGGAATCCTGCAAAAACGTGCTGATCGAAGGTTGTCTGTTTGATAACGGCGACGACTGTATCGCGATCAAGTCCGGCCGTAACGCAGATGGCCGTCGGGTCAATGTGCCCACCGAGAATGTGGTGGTGCGGAACTGTCGGATGCGCGACGGTCACGGCGGTCTGGTGCTCGGCAGTGAGATCTCCGGCGGTGTGCGCAACGTGTTCCTGGAGGACTGTGTGATGAGCAGCCCCAATCTGGATCGCGGTCTGCGTATCAAGACCAATGCCATGCGCGGCGGCAATATCCACGATATCTATGTACGTAACCTGACCATTGGTCAGGTCAAAGACGTGATAGTGATCAACTTCTTCTACGAAGAAGGGGATAACGGCGACTTCGATCCGAATGTGTACAACATTCAGGTTGAAAACCTCACTTGTGAACAGGCCGAGCGCGCTTTCCACGTGCGCGGCTTTGCCCGTGCCCCCATTCGCGGTCTGCAGATCTCCAACAGCCGGATCAAACAGGCGGGCTCTCTCGGTGTAATTGAAGAGGTAACTGGTCTGACCGTTGATGATGTGCAGATTAACGGTAAACCCTATCAGCCGAGCTGATCTATTTGTGATTCAATAATACTAAATTGGTCAGCAGTCCACCGCGAGTGCTGGCCAGGCCAAGGATGGCGCGACATTCTCCTGATTGAGACCCAAATAGCTACGGAATCTGTAAATTGGTCAGTCAGAAAGTTGCCAGTTGGTAATCCGTGTGAGAATATCGGCATGCTTTGATAATAAGCGGTATTACCAAAAACAGGTATTACCAAAATAAAGACAATAAGCGGAGATGAGAGTCAATGAAGACCTTCGAGCTGAAACCCCTTACGCTCGCAATGGCCATGATTGCAGTACCGGCCTTTGCGCAAGAATCAACATCCAATGATCCTTCCCTGGAAGAAATCACTGTAACTGGTAGTTACGCCGGCAGTCTGGCGAAAGCTCTGGACACCAAGCGCGACTCTGCCGGTATGGTCGATTCCATCCTGGCGGAAGACATTGCTGACTTCCCGGACCAGAACCTCGCGGAATCCCTGCAGCGCATTCCCGGCGTTACGATTGATCGCGACGGTGGCCAGGGACGTGAAATTACCGTTCGCGGCCTGAATTCCACCTTTACCCGTGTCCAGATCAACGGCATGCAGGCACAGTCTCTGTCCGCCGGTTCCAACGGCGTACAGACCAGCCGTGGCTTCGACTTCAATGTGTTTGCCTCCGAGCTGTTCAACCGCCTGGACGTTTACAAGTCCACTTCTGCAGAGCTGGAAGAGGGTTCTCTGGGGGCGACCGTTGCCCTGCGCACCGCGCGCCCGTTCGATTACGACCCCGTCACCGTGGTAGCCAATGTCCAGGGCAGCTACAACGACGGCAGTGAAGAATTTACTCCGCGTACCTCCGCACTGGTGAGCTTGACCAACGAAGAGCAGACTCTGGGAGCGCTCTTTTCCGTTGCTTTCTCCGAGCGCAATGTATTCGGTTACGGTGCTGACACCGGTCGTTGGGCCAACGATGACTTTGCCAGCTGTACTGCCTGTGACAGCGAAGCGGAATTCGACCAGGTCAAAAGCGCACAGCATCCGCGTATCCCGCGTTACATGAACCGCAACTACACCGAGGATCGCCTGGGTATAACCTCTTCTCTGCAGTGGCAGATCGCGGACTCCACGCTGCTGAGCTTCGATGGTCTCTACTCCAACTTGGATTCTGAGCGTACCGAACCGAACATCAACCCAATCTCTCTGGCGCGTACCGGTGACACCGGTAACGCTGAAACCGATATTGCGGCTTACACTATCGACGGTAACAACAACCTGATTACCGCAACCATGGACGGCGTCGATACCCGCGCGGAGAACTTCCTCGCCGACTGGACCTCCGAGTTTGCTCAGTACTCCCTGTCTCTGGAGCACGACTTCAGCGACGATTTCCGTATGACTATCCTCGCCGGTGGATCCAACTCCCAGCTGGATAACCGCGAAAGCACCCTGGTGCTGGAACACTTCAGCGAAGACGACCCCCGTCGCATGATCGATTACGCGGAGTCCAACGACACCGTAACTTACGACTACTCCAACATGACTTCCCCGGAAATCATGTTCGGTTTTGATACCACCGACCCAGCGAATTGGGAGCTGTCAGAAATTCGCGATCGCCTGTACGACGCCGAGTCCTCCGCTTCCACTTTCCGCATTGACCTGGACTACATGCTGAACGACGCGGTGACCCTGCGCGGTGGTGTAACCCAGAAGTCTTACGGTTATGACATTACCGGTCTGCGCGCGGATACTTCACTCTCCGGAGCGGATGAGCGTGACGGTGTTGCTGACGGCGAGGCCTGCGGCATTGGCTCCACCATCACCAGCGATATGGGCAATGTTGCCAGTCCCACAGGTGTGCCTTACTTCAAAGGTGACCTTGCTCTGGTGGATCAGGCGCTGGCAAGTGGCTGCTGGCCGCACTCAGTACGTCCCGGTGACACCCGTGAGGTAGAGGAAGATAGCCTGGGTGTATACGCACAGCTGGACTTTGATACTGATCTTGCCGGTCGCCGGCTTCACGGTAACGTGGGTGTGCGCAGTGTAGAAACCGAATTGACCTCTACTGGTGTGACAGTCTACGACGATGCAAACGGTGTTGAACAAACAGAAAATGTGACTGTCGAGAACGATTACCGTGACACCCTGCCTTCGCTGAATGTGGCCTACGAGTTGCTCGACGATGTAGTTATACGTGGTAGTGCCGCTAAAGTGATGTCCCGCCCGAACCTGGGTACTTTGAGCCCGGGAGGGAGTGTCGGTATCTTCGGCCAACCGAAAGTAAGCTACGGCAACCCATTCATCGAGCCGTTCCGCGCCAAGGCCTATGACCTGGGTGCCGAGTGGTACTTTGCCGAAAATGCCGTGGTGTCAGTGGCCTACTTTGTGAAGGACATCGATTCCCTGCCGATTGGGCAGACAGACTACGGCGTCTCCTGGGCCGAGATCGGTCTGCCGGACAGCTTGCTGGGTGCTGAGTACGAGAACCTGCACAACTCAAACGATTTCGAAGTCAGCCGCACTGTAAATGGTAAAGAAGGTGGCGACCTGGACGGTTGGGAACTGCAGTACCAGCAGCCGCTGACCTTCCTGCCGGGGCCGGACTGGGTACGCAACTTCGGTATTATCGCCAACCTGACCAAGGTGAGCTCCGAGGTGACCTACAACGCTGGTGAAGATGATGAGTTCAAAGGCCCGCTGAGTGGCCAGTCCGACGATTCCTCGAATTTCACGTTGTACTGGGAAGATGATGCCTTCTCCGCGCGTATTTCCATGGCGAACCGCGGTGAGTATTCCACCCGCCCGCAAGAGTTCAATCAAGAGGACAGACGTTATGTGGATGCGACTACTTTTGTTGACTTCTCTGCCAGCTACCGTGTAACCGACAACCTCAAGGTCAACTTCGAGGCAATCAACCTCACCGATGAGCCGATCTTTGCCTACATGGACCCGAGCGCCAAGCGCATCATCAACGAGATCAGCACTGGCTCTCAGTACTTCGTAGGTGCGCAGTACAAGTTCTGAGTACTTGTTGCCAAGTGACATCAGGCGCGGCGTCCCGTCGCGCCTGATGATCACGGGAAAGCTGTGAAGATGTAGAAGTACCCGAACGGCCGAGTGCAGGAATCAGCCAGTCACATGGACAGGATCGATTCGTCGTTGCGCTCGGCCGTTTTTCAATCTGGCTCTGAATAAGGGCTGGTAACCCAAAACAATAACCGGATTCGTGGAGATGTCTGTGAAACTGTTTGACAAGCCCTACCGCAAGTTTGGCCTCAACGCTGTTGCCTTTGCCCTGACGGCCGCAACGCTCGCCGCGTGCGGCGAAAAAACTGCCCAGACGCCTGAAGTTCAGGCCGGTAAGGACAATGCCGCAGAGGAAGCGGATAAGCCCAGCGCCATCGCACGGCTGGAGCTTTCCAACCCCTCCGCATTCCCGCGGCAGGATGAAGCGGTTTATCTCAGTTACTACGAACTCGGATTGGAACAGGGGTTCGCATCGCCGATTGCGGTGTGGAACCAGGCGGAAGTCATTCCGACCCAGGCCATCGATAAAGATGCCGATGGTAATAAAGACGGGATTATATTCACCGTGGATGTCGCGGTGGATGAAACGCTCAAGCTACGTATCGCCCAAGCGGATGCGCCCACAGAATCCGCCAAGCTCACTCAGGCGGAAATCTCCCACAAGGTGGGTGGCGAGTGGGAAGAACGTGAATACAAGGGCGGCAGCTTCCAGAATGTGAGTGCGCTGGACGTACCGGAAGAACACACCGACCACTCTTACTTCATTCGGTATGAAGGCCCGGGTATCGAGTCCGACCTGGTCGGATACCGTGTGTACCTGGATTGGCGCAACGGTTTTGATATTTTCGGTAAGCAGGTGCGCGAACCTGTACTGCAAGGCGTGGGTCAGGACGGATTTGACTCCTACCACGAGCCAGCAGACTGGGGCATGGATATTCTCAAAGTCGGCAGTGCTGTCGGTGTCGGTGGCTACGGCTACTGGGATGGCGAAAAGGTGATTCGTGTCAGTGATGTACAGGACTGGCGTACCGAAATCACTGAGAACGGCGATCTCTACTCCGCATTCAAAATCGACTACAAAGGCTGGAAGCCGGTCGAAGGTAAAGAGACCGACCTGAGTGCGGTGCTCTCCATGCACGCCGGCAGTCGCTTGGTGGAGGTGAATGCAAAAACTTCCCGGGAGCTGGATGATCTGGTGGCGGGCATCGTCGACCACGAAGGCACCGAGCTGATTGTTGGTGATATGGATATTACCGGCCACGCCTACACCTATATCGCCACTTACGGCCCCCAGAGCCTGGATGGCAGTAATCTGGGAATGGCGGTGCTGGCCAAGCGCAAGGACATTAAAGAAGTCACCAGCGACGAGCACAACCAGGTGGCGGTGCTGAAGCCGCGCGCTAACGAAATCCAGTACTACTTCCTCGCCGCATGGGAAAAAGAGGTCGCCAGCGAGCACGGCCCCATCAAAACCAAAGCGGAATTTGAAACCTATCTCGAGCAGGAAGCCGAGAAGCTCACCATGCCGCTGCGTCAGCGCCTGACCACGGCTAAAAGCGAAGCCGCCATCGAGCAGCCACTGACTGCCCAGGTGGCACTGAACTGGAGCAAGCGCCTGGCGGATTCCGAGCTGGAGCGCAAGACGCTGGATTATCGCTTCGGTGGATTTGACCATATTCGCAAACGTCCATCCTACTTCGAGTACACCACCGGTATGGTGATGCAGGCTTACGATGAGCTGAACCAGGTGGCACCGGAAGCCCGGTATGCCGACGCCGTACATACGGTGATGGATTCCTTTGTCAACGAAGACGGCTCCATCAACGGTTACGTACAGGAAAAGTACAATATCGACAGCATCCGCGCCGGTACCATGTTGCTGCGCCTGTACGAGCGCAACCACAATGAAAGCTACAAAAAAGCCGTCGATACGTTGTTTGAGCAACTGGAAAACCATCCCCGTACTTCCGAGGGTGCCTTCTGGCACAAGAAGCGCTACCCCTACCAGGTATGGCTGGATGGCGTTTACATGGGCATTCCATTCCTCGCCCACTACGAACAGCTGATGCACGAAGAACCCAACGTGGACGAAGTGCTGGCGGAATTCAAAGTGGTCAACGAGATTCTGAAAGATCCACAAACCGGCCTCTACTACCACGCATGGGATGAAAAACGTGAACAGGTATGGGCAGACAAAGAAACCGGTCTTTCCGGTTACCACTGGGCACGCGGTATGGGCTGGCTGGCCATGGCGCTGGTGGACGTACTGGACTTTATTCCGCAGGAAAATACCGAAGAGCGTCAGTATCTGCTGAACATGATTTCCGAAATCGCACCGGTGATCGAAAAGTACCAGGATGCGGAAACCGGAACCTGGTGGCAGATCATCGACAAGCCCGCTGAGCGCGGCAACTACCGCGAGTCCACCGCCAGCACCATGTTCACCTATTTCTTCGCCAAGGCGCTGAATCAGGGTTACCTGCCAAAAGGTAAATATCTGGATACCGCCAAGAAAGCGTATCAGGGGCTGCTGGACGAGTTTGTCCAGGTCCACGCCGACGGCACCATCAGCATCACCGATATGTGTCAGGTGGCGGGGCTGGGTTACGGTCGCGATGGCAGCTACGAGTACTACATGAGCGAGCCGATTTACGACGACGACCCCAAAGGTACCGCGCCGTTTATCACCTCCGGTGTGGAAATGTACAAACTGCTGAAATCTGAATCTTAATTTACCCGAAAGCGAGTAGAGCGTGCATCAATGGTAGATGCGAAGGGTTTGATGGGCGGGGCCTACTCGCGAGACCTTCTAAAACAGGGACGTTTTAGAAGAGCCCCCATGGATGGGTTCACGGCGTGTCTCGCGAGTAGGCCCCGCCCAGCAAAGCCGCCAAGAAACTGCCTGCAACGCTCCTTATGCTACGACGTACAAACAGGGGAATAGCAATGCCAACTGAATTTGAAGAGCGCTTTGCCAGTCACCCGAGTGACTATGTGAACTACGATACCGACCGTCTGCGTGAAGAGTTCCTCGTGCCGAAACTGTTCGAAGCGGACACGGTGCGCCTCACTTACACCCATGTGGATCGCATGATTGTGGGCGGCATCATGCCAGTGGAAAAAACCGTACAGCTGGAGACCGTGGAAGCCCTGCGTTCCGAGTATTTTCTGGAACGCCGTGAGCTCGGGCTCATCAATATCGGTGGCTCCGGAACGGTGGAAGTGGATGGCAAGGTGCACGAAATCGGCCACAAGGAAGCCCTCTACGTGGGACGTGGTTCCGTTGACGTGAAACTGCGTAGTGCGGATAAATCCAAACCCGCCAAGTTCTACTTAAATTCCGCACCGGCACACTGTGCCTACCCGACGGTAAAAGTGACCAAGCTCGAGGCCAATGTCATGGAGCGGGGTGCCAGTGAGACCTGTAACCAGCGGGTGATCAACCAGCTGCTGGTGAATGGTGTCATCCAGACCTGCCAACTGCAGATGGGTATGACCGAGCTGGCACCGGGCAGCGTCTGGAATACCATGCCGGCCCACACCCACAGTCGGCGCATGGAAGCCTACATGTATTTCAATGTGCCGGAGGATCAAGCGGTGTGCCATTTCATGGGCCCGCCGCAGCATACCCGGACCCTCTGGATGCACAACGAGCAGGCGGTGATCTCGCCCACCTGGTCTCTGCACTCCGGCGTGGGTACCGCCAACTACACCTTTATCTGGGGAATGGCGGGGGAAAACCTGGATTACGACGATATGGATTTTGTGCAGCCCCACGAGTTGCGCTGATATTTCTGAGCGGTGGGTGCGCTGTGCTTATCCACCCTGCTGAAATGGTTTCCCATATCCCCGTAGGGTAGATAAGCGCAGCAGATCTACCGAAAAACTGGAGTAAATTTATGTCCAAATCACTGTTTGACCTAACCGGAAAACTCGCCCTGGTAACCGGCGCAACCCATGGCCTGGGTATGGCGATGGCAGAGGGGCTGGGTAACGCCGGTGCCAAGCTGGTCATTACCGGTCACTCCTCTCAGGAGAAGCTGGATAACGCTGTTTCCGCACTGCGCGAAAAAGGCTGCGACGCTCACGGCTACCTGTTCGACGTCACCGAAGAATCGGTGGTAAATGAAATGGTCGCGGTGATCGAGCAGGAGCAGGGACCGATCGACGTACTGGTGAACAACGCCGGTATCATCCGCCGCGTACCGCTACTGGAGATGGAACTGTCCGAGTGGAACAAGGTACTGCAGACCAACCTCACCGGAGTAATGGTGATGAGCCGCCCGGTGGTGAGACGCATGATCGAGCGTGGTGCCGGTAAAGTCATTAATATCTGCTCCATGATGAGTGAGCTGGGGCGCGACTCCGTATCTGCCTACGCTGCCGCCAAGGGCGGCCTGAAAATGCTGACCCAGAATATGGCTACCGAGTGGGCCCGTCATGGTATCCAGGTTAACGGCATCGGACCTGGCTACTTCGCTACCAGCCAGACCGCGCCGATCCGTGTTGACGGCCACCCGTTCAATGATTTCATTATCAACCGTACGCCCGCGGGGCGCTGGGGTAATCCGGAAGATCTGCAGGGCGCTGCGGTGTTCCTGTCCAGTGAAGGGAGTAACTTCGTGAACGGTCAGGTCATTTACGTGGATGGCGGTATTCTCGCCACTATTGGTAAGCCGGCTAACGAGTGATATTCCTGCGCAGCGGGTGTTTAAACCGCTGAGTACTTCTGGGTAATTCCCACAAAAAAAGTTGCTTCCCTCTCAGGGTGTGAGTGAGAGGGTCGGGAGCCCCCGTTTGGTGTAACAAGCGGGCTCTCGCGAAATAACATTTAATAAACTTCCTCCGGGAGCAACAATGTACGCGATGATATTCTCCGTTTGGGGCAGCCTGCTCCGGACTATGCACCCCTGCGCGCTTTTTTCCGTGTGTGCGTGTATTGCGAGTACGACATTTTCTGTTTCCGCTCTCAGTCTCGAATACCATACGGATGAGTGGGCTCTTGCAGATCAAATTGTCGATGGTATTCAACTGCCGAATATTCCCGATCGTGAATTTCTTATTACCGATTACCATCAACAATCCGGTGGCGATGTACGCCCAGCAATTATGGCGGCAATCGATGCGGCTGTGGGAGCGGGTGGTGGTCGGGTAGTTATTCCCAAAGGGGAATGGCTGAGTAAAGGGCCGGTAGCACTACAAAGCCGCATAAACCTGCATCTTGAAAAAGGTGCAACACTGAAATTCTCCCCTGAGCCGGAACACTATCTGCCGGTAGTCAAAACACGCTGGGAAGGTACTGAGCTTTATACCTATTCTCCGCTGGTCTATGCAGCCAATGTGAAAGATGTGGCAATTACCGGTGAAGGCGTGATCGATGGCAACGCAGAAAGCCGATTTAAAAGCTGGCATCCCAAGCAGTCTGCCGATATGCAGAGGCTGCGTAAAATGGGGGCTAAAGGGATACCGGTGGAAAAGCGCGTGTTTGCAGAGGGAACCTATCTGCGTCCCCCCCTGGTTCAGTTCTTCCACGCCGAACGCGTCTTGCTGGAAGACTTTACTACACTCAATTCCCCATTCTGGATCAACCACCTTGTCTACACGGATCACGCAACCGTGCGCGGTATTCGTGTGGAAAGCCATTTTCCGAATAACGACGGTGTGGATATCGAATCCAGTAGTAACGTGCTGGTGGAACACAGCTGGTTTCGTACCGGCGATGACTCTGTAGTGGTGAAGTCTGGCCGTGATCTGGATGGTCGCACCATCGGGGTTCCCAGTGAGCGTATTGTGGTTCGCAACAACGATATGGGTGGTGAGGACGGTATCGCCCTCGGCAGTGAAATGTCAGGTGGTATCCGCGATGTCTTCTTTACCGACAATGTGCTGCGCAACGGTGATTCTGCTTTTCGATTCAAGGCAAACCTCGACCGTGGTGGCCTGGTGGAGAATGTGCGGTTGCGAAATCTCAAGGTTGAATCCTTCGATAACCTGTTCTGGTTTCAGCTGAATTACCCGGGAGAGCTGGGTGGATTCTTCCCATCCACATATCAGGACATTGTTTTTGAAAATATTGAGGTGCAGGAGGTGGGCACGTTTCTGGAAGTGCATGCGCCGGAGGCGGCACCGCTGAAAGATGTTTTATTCAAGGGTATTCAGGTGGGTAAGGTAGAGACACCGATGATCATCGAGAATGCCGTGAACCTGGAGTTCAAAGAGGTGCAACTTGGAAGTCAGCGAATTGATGGTGTATTGAGCTGGCGAAAATAGGGTATTAACCACCATAACGAGGAGAGAGAAAAATGGCGAACTATAAAATCAAGCCATTAGTTCTGGCGATGGCCTTCACCGCTCCGGTGATGGCACAGGAGCCGATAACCGAAACAGAAGCCCAGACCACTGGCGATGCCACGCTGGAAGAGCTTACGGTAACCGGTTTCCGTCAGTCCCTGGAGCGCGCATTGGACACCAAGCGTGACAGTGCCAACAATACCGATAGCATCATTGCCGAAGACATGGGGAAAATGCCGGATCTGAACCTGGCGGAATCCCTGCAGCGGGTACCGGGTGTGGCAATTTCCCGCGAAGGTGGTGAAGGTCGCAAAATTACCGTGCGCGGCCTCGGCCCGGGCTTTTCCCGCACCACCCTGAACGGTATGGAAGTGCCTTCCAGTACCGGTGGTCTCGATTCATCCGGCGGTGTCAACCGCGGTCGCGATTTTGACTTCAACGTGTTTGCATCTGAGCTGTTCAATCAGATTACCATCCACAAGTCTCCCATCGCTTCTGTGGAAGAAGGTGGTCTTGCTTCTACTGTAGAGCTTTCTACCGCGCGTCCGTTTGACAACCCCGGCCAGCAGGTCGCCTTCAGTGGTCAGATGATGGCGGACAGCTTTGCCGGAGAAGATAACCCGCGCCTGACCGGCCTGTACAGCAATACCTTTATGGATGACAGGCTGGGTGTACTGGTAAGTGCGGCCTATTCCGAGCGCACTGTGCGCCAGGAAGGTTTCGGTTCTGTACGTTGGACCAGCCCGGTAGCCAATGGCCAGAGTTGGGCCAACGGTGATTCCGATGTAACCATTAACGGAACACCAAATCCCGGCGCAAATAATCCCGGTGAAGATGTAGCTGCAGACAGTTCGCTGGATTACATGTGGACCCCGCGTCTGCCGCGTATGGATTCCTTCAACCGCGATCAGGAACGCCTCGGTCTCACTTCCTCCGTTCAGTTCCGTCCGACGGACTCGATGGAATTCTCACTGGATGTGCTGACTTCCAACCTGAAGGCCGACGTCACCTCGTACAACTACTTCGCACAGTTCCGCAACACCTACGATCAGATCTCTCCGTCGAGCGTAACCCTCGATCCCACGGGACGTTACATTGTGGCCGGTGAATTCGACAACGTCACGCCGCGTTCCGAAAGCCGCGGACAGTTCAGTGAAACCGACTTCACCCAGGTAGTACTTTCCGGTCAGTTCGATATCGCCGACAATATGGTGCTGGACCTGATGTACGGTAATGCCACCTCTGAGCACACCGAAGACCAGTTGCGTTTTAATCAGACCGCAGCGGAAGGGCATGGCTTCTCTTACTCTTTCGAGAAAGACAAGAATATTGCCGAAATGGATTACGGCTTTGATATTCTCGACGCTTCCAACTATGTGTGGAGTGGTCCTACCCTGCGTCGCGACATCGTCGAGCGTGAAAACGATACTCTCCGTGCAGACTTCACCATCGAAGGTGACAGCTCCAGTATTAAAACCGGTCTGATTTGGAACAGCCGTGCGGTCGCTTCTGAGCGCTGGGATGCCATCAACATTAACGAAGATCTCAACGGCGCTGTAGTCGATGCCAACCTCGCCACTTCGCTGGGCAGCGTTGTAGGCGATTACGCCGATGGTATTGATGCCCCGTCCGGCTACCCCAACACCTGGCTGGTAGCCGATTACGACGCTGCTGCTGCAGCTTGGGGAGTCGGAGACTGGGCGCTGAATGAAGATGATTCCAGTACCTACGATATCGAAGAGGAAACCCTCGGCGGTTACGTAGAAGCGAACGTCTACACCCAGCTGCTTGGCTTGCCGTTTACCGTCAACAGTGGCCTGCGTATTGTTGATACCAAGGTGACTTCCCGCGGAGTCTCCAGTGATGGCGAAGGCGGCTTTGCTCCCGTCGAGCGCGAAGGCAGCTATACCGAAATCCTGCCCTCCGCGAACTTCGTACTGGAACTGGAACAGGACCTGCTGCTGCGTCTCGGCATTGCGCGCAATATGTCCCGTCCAGGGCTCGGCAGCCTCGCCGGCACCGTCAGCGTTACTCCGATCAACGGCAACGTCAGTATCGGCAATCCGAATCTGGAACCGGTACGGGCCAACTCTGCAGATCTTGGTCTGGAATGGTACTTTGCGGAAGAATCTGTACTGGCGCTGACCCTGTTCCACAAACAGATTGAAAGCTTTACCACCGGAGAAACCCTGGAAAACCAGACTCTGCCTGCTGACATTCGCGCGATTGTGGCGGCGCGTCCGGAATATGACCCAAGCAGCCCGCTGTACGAACCGAATGCCATTCACCCAGACGACGATGGCTGGAATATCTCCACCTCTGTCAATGGTGAAGGCGCGGACCTGAACGGCTACGAGCTGTCCTACCAGCAGCCGCTGCGCTTCCTGCCGGGCTGGGCGAGTAATTTCGGTGTGCTGGCCAACTATACCCATGTACAGTCCCGGGCTGATTTCGGCAACGGTGTGCGGGGTTCCCTGGAAGGCCTGTCTGAGAATAGCTATAACGCGGGTGTTTACTACGAGACGGACCTGTTTGGTGGTCGTCTGATGCTGAACAGCCGTGACGATTACGTGACGGATCAGACCGGCTCCAACGGCAACGCTTCTCACGGCACCACTGGGCCGACCCGCCTGGATATGTCTGCGTTCTACAACGTGACCGACTACGCGACCATCACGCTGGAAGCGATCAACCTCACCAATGAGGCTGAGCGCTTGTATACCACTGGTCCGCTGGGTGACATGGATCTGGTGCGCGAATACAACAGCACCGGTCGCGAAGTGTTGGTAGGCCTGCGGGTTAACTTCTGATCCATAGCAGGTATCGAGTACCCGGGTCTTATAAGAATGGGCCCGGGTAGGCGATACAATTGGTTTTCATATCATCTTCTTTAGCCGGGCAATTGCCCGGCTTTTTTACGCTTTACTTTCACCGCACCGCAAACAAAAAAAATCCCGCGGCTTGCCGCGGGATTTTCCTAAGGAACGGAAATAAGCGAGAAGATAACTATCAATTAACAAACAAAAACAGATTCAGATCTCGGCAAAGTACTTGCGTGCACAGGCCAGGGTGCCCTCGGTTTCCAGCTTCTGCAGCCAGTCACTCAGTTTTTCCTGCAGGCGTGCACTCTCGCGCAGATCATCACCAAATACCGGTGTGAAGGCGAGGAACGCCGCTGCCAACTTGCGGGCGCCCTGAGACTTGTATTGATCACAGAGGGCTTTGAGCTCCGCGGCCAACGGGTCGGAAACCTCGATCTCGTTGCCCTGCTCATCCACGGCGGAAACATAGCGGATCCAGTTTGCCAGTGCGAAGCTCACCACGTCGATGGGCCCATCGTTTGCCAGCTGCTGGCGCAGGGTACCCAACCAGCGCTGGGGGATCTTCTGCGATCCATCCATGGCAATCTGCCAGGTGCGGTGGCGCAGGGCTCGGTTTTCGAAGCGTTCGATAAGCTGCGCCTGATAGGCCGCGATATCAAAGTCCGCCGGTACATCAATGGACGTGGTGGCCTCAGTCTGCATAAAGTGCAGCGCCAGCTTGTTGAACGCCGGCTCCGCCATCACGTCGGCCACCGTTTCACAGCCGGCTAGATAGCCGCTGTAAGCCAGCATGGAATGGGAGCCATTCAACAGGCGCAGCTTGATCAGCTCGTACACTTCTACATCGTCTACAAACATCGCCCCGGCCTTGTCCCACTCGGGGCGTCCGCGCAGGAAATTGTCTTCCACCACCCACTGGGAAAACGGCTCCGCCATCACCGCCGCCTCGTCGCGACAGCCGAGAATACTTTCCAGCTCGTTGCGGTCCTCATCGGTGGTCGCCGGCACAATCCGGTCAACCATGGTCGCGGGGGTGGTGGTATTGTCTGCGATCCAGGTTGCCAGCTCGCTGTCGACTTTCTCCGCGTATTGGGAAAGTACCCGGCCCAGCAGGTGGCCGTTGGATGGCAGGTTGTCGCAGGACAGTACAGTAAAGCCCGGCAGTCCGCGTTCCTTACGCAGCTGCAGTGCGCCGACAATAAAGCCCAGCGCAGACTTTGGCTGTTGCGGATTTTCCAGATCGTGGACCACATCAGGATGTTGCGGATTCAGATTGCCGCTCGCGGGATCGTGGCAGTAACCCTTCTCGGTAATGGTCAGGGAAACAATACGCACACTCTCCTGGGCCAGCAGCTCCAGTAACTGTTGCGGACTCTCCGGCGCCACATACACATCACTGACCGCACCCACGATCTGCACCTTGGTGCCCGCATTGGATTTCTCTACCACCGAGTAGAGACCATTCTGTGGCACCAGCTGATCGCGCACACCGGCGGAACGCAGGCTCGCGCCCACAATACCCCAGTCTTTTTCACCGGCGGTGATACGGTTTTCCGTGTACCAGGCCTGGTGTGCACGGTGGAAGGCACCGATACCCAGGTGCACGATGCCGGTAGTGACTTCACTGCGGTCATAGGCCGGCTTGATTACCTCCGGGGGGAGGTTTTCGAGAATACTGTTGTTGAGTCTTTCTTGGCTCATATTGTTCTACTCGGTTGAGTAAATTTTTGGCTTGCGAAGTACAGAACTTTGATACGAAGCCGGAGAGCCGGGTATCTGTTTTCAGAAGCGTCGCAAACAGGATGTTTGCGCCGCAGCGCCCAGGGATGGGTTCCCAGGGGGGCGCCCAGCTCGGTTCAGAAAACAGATACCTGGTGCTCCGGCGCCATTGAGTTCTATAAAGAACTTGTATGGGCAGGGCTCTGCGCCCTGCAGGCGGAGCTGGAGCCCCGCGGTCCCGGGGATCAGAGTTTGTAAGCTTTCTTTGCCAGATTGTAGGCCAGGTCTTCTGCCAGTTCGAAGGCCTCGTCTTCCTGCAGGCGGTGGTCGCTTACCAGCTGCGCCAGCCAGTTACAGTCCATACGACGCGCCACATCGTGACGGGCAGGGATGGACAGGAACGCGCGGGTGTCATCATTAAAGCCCACGGTATTGTAGAAACCGGCAGTCTCCGTCACCTGCTCGCGGAAGCGACGCATGCCTTCCGGACTATCGTGGAACCACCAGGCCGGGCCCAGCTTCAGCGCCGGGTAGTGACCCGCCAACGGCGCCAGCTCGCGACTGTAGCTGGTTTCATCCAGGGTAAACAGAATGATGGTCAGGTTTGGCTCATTACCCACCGCCTCCAGCAACGGCTGCAGCGCGTGTACATAATCCGTCTGCGATGGAATATCACAGCCCTTGTCGCGGCCAAAGCGTTCGAACACCACCTTATTGTGGTTGCGGAAAGAGCCCGGGTGAATCTGCATCACCAGACCGTCTTCAATACTCATGCGCGCCATCTCGGTCAACATGTGACCGCGGAACAGCTCGGCATCCTCCGCATTGCAGTTGCCGTCGCGGACCTTCAGGAACAGCGCTTCCGCGTCAGCCTGACTCAGGTTGGCAGTGGTCGCCGTCGGGTGACCGTGATCGGTAGAGGTTGCCCCCATCTTTTTGAAGAACTCGCGACGATTGCGCAGCGCCGCCAGGTAACCGGACCAGGTGGAAGTATCCTCACCGGTAATCTCTGCCAGCTGCGCCAGGTTATCCGTAAAGCCTTCGAAATCCGGGTCCAGCACCGGGTCTGGACGGAACGCGGTAATCACGCGGCCATTCCAGTTGCTGTCCAGAATTTTCTGGTGATGACGCAGATCGTCCAGCGGAGATTCGGTAGTGGCAATTACCTCAATATTGAAACGGTCAAACAGCGCGCGCGGACGGAATTCCGGTTGGCGCAGGTAGCTGTCGATACGCTCGTAGTAATCCTGTGCGGTGTCGCCGTTCAGCTGTACGTCGAGTTCGAATACATCGTGGAATACCGTATCCAACCAGGTGCGCGACGGAGTGCCGCGGAACAGATAATAGTGTTCGGCGAAAATCTGCCAGATCTTGCGTGGATCCTGCTCTACCGCGGTACCGTCCTGGGTGCGGATACCCAGACTCTCCAGGGAAACGCCTTGGGAATAAAGCATGCGGAACACATAGTGGTCCGGACGGATCAGTAGATTCGCCGGGTTGCCGAACGGCTCGTTATCGGCAAACCAGGACGGATCGGTATGTCCGTGCGGACTGATGATCGGCAGGTCTTTGACGCTCTCGTAAAGTTTACGCGCGATATCCCGGCTGACTTTATCGGCCGGAAACAGACGGTCAGGATGCAGGATCAGAGGGCGTGTCATGGGATTGCTTCCAGTTATCGGGAATTATTGATGTAGTGAACTGTGTATTGATTTCAGAGTTTATTCTGTTCTGTTTTCTTCCACCGTTACGGATTCCGTCGGTGTCGGGGCATAGGGGGGCGCGCAGAAGAAAAGCCCGGCTCCCGATGTCCGATCAATTACCAGCAGCAATGACCGGCCGGGAGCGGGCAGCGTGCGCCAATTCCAGATCGGGGAGTCCAAACCAGTCCCCCGACCCCATGCGCCAGGCGATGGAGAAAACCGTACACTGTCTGGCAAGACATCAGAGAGCGTGTTTGCTCTCCGGTGCGTTGCGCTGGTCAGCGCCAGTTGTTGCCATGGTGCCAAAAATTGGTTATACCAGTCAACCATTCTGGTAAGGCATTTACGACTGAGGTATTTTGTCGCCCGGACTTACCCTGAAAAGAGATGTAGATCGTTGTATCTCTCATAGGGCCGTTGTCTTTCATATAGTAATAATGACCATTAGATAATACAGTAAACAGAGTGGGAGAGTCGCGTGAAACTGGCAGCACTGGGAGAGGTAATGGTAGAGCTGGCGCCGCAGGCGTCGGTTGATAGCGGGCAGGGCGGCAAGGCGCTGTTGGCGCAGTCGTACGCCGGGGATACCTACAATACCGCCGTGTACATCGCCCGTGGCGGCGTCGATGTCAGCTACGTGACCCTGCTCGGGGATGACCCCTACAGTGAGGAAGTACTCACCCGCCTGGCGGGTGAGGGTATCGATACCAGTGCCATTGCGCGCCTGCCCGGACGTTGCCCGGGCCTGTATATGATCCAGAACACCCCCGACGGTGAGCGCTACTTCACCTACTGGCGCGGCGAGGCGCCAGCGCGGGAATTGTTTGCGGACGCGACTCGCCGCGAAGCGCTGGCGGCATACCTGCAGGAGATGGACTGCATTTATCTGTCCGGAATCACCCTGGCGATCATGACTCCGGAAGCCCGCGCGGAACTGCTGACCTTCCTCGAGGGCTATCGTGCCCGCGGTGGCCGTGTCGCCTTCGACAGCAATTACCGTCCCCGCTTGTGGGCGTCTGCCGATACGGCGCGCGCGGCGGTGGCAGAATTTCTGCAGCAGACGGATATGGCGCTGCTCACCTTCGAAGATGAGCAGGCGTTATGGGGTGACAAGCGTCCCGGTAGTTGCGTGAAGCGCAATACCGGGTTCGGTGTGTCTGAGCTGGTGATCAAGCGCGGCGCCGAGCCGGTATTGCTGCAGTTTGATGGCGAGCTGTCTGCCATTGATGTGCCGCGGGTATCCTCGGTGGTGGATACCACTGGTGCCGGCGATTCTTTTAATGCCGGTTATCTCGCCGCGCGCCTGCAGGGCACCAGTCCCGAGGCCTCCATTGCCGCGGGCAACCGTTGTGCCGCGCGGGTGATCGGGCACCGCGGTGCGATTATCCCCCGCGCTGAGTATTTGGCGGTGGAACCGGAGGTGGAGCCCGGCTGACGCTCGGTTGATAGTTGGTCGCTTGAAAAGTGAGCAATTGGCGGCGGAGTTGGCGTAGTATTTATCTTTTTAGAGGGCGGAGAGGGGAGAGCCGATACCGCTGGGTGGGCTGTTTCGGTTTGTCGATTGCACCTCCTGACCACTGCCGATACAATGGCCTGACCAGTTTGGTCTGCCGTCATGGTGTCGAGACAGCATGACTACGGCGCCAAGCCCGGTGTCCTGGATATGGTACCGAGACACTGCACCACACAATAACTGCACAAAAGCAGCACCTGTAACACATAACAACAGTCCGCAGGTAGAGATGATGATAACGAATAAACTATGGCGTCCGCTGGCCGCGGCGGCGCTGGCAACGGCCGCTTTCGCACTGGCCAGTTGTGGATTCAAAGACGATCAGGTGGCCCTCAAGCTGGCCCATACGCTCGACCAGCAGCACTCCGTACACCGTGCCATGGTGTTTATGGATGAACGCCTGCGGGAATTGTCAGGCGACTCCATGCGTATCGACATCTACTCTGGCGGTCAGCTGGGTAGTGAGCGCGAGCTGATCGAGTTGTTGCAGATTGGCAGCCTGGCCATGACCAAGGTTTCCGCCAGCCCCATGGAGGGCTTTGTGCCGGAGATGAAGGTCTTCAACCTCCCATATGTTTTCCGCGATTCCGAACATTTCTGGAATGTATTGCAGAGCGACATTGGCAAACAGCTGCTGCTCGCCTGTGAAGACGCACGCCTGCGCGGCCTGGGATACCTGGATGCCGGCAGCCGCAGCTTCTACATGAACGACATTGCGGTACAGAGCCCGACGGATCTCAGTGGCCAGAAAATCCGCGTCCAGAACAGCCAGACCGCGATCAAAATGGTCAACACCCTCGGCGGTGCCGCCACCCCCGTCAGCTGGGGGGAGCTCTACACCGCCCTGCAGCAAGGGGTGGTGAACGGAGCCGAAAACAATCCCCCCAGTTTTTACCTTTCCAAGCACTACGAAGTTTCCAAGTACTACACCCTGGACGAGCACACCTATGTGCCCGACCTGCTGCTGATCAGCACCGAGGTGTGGAACAAGCTGGAACCGCAACAGCAGGCATGGCTGAACCAGGCAGTAGCGGAAGCGGTGACCTATCAGCGCAAGCTGTGGCAGGAATCTACCGAAGAATCCCTGGCAGCGGTAAAAGCCGCCGGTGTTGAGGTGATCTACCCGGACAAGCAGCCATTTATCGATGCGGTGAAGCCCCTGCACGACAGCTACCAGGGGACCGAGTTGGGCGAGCTGCTGACGCAGATCAAAGCCATCAACTAACGATGTGGATCCGTGCAGGTGTTTGTAAACAGGCGCCTGCGAGAAACATAAGAACACGGAAAATTAAGCCCACTGAATAATCATAAAAAGTGGAAGGCAAAGATGATGCAAAAAATCGAGAAAGCACTGGCGGTGGTGCTCGGTTCACTGCTGGCACTGATGGTGCTGGATGTGACCTGGCAGATCCTCACCCGCTTCCTGCCCATGCAGCCGAGCTCCTATACCGAAGAACTCGCCCGCTACCTGCTGGTGTGGATTGGCCTGCTGGGGGGTGCCTATGCCTACCGTAAAAGATCCCACCTGGGTATCGATCTGTTGACCAACGCCCTGCACGGTAACGCGCGCCGAGTATTGCAGATATTTGTGGTACTGGTGTGCTTTGCCTTTGCCGCCCTGGCAATGGTTTACGGCGGCACCAAGCTGATGTTGCTTACCTTCGAGCTTGAACAGACCTCCGCGGCACTGAACGTGCCCATGGGGTATGTCTACAGCGTGCTGCCCCTTTCCGGTGTGCTGATCTGTCTGTTCTCTGTGGATCACCTGATCGAACTGGCGACCGCGAAGACCGAACAGCCTGCGGATTTCGACTCCGATGTTCACCCTTACACTGATGCTGACGCAGAAACGCAGACAGAAGGGAACGGACAGAAAGAAAAACAAAAACAGCCCGACGCTGTCGAAGCGTAAGCAAGGAGAGTCACCGTGGAAGTTGCAGTTATTGTATTGCTAGTCAGTTTTCTGATTCTTCTGGCCCTGAATGTTCCCATTTCCATCAGTATTGGTGCCGCCACTGTGCTCACCATGCTGTGCACCATCGATTTTGATCCGGCGATGATCACCATGGCCCAGCGAATGGCCAGTGGTATCGACAGTTTCGCCTTGCTCGCCATTCCGTTCTTTATTTTCTCCGGTATGTTGATGGGCAGTGGTGGTATCGCCCGGCGCATCATCAACTTTGCCCGGGTACTTGTCGGTATGCTCCCGGGCGGTCTTGCCTTCGTCAATATCATCAGCTGCACCCTGTTTGGTTCCATATCCGGCTCCGCGGTGGCGGCGACCTCGGCCATCGGCGGTTTCATGATTCCGTCCATGACCAAAGAGGGTTACGACAAAAACTTCAACACCGCAGTGACCGTGGCCTCATCCACTACCGGTCTGTTGATTCCGCCAAGCAATATTCTGATCGTGTTTTCCCTCGCCAGCGGTGGCGTGTCCATCGCGGCGCTTTTTATTGCCGGCTATCTGCCGGGCCTGCTACTCGCCCTCGGCCTGATGATGGTGTGTGGTGTGTGGGCAAAAGCGAAGGGTTACCCGGTCGGTGAAAAGCCGACCCTGAAAGAAGTCCTGGAAAAAACCGTCGACGCGGTACCCAGTCTGTTGCTGATCTTTATCGTGATCGGCGGCATCATCAGCGGTTTCTTTACTGCCACCGAGGCCAGTGCGATTGCCGTACTGTATTCGCTGCTGCTTTCCTGTGTGGTTTACAAAGAAGTGAAGATGGACCAGTTGCCGAATCTGTTGGTGAAGTCCGTCGAAACCACCGCAATCGTCATGTTCCTGATCGCGGCTTCTTCGGCGATGTCCTGGATCATGTCTTACCAGAATATTCCGCAGACCATCAGTCAGGCGCTGGTGACCATCAGCGAAAACCCATTGTTGATCCTGCTTACCATCAACCTGATCCTGCTCGCCGTGGGCGCCTTTATGGATATGACGCCGGCAGTGCTGATCTTTACCCCCATTTTCCTGCCGGTAGTGACAGAGCTGGGTATGTCACCCCTGCAGTTCGGTATCGTCATGATCCTGAACCTCTGTATCGGCCTGTGTACGCCGCCGGTGGGTAGCGTACTGTTTGTGGGGGCGAGTATCTCCAAAACCTCTATTACCGCATTGATTCGGCCCCTGTTACCCATGTACATCATGATGTTTGTGGTACTGGCGTTGGTGACCTTGATCCCGGGTATCAGTGAATTTCTGCCGCGGGCATTTGGATTGATCGAATAGTTTTCACGCGCATGTAAGCGTATTTTCCTCGCATCATCAGGATGGACTTGCCGGGCTTTTACGCCCGGCTTTTTTTTGCTCATTTGTCAGGCCGGTTTTTTGCGATTGAATATTTTTGTGTATTTTAAAAGCCGAGCAATTCGAGTCGTTTACTGTGAAATTGGCGTGGTGCCTCTACTCCAAGTCACATTTCAGTCGTTTATTTCATTTGATTTCATGTGATTACGGGCAGTGCTGCACACTTTTTAAATATTGGTAATACATTTTTTGGCACAGGCTTTACATGCAGGTTGAATCTGACTAACCTTTTCTTGCATTTTGGTATTGCCAATATGATCAAAATATAAGGCTGTAAAAAAATAGTGGCAAACCAATAATCGGGCGGACCCCGCTGTATCGCCGCCCACAGCGATGATGATTGGTCCGAATTTCCCCCTTCTGCAGTATCCGGGGGGCCATTGTTCGGGGTGTCAGTACACCCCGCCATGGCTCTGTGGCCGATCGTCTTAATTAACTTCTAATAATAAATACGGAAGGTCACATGCAATTCAAGCTGAAAAAGACGGCGGTGCTGAGTGCATTGCTGGGCGGCGTCATGTCTGCGGGCGTCTCCGCGGAAGATGGCTTCGCCACTTTGAACGGCGGCACAACCGGCGGTGCTGGTGGTAATGTGGTATATGCCACCACCGGTACCGAAATCCACGCCGCCCTGTGTAATCGCCCCTCCAGTGATACCCCCATTATTATTCACGTGGAAGGCACCATCAATCACGGTAATACCAGCAAGGTATCCGGTGATAGCTGTAATACCGCCGACGACAAAATCGAAATCAAGGAAGTCAGCAACGTTTCGATTATCGGTGTGGGCAGTGGTGCGCTGTTTGATGAGTTGGGTATTCACCTGCGCAGTGCATCCAATATCGTTCTGCAAAATCTGCACGTGCGCAACGTGAAGAAATCCGGCTCTCCGACTTCAAACGGCGGCGATGCCATCGGGATGGAAAGTGGTGTCTACAATGTGTGGGCAGATCACCTCACCCTGGAAGCTTCCGGTGGTGAAGACGACGGTTACGATGCGCTGTTCGATATGAAAGCGGATACCAAGTACGTCACGCTTTCTTACAGTGTGTTGCGCAACTCCGGTCGCGGCGGTCTCGTCGGTTCCAGTAGTGGCGACACCGGCAACGGCCCGGTTACATTTCACCACAACCTGTATGAGAATATCGACTCCCGCACCCCCTTGTTGCGCGGTGCTACTGCCCACGCCTACAACAACCATTATGTCGGTATTCAGAAGTCCGGCATGAACCCTCGTGTGGGTGGGCAGATCAAAGTCGAACACAACTATATTGAGGACTCCAAGGATCCGCTCGGCACTTTCTACACCAATGATATGGGCTACTGGGAAGTAAACGGCAACATCTGGTCCAACATTACCTGGACTGCGGATGACGATGATAATCATCCCGCCGGCCCCAATCCGGTATCCACTACTTCCATCAGTATTCCGTACAATTATTCTCTGAGCGATGCCGGTTGCGTACCGCAGATTGTTGCCGCCACCGCGGGTGCGAACAAGGGGATGCTGGTGGACGACGGTAACTGCGAAATCACCGGCGGCTCCTCTTCCAGTTCTTCCAGCTCCTCTTCCAGTTCTTCCAGCTCCTCTTCCGGCGGAACGTCTTCCGGTGGTACTTCCAGCAGTTCCTCCTCCAGTTCGTCCTCTTCAAGCTCCGGTGGTACCGGGTCTTCCGGTGGCGGCGAACCCGGTGAGCTGGGCCCGAACCTGGCGCTTTCCGGCGATGCTGACGGCTCCAGTAAAGGTGGCGGTTCCAGTTACGGAAATGCGGTAGATGGCGATCTCACCAGTTACTGGCAGCCGGGTTCCACCAGCGGCGAACGCATTTCCGCGAAAAATTTCGGTGGCAATTTCAACACGGTAATCATTCGCGAAATTGGCAACAACGTGCGGAACTGGCGTCTGGTAAACCACGATAACAATGCAGAACTCGCTTCCGGCAGTGGCATCGGTTCTGCGATGCAGGTGTATCTCGGCGATGTGAGCATGGACAAGATTGATCTGATGATCGACTCTGCCTCGAGCGCGCCGCAGATCGCTGAGTTCGAGGTCTACAATGCCACCGGTGATGTGGGCTCCTCTTCATCTTCCGGTGGTTCTTCCTCCAGTAGTGGTTCTGGCAGCTCTTCTTCCAGCAGTTCCAGCGGTGGCGGCGGTACTGTTTCCACATTGGTTCTGCAGGAAACGGCAGCGGGCTTCTGTGCCGTAGACGGTGCGATTGAAACCGAGCACAGTGGTTACACCGGCTTCGGTTACGCCAACACCGAAAATGACAACGGTATGGGCGTAGACTGGTCCGTAGTGGTTCCCACCGCGGGCACCTACACGCTGCAGTGGACGTTTGCCAACGGCTCTGGAGATCGCCCGGCTGCGGTGCTGATCAACGGCAGCGGCCAGGCTTCCATCGCCATGGACGACTCCGGTGCCTGGGGCAACTATGTGGATAGCGCCTCTGTTACCGTCAACCTGGACGCGGGCTATAACGAAATCCGTCTGCAGGCGACCGGCAGCTCCGGCCTCGCCAATATCGACAACATGGCTATCACCGGTATTGATCCGGTGGCCGGTGATTGTGCCGGTGGCAGCGATGGTGGCTCCTCTTCCGGGGGCTCTTCCAGTAGCTCCAGTAGTTCCAGCAGCTCGTCTTCCGGTGGTACCAGTAGTTCCAGCAGCAGCTCGTCTTCTGGCGGCACCAGCAGCTCCAGCAGTTCATCCTCCGGTGGTACTTCTTCGTCTTCTGGAGGAGCCTTCCCATCACCGGAAGTGAGCAATGCCTGCTACATTTTGGCGACCGATCCGAACGTTAACTGGCGCGACTCCGCCGAGCTGACTACCGATCAGGAAATTGTCGAGTGCCTCTCCAAAACCCTCGGCCGCGCCGTGGGCTATGGTGAAAATGCCATGGGTGGTTTTGATCCCAACGGCAACAGCCAGCTCACCGTGATCAGCAAAAACGATCCGCAGGGTCGCAGCGTCGAGCAACAGCTTCTGGATGCGGTCACCGGTGACGATCACAACTGGATTGTGTTCGACAAGTTCGACTTCGCCAGCGAAACCGAAATCTCCATGCACCGGAATCACTGCGCAGACAGCTCGGTACAGGCGGCGATTGGCGGTACCGAAGCGCAATGTATCGACTACCGTCAGTGGTGTTCCGATAACGGTGTTTCCAGCGGGAACTGTGCAGCAGAGTTCTACAATAATCGCCTGAATGACAAGGATCTACCGATCCGCAATACCAAGATCGGTTCCAATAAAACCCTCGATGGTCGTCTGAGTAACGGTTACTTCCGTTTCAATGGTTTTGCCATTGGCAGCGACAGCTCCGGCCAGCCGGTACAGACTGCTGAAAGTGTGATCCTGACGCACCTCGATTTCAGAGGCGCAGGCCATACCGAAGACCACGGCCTGGATCCGGACATGATCCGTAATACCGGTGCGTCGCACGATATCTGGATTCACAAAAACACCTTCGACACTACCGGTGACGCGGCGTTTGATGTGAAGGTGGGTGCCTACGACATCACCATCTCCTTCAACAAGCTGATCAATGTGAAGCGCGCCGCGCTGCATGGTTCCAGTGACAGCCGCGAAATCAACGAGCAGATCACCACCACCATGCATCACAACGCGTTTATTACCACCGACGATCACTACGAAAGCCTGGGTAACACCCTGCGCCGTATTCCGTTGATTCGTCGCGGTACCTCACACATGTTCAATAACTTCTTCATGAACTATCGCAAAGACATCCTGAGTGTTCGTGTCGGCGCGAGTGTGCTGTGGGAAGACAACATGTTCCTGATCAACTGGGATCACCAGGAGAAAGACGACGCGGTTCAGGGATTGTACGAACGCGGTGACCAGCTGGCCCGTGATGTAGACGGCGGAAATTTCCGTACCGAAGGTTCTCTGCTTTGGTACTCAGATGCTGCCTGTAACCTGGATCCGTCGATTGAGTACGAAATTACCGATGCCTCCGGCAGCGTGGGTGATCTATCGCAGAGTTACACCCAGTATTCTCGCGATGTCATCTCCACACAGAGCGTACCGGCCAGCCAGCCAATGGCGGATTACATCATCGCCACGGCAGGTAGGGACGGAGCAATTCCATTCAACTCTCCGCTGGGCTTTGATCAGAATTACGTGATCGGTCTCGGAGAGGTCGCCTGTCAGTAATGAAAACGTTGAACCTGTGACGTAAACAAAACCCCATCCGCCACCGGCGGATGGGGTTTTTTACTAAAAGGTCTGGCTGTGATCGCGCACTGCGTGCGTCGGCGAGTGAAATGGCAAAAGACCCAATGGAGAAAATAAAAATGGGTAAAAACATAAAACACGTCTTTTTGGGCATGGGGATGGTCCTGCTGTTTTCCACAGCCTCAGGTTTGCATGCCCAAGAGGACGACAATCTTTCCATTGGCGCCGGTGCCGATGGTTCTTCCAAACAAACCGGCAGCAGCTACGGCAACGTGATTGATGGGGATACCGGGAGCTATTGGTCACCGGATGGCACTACCGGGCGCATCTCAGTCAAGTGGCCATCGACAACCACTGTCGGCAGTGTCGTGATTGTCGAAGCCGATGGATTTGAGGGAAATATCAGTACATGGGAACTGGTCAATCATCACAATGGCGATGTTCTGGCGCAGGGTAGCGGAGCCGGCACTATCAGTTTTGATCCCGTCAGTCTGAGCAAAATCAATTTCGAAATTCTCAGTAGTAACGGTACACCGGCCGTTGCAGAATTTGAGACCTATGCGACGAGCAGGGCGTCCGATAACAACGGCAACGTTAATCTCGCCGTCAGTGTGGCCGGTGATGACGTGACCTTGAACTGGGACGTAAACAATATCGATATTGCCAGCCAGTCGGTATACCGCGATACCGATCCCAATCCTCAGGGGCGCACGCGCATTGCCGCCGGCGTGAGTGGCAATAGCTATACCGATTATGATCTTGCAGATGGGACCTATTACTACTGGATAAAAATCAGCGACACCAGCGGCAGTGTCTTCAATTCCAACGGCGACGACGCGGAGGTTGCGACTACCAGCACCACACTGACTGTGCAGGAAGGTGAGGGTTTCTGCTCCGTGGAAGGTACCATCGACAGCAATCACGAAGGCTTCGGCGGTAGTGGTTTCGCCAACACCGACAACAAGTACGGTGCGAGCGTCGCATACAGTATCAACGCCGACCATGCCCACAGCGCCCTGTTGGATATCCGCTACGCAGCCACCAGCGATCGTCCGGCGGATATCGAGGTCAATGGCACTGTGGTCGGCACTGTCTACCTGCCCGCGACCGGTGCATGGAGCAGCTGGAACAGTGAAAACATGACCGTGCCACTGCAGGCCGGGGAAAATCAGATACGTCTTATTGCCCAGACTGAAAGTGGCCTGCCGAATATTGATGCCATTACCGTATCGGGTAACAGCCTCACGTCAGGCTCCTGTGGCGCCGCGGTGGTAATGGATTGTAATGATGTGACCGGACAACCGGCGATCACCGTCGCCCAGGATGGCAGCGGCCAGTACAGCTCGGTGCAGGCGGCAATCAACAGCGTATCCACTTCCAATACCCAGCCCACGCAGATTCGCATCAAGCCCGGTACCTACTACGAAAAACTGCTGATTGATCGGCCCAATCTCACCCTGTGTGGCGAGACCGGAAAAACCGCATCAACCATTCTTACTTATGACGACACCGCCGCAACCCCGGACGGCAACGGCGGTACCCTGGGCACCTCCGGCAGCACCAGCATTTCCGTCAGGGCGGATGATGTTTCGTTTGAAAATCTCACCATGGAAAACAGCCATGGGCCGGGTATTCAGGCGGTGGCCGTGCGTATCGCCGCCGATCGGGTGCAGTTCCGCAATACCCGTTTCCTGGGTAATCAGGATACCCTCTATGTACACAGTGGTTCGCAGTACTTTAAAGACTGTTATGTAGAGGGCACCGTGGATTACATCTTCGGCCGCGCAACCGCGGTGTTTGATAACTGCCGGATCCACAGTGTGGGCAACGGCACCTCTATCACCGCACCCAGCACCGAAGTGGATAATCCCTACGGTATTGTCTTCCTCGGCGGCGAGGCTACTGCATCTTCCGCGGTCACTGACGACAGTGTTGCCCTGGGCAGAAACTGGCGTCCCTATGGTGCCGCCACCTATCTGAACGTCGATCTCGGGCCGCATATTCTGCCTCAGGGTTGGCGCCCCATGGGCGACAACAGCCTCGATACCGCGCGCTTTGCCGAATATCAGAATACCGGCCCCGGTGCCGATACCTCCCAGCGTGTTTCCCAGTCCCGTCAGCTGTCTTATGCGGAAGCGGAAAACTATACCGTGGCGAATATGTTTGAATCCTGGGTGCCGAGCTACAGCGGCAGTGTCGCCAGCGCACCGACGTTGTCCCAGGAGGGGAATCCGGTGCACGATCGATTCAACCGCTACCTGAGTGAATGGAGCCTGAGCAGCAGCCAGGCAGATATCATCCTGTCGCACCAGTACGACAATGGTGGCTGGCCGAAGAATCAGGAGTACGGTAGCAGCGGCAACGGTGGCAGCGGCTCCGCCACCATCGATAATGGCGCCACCACCCTCGAAATGACCTACATGGCGGAGATGTATAAACGCACTGGTAATACCGCTTACCGAGATTCCGCCCGAGCGGCAATGGACTTCCTGCTGGCCATGCAATATCCCTCCGGTGGCTGGCCCCAGTTCTATCCGCTCAAAGGTGGCTACGCGGATCACGTCACTTTTAACGATGATGCCATGACCCGTGTTCTCACCGTTTTGTATCACGCGGAGAAAGGGGCCGCACCGTTCGATAGTGATGTTTTCAATAGCGGCGACCGTGCGCAGTTCAGGGCCGCGTTGGATAAAGGGGTGGAATATATCCTCAATGCGCAGTGGAAGCAGAACGGCGAACGGACCGTATGGTGTGCCCAGCACGGCGCCACCGACTATCTGCCCAAGCCCGCCCGCGCCTACGAGCTGGAGTCCCTGAGTGGCAGCGAATCGGCGGAAATCATCGCCTTTCTGATGACCCAGCCGCAGACACCGGAAATTGAAACTGCGGTAAAAGCCGCGCTGGCCTGGTATCGCAGCCCACAAGCCATCCTGGAAGATTACAAATACGATAAATCCACCGAGGAAAAAATCATTTATTCCCCGGGCGATCGTATGTGGTATCGATTCTACGATCTCCACAGCAACGATGGTTTCTTCAGTGATCGCGATGGCGGTAAGTATTACGACATCATGGATATTTCCGAGGAGCGTCGCGAGGGGTACAGCTGGGGTGGTGGTTATGGTGAGAAAATTATTGCCTATGCAGAAAATATTGGTTATTGATCCTTAAGTTTTGCTTCGGGTGATGATGCTGGTTGCGTATCGCCCCGACTCGTAAACATCACAATACAGAAGCCCATCTGCCGCCAGGCAGATGGGCTTTTTAGGTTTCTGTGTATCCGTCTGGATTACCGGCAGTTACGCGCCTTTTTATCTGTGGGTTACTTGTGAATCCCTGACCCAACTGTCGTGGACGCGTAGAATGATTGGATTCCGTGTCGTGATCCGTCTCAGGTATGTACCGGACGATATTCAGGGTACAGGCTTGTGAGAGCCCTGAGTGTGCGGTTGCAATATTTATGGGTTAAAAAACAGTCAAATGCGAACTTTATGAAAACATATTTCTCCCTATCGAAAGCTGTTTATGTCATCTGTATGACTCTGATACTTTCTGCCTGCGGTGGCGACAGTGATGGCTCCGGCGGTGGAAATGCCGGGTCTAGCTCCAGTTCATCCGGCTCTTCCAGTTCTTCGGGTTCTTCCTCCAGCTCTTCGGGTTCTTCCTCCAGCTCTTCGTCCAGTTCTTCTTCAGGTGGCTCGGGGAGTGGCAGTTCATCCGGCAGTAGTGGCGGTGTAACGGATACAGAGGCACCACAGGTGCAAATTGATTTTCCCCATGTGAATGGGTTATGGGTACGTGGGAGTAGCGCAACCGTTCGCGGTAGCGCGAGCGATGACAGTGAAATCATATCCGTCGCAGTCAACGGTGTTGAGGCGGAAACCTCAGACGGGTTTGAAACCTGGCAGGTAACCATTCCCATTGAAAGTGCCGAGTCCGATGGCGCCCGGGTTTCACTGTCGCTGACGGCGGGTGATATTCACGGTAATCGACAAACTGTTGAAAATAACCGATGGCTGCGGACTTATGCATACTCCCATTGGTACTCCGGGGTTTCATCCGAGCTGGATAAAGCGGGCGGGCGTATCTTCAACTACGCGGCCGAGCTGGTGGAAACGGATCTGGAAACCGGGGCACAGAAGTTTGTCCACGATATTTCAGGCGCACCCGGAACTTTTATGTACAGTGCAGCAACCGGTGCGCACTATCAGAAAAGAGAAACGGAAATTTACCAGCTTGTGCCCGGAGACAGTGAGTATGTCGTTGTTTCTCAAAACGGTCAGAGCGGTGAGTATTTCTCTTTTATCACCAGGACAATCACCGATGACTCAGATCCCATTGTATATGCACTGGCCTACCCTCCCGGAGGATCCGAGGACTATGAGCGGTCACTTTATTCGATTGATCTTTTAACCGGGGAGCGGGAGATGATTTCTGGGCCTCACCGGGGGGAGGGCCCATCCATTGAACCATTTGATTTGATGGACGCCTCCAACGGCCGATTGTTTCTGGCATCCAGTGAATTTGAGGAGCCAGTACAACAGATTCTGGAGGTCGACCTTGCGACCGGCAATCGCAGTGTGATCAGCAGCGCGGAAAAAGGTAGTGGTTACGCCTTAAATCTGACACAGGACTTCGTGGTAGATGCACTGGCTGAGAAGGCTTATATCGCCGATTTTGAAAACGCACTGATTGAAATTGATATTGCCAGTGGTGACCGGCGCCTGGTGTCAGGGCCCGAAGCCGCCTATTTTTCAAACCTGGTTTTTGAGCAGGGGAATGATATCGAGGTAGATCAGAGCCGCGGTTTTGTCTATATCAGCAGCCGTGAGACCGCCAAGGTAATCGCTATCGATATCCGGACCGGGGAGCGGACCAGTGTAGTGCCGTCCCGCCGTGGCGATGGACCGGGCGCTAACATGATCCGGAGCATCGCGTATGACTCAGTGCGCGATAAGATCGTGATTGGGAATCAGGTGGTGCAAACCCAGAGCCCGCAGATCATGCTGGTGGACCCGGTTACCGGAGACAGAAGCATCCTGAGTGGGCCGGGAATGGATGATGGTGTGGAAACCACCACTTATATCGGCACCCTGAAAATCGATATGCTGAGTGGAGATATTTATACCCTCGACAGTCTCTTTGGTGAAATCGTCAGGATTGATCGAGAGACCGGACATCGCTCGATTTTGTTTCGGAGCGAAGAAGCTTCAGATCCTCGATTGACGAAGCCCGGCAGTATGGCAATCGATTCGGACAGTCGCACACTTTATATTACAGACGGAGCGACAAACGCATTACTGGCAACCGACCTTTCCCTGGAGGAAATTCGGGTTGTCAGTCAGCCATCAATGGTCGGGCAGGGAACCGGCTGGGAGGAGATCGGTTTCATAGAGCTGGATCTGTCGCGCGATATGGCCTATGTCGGGGATTCCACCACCCATACGATCTTCCGGGTGGATCTGGCCACTGGTGATCGCGAAGTTCTGACCGGTGGCAATGTCGGTACCGGCCCCGCTCTCGAGGCCCTGGGGCAACTGATACTCGATCCGCAGCGAAACCGGTTGTTTATCGCCCAGAGCCCTTCCTATGCACCCATTGTTTCCGTAGACCTGGAAACCGGTGACAGGGAGTTTCGCTACTTTTCCGGAACCATTTACTGGAGCCCGGTCAAGGCGATCGATACCCGGAGAGGCTGGATGTATATGACAGATCACGGACAGTTGATCAACGTCTATGACTACGACACTACCCAGGCATTTACTCTGTCATATTGAACCGGACATTTCTGTCATTTTATTCCCGGGGAGACCGCCCGTGGTAGAGCTTCTACGATCTCTACAGCAACGGCGGTGTCTGCGGGGTTACTCTGCACCTGTTTCCTTCGCCAGAGTATTCCGTCCTGCACCTTGAAAAGGCAGGCAGTAAATCCACTACACCTGCATTTCTTGATTCATTTCTCTTTTCTCCTTTCCGCTGTCGAATGAAAACCTTCATCGCGCTTTTAACTGATCAATAGAGTCAATCGCCCGGGATTTACCGGCCCGATATGCGCTGATTATCGGTGTCGACCGCTAGAAAACAGGCGGTACAGGTTTTCTGAAACCCGGACAAAAGTTCACTGACGCATATAAGTCAGGTAGGTGGCTTTACCTTAAGGTTAGACTTTAGTCTAAATTGGACTATCCAATATGGATGTTGGGTATAGACAAAGATATTCTCACTCTGCAATTTGGTCGGGCCAATAATAAATAGCCGGCCTGCAGTATTGCTCAAAGAAAATAATAAGTATCGACAGGAGCAAAGAGATGAGAGTCCATACCCTGTGCGCCGCCATTGCACTGTGCGGCTGGGTTACCGGCTGTAGTGATGACAGCTCAAAAGAAGAGCTGGTACAGCTGAATCCGATGCCGGTGGAAGAGCCGGAACCCGAGCCGGAACCGGAAGAGCCCACTGATCCGGATGAGCCCACTGATCCGGATGAGCCCACTGATCCGGGTGAGCCAACGGACCCTGAAAACCCACCGGCATCCGCTGTGTTCACCTGTCCGGAAACCGGGCTGTATTTCTGCGACGATTTCGAAGATGGCGAGTTCGCCAGCACCTGGGATGCGGTTATCGATGGCTATGGCCTGGATAACCCGGGTGTGTTCGATATTCTCGACGAGGGAGAAAAAGGCAAGTCCCTGCGCTTCACCGCCGGCACTCGCGGTGGAAACCTGAACGAGGGCGAACTGATCCTGGTAAAAGAGTCGGCCTTCTCCGGCGTGCCGGCAGACTACTCCCTGGAATACCGCGTGCGCCCGCGGGAAAACGGCAATACCGGCAGCAAGTTCCTCTACGCTATGGGGCGCTATCAGGGCCCTCTGCAGTGGTACTTCGGTGGCATGTATTTGGCCGGCACTACTGATTCCACCCAGATGGAGGCGGGTTACGCATCCACTAGTGACGGCTCGTCCGGCACGATGAATCGCGAAGTGCGGGTCAAGAAGCCCGTCACACTGGGTGAAATAGAAGACGACAATGGCAACAAGGCAACCGACGGCACCTGGTATACGGTGCGCTTCGATATGGTGGGCAATACCGGTACCGTTTATCTGGACGGCGAGGAGCTCGGTTCCTTTACCGATGCCGACAGTCTCTACCAGAGTGCGGGCCGCATCGGCTTCTTCACCTACAACCGCTCCTTTGAAGTGGATTACGTCAAGGTGGGGGACCCGGCGATAAAGCCCGTGCAGTTTGGTATCGACTTCGCCGAATCCAGTTATGAAACCACCGCTGGTAACCCGCCGCTGGAAGTGAATGTCACTGCCATTCAGAGCGACGGTGTAACGGCGGACAGTTTTACCGTCTCGTCCAGTGATGACAGCGTGGTTTCTGTCGAGGTGAATGACACCGTCGCCACCCTGATGCCCCTGGCCCAGGGCGATGCCACCATCACCTTCACCAGCGGATCTGACCCCAGCAAACAGAAAACCATTGCAGTGCGCGTGGCCAAGGCGTTCGAAATGCCCACTGCCACCTACGGTGACCTGAGCGGCCGCGTTACCCCCATGCCCGGCAATACCGGTGAATACGAAGACACCCGCCTCAGCATCACCTTCGACAGTGCGCCGAGCCCGAGCGGTTTCGGCTCGGTGCGAATCTTCCGCGCGGATACCGATGAAGAAGTGGAGGCGATTCGCGCCGGAGGCGAGACGGACATTCTCGGCTACGAGGGACAGAGCAGCGGTCGCGAGCTGAATGTACTGCCGTTCGAAATCGACGGCAACACGCTGACCATTGCCCCGCATACCAATGCACTGGACTACAGCACTGAGTACTACGTGGCGATCAGCAGCACCTTTTTGAAGACCGGTGTGCAGTTAAATGGTACCGACTTTGCGGGTATCGGTAAGGATGCCGGCTGGCACTTTACTACCCGTGCCGGTGGTCCCAGTGGCGCCGATGTCACGGTGGATGACGATGGGCCGGCAGACTTCCGCACGGTGCAGGGAGCACTCAATCATGTGATGAAAAATGTGGGCGCAGATGAGCCCGCAACCATCACCGTCAAGGATGGCGACTACCGCGAGGTGTTGTACCTGCGCGACAAGAATAATCTCACCCTGCAGGGCGAGAGTCGCACGGGCACGGTCATTCATTATGCCAACAATAACGAGATGAACCCGGGCAGCAGCCTGCGTACCCTCTTTCTGGTAAAGGGCGGTGACATGCTCACGCTGGAAAACCTGACCCTTTTCAACACGTCGCTGATCGGTGAAGGCGGACAGGCCGAAACCATTTACTTCAATAGCGATGGTGGGCGTCTTATCGCGCGCAACGCCAACTTTATCAGCGAGCAGGACACTCTGTTGCTGAAAGGCTGGACCTGGTTCTACAACACCCTGGTAGCGGGCAATGTGGATTACATCTGGGGTTACCCACATGTATCGCTGTTTGAAAACAGTGAAATTCGCACGCTCGGTCGCTCCGATGGTGGCGAGGGTGGCTACATCCTGCAGGCGCGGGTAAGGAGCGAGGCCGACAAGGGCTTTGTATTCCTGAACTCCAGCCTGACCCGTGGCCCCGGCCCGCTGGATCACCCGGTTGCTGACAATACTTACTACCTCGCTCGCAGTGCCGGCCAGTCAGGTCTCTACGACAATGTGACTTTCGTAAACACCGAAATGGATGCCCATATCAAGCCCGTGGGCTGGTATGACAATCCGGTACCGACGCCGGTAGCGGCAACGGCTGACAGCGGTTGGAGGGAGTACAACAGTGCGGACCTGACTGGCGCGCCCGTGGATACCTCCACGCGCTACAGCGGTTCCTACATGCTGACGGATACCGAAGCCGATGCGGAATTCTGCAACCGCGCGCAGATATTCTCCGAATGGAATGGCGGCGAGGGTTGGGATCCCTACCCGGAAGATACCAGTGATGATCACTGTGAAGTCGATACCGGATCCGATGGCATCTGGAAGGATCAGGCGGTCATTCTAGGTGGCAGCACCACCGCGGTCAGCGGCAGTATTGATGCAGAAACCGAAAACAGCATCACTTTTACGGCTGAGGGCGGCAAGTTCGAGACCAGCGCGATGTCCTTCTTTCTGGCTGCAAAGGAAGTGACCGGAGATTTCACGCTCACCGCGAAAGTGAAATCCGTGGGCACCCTGCGTGAAAGTCCCTATTACCAGTTCCAGGCCGGTCTGATGCTGTGTGAATGTGATGCCGCCAGCGCTTCGACTTCTCCCCTGGCGCATATCGGTATCAACGACATTACCGAGGGTGAGTCGGTGGATCTGGTTGCCACCTATGGCCATGTACTAGTCGATGGTGGCGGCTGGGGGAAAACCGGCAACGCAGCGGTAACGCCAGGCGACAGCCTCTATTACAAACTGGAACGTCAGGGGCAGGCCTATTACGTGTCGTATTCCACTGACGGTGGTGCGACCTACCAAAGCCTCGGTGCAAGCACCTTCACAGACCTTCCCGATACCGTGAAAGTCGGTTTCTTTGCCGCGCCGAATGGCGCCGGCAGCCAGAGTTTTACCTTCGAAGATATCCAGCTGGTGCAGTGAGCACCGACGTTTGCGACGGACCGGGAACACCGGTCCGTTCGCTCCGCAATTGAAATAAATTAAATAACAAACAAGTTGGAGATTTCCATGAACAGCAGACAATTTCTGTTGGCGTTGATGTTATGTAGCGGGCTCGCCGGTTGTAGTGATGGTTCCGATGGTCCGGGCGGTGATTTCTCTTCCAGCAGTTCATCCAGTTCCAGTAGTTCCAGCAGCTCTTCTAGTAGCTCCGGCGGTTCCAGCAGCTCGTCCAGTAGTTCCAGCTCTTCGAGTTCTGGCGGCTCCAGCAGTTCGTCCAGCAGCTCCGGGGGTGACGCGCCGACGGTTCATATGCTCGGTGACTCCACCATGACGGATTACGGTGAGGAGCGCCTGCCTCAGATGGGTTGGGGGCAGGCCATGCCGATGTTCTTCAGCGAGGAATCGGAGATCAACAACTGGGCCAGGGGCGGACGCAGTTCCCGCAGCTTCTACTACGAAGAAGAGCGCTGGCCGGCGGCCAGGGCCGATATCGAGGCGGGCGACTACGTCATCATTCAGTTCGGCCACAACGACCAGAAGCGCGGCGGCACCGATTACGATGAGTTCGGCACCTACGCTTTCTGCAGCGATGGCACCGAGAACGGCGAGGACTGTGCGGACACAGAGCACTCCTACTACCAGTTCCTGAAAAAGTACGTGCTCGAAACTCGGGAAAAGGACGCCACGCCGATCCTGATGACGCCCATGGTGCGCAAATACTTCAGCAGCGGTTCCATCAGCGAAAAAGGACAGCACAATCTTCAGGAAGCCTACGATGGAGAAGCCTACCCGCGCGGCAACTATCCGGCGGCCATGAAAGCAGTTGCCGAAGCCTACGACGTGCCCCTGGTGGATCTCACCGCCGCAACCAAGGCCATCGTGGAAAGCTACGGTGACGAAGCGGCCACGGAGCACCTCTACATCGCCGCCGACAGTACCCACCCGGCGGTGCTCTTCGCCAACCTGATCGCCAGAGCCGCCGTCGAGGGCCTGAAATCCCACGGCCTGATGGAAGGGCATATCGTCGAAGCCACCTCCCTGGTACCCAGCCCGAGCGAGCTGGAGTGGGGCAACCGCTACGTCGGTGTGCCCAACAACAAGAACCTCACCATTTCCGCGTTCGATCTGGTGCCGGCAACCGGCGCCGTCACTGTTACCGCACCGGACGGTTTCCTGCTGAGCGATGCCGCGGACTCGGAGACCTGGAACAGAGCCACCACCATTGACTTCACCAATGGCGCCTTCACCGCCAACCTCTACGTGCAATTCAGCGCGGCAGCGGAGCAAAGCTATAGCGGCAATATTTCCTTTGCCCTGGAGGGCGAGGAGCTCGGCAGTGTGGCGGCAACAGGCACCGGCGTAGCGGCGGGCGAAGGTGTGGAATCCTATTCCAGCTGGTTTACCGAAGGCGCTTCCGTCACCGCCAGCATGGACGGCCTGGTGAGCGCCAGCGACGCGCTGGCGAATAACCTGGAAGCCGGCAACACCAAGACGCTGGCAGTGGACGGCCAGGACACCGGCGTCGCCAGGTACAAGGTGTTCGGAGAAGACCAGGTCGCCCGCAACGACGACTACTACCTGCAATTCGCCGTCACCGCAGAATCCCAGACCTTCTACGTGGACACCATCTCCGCCTACCTCACCACCAGCGGTGGCTCCACGGTGCAGGCGGATATCGAGTATTCCCTCTCCAGCGATTTCAGCAGCCCGGTCACGCTCGATAGCGCCATGTCGTTCACCAAGGACACCATGGTGCTGAAGGAGTACGGCGTAACCATCCCGGTAGCCGCCGGCGATACGCTTTACGTGCGCATCTTCCCCTGGAATGCCGCGGGCGCAAACAGCACCGGCAAGTACCTGGCCATTTACGACTTTAACGTCAGCGGTATCAGTGGTGAATAACCGTAACGGGCGGCTGTTGCCGCCCGGTACTCGGTTTACTCAAATTGGTCAGTCCGAATTCTCGGGTGCCGAGCCTGCGGCCTGTGTCTGCAGCGCGGCAAAGACGCCTGTTCTGGTTGTAAATTAACTACAAACCTACGCTGCAGGCCGCCAAAACCGGACAGATAGACGGGTTTGTCTGCTCTGACCAGATTGGTCATTAAAACTCCGGTGCGAGCTGGCTGAAGGGGTTGTTTATGTCTGGCCAATCTGCTTTCATTGCCAAACCAATAAGTAATAAAAGCCGGGCTCTGCGGTATACAGAGAAATACCCAGGCCCATAAGAATAACGATTGAAAGAGAGAAAAGGGGATAGCATGGAACCTTCACGCTGGACCAGATCCGCGCTTGCGCTCTGTATCATGGGAACTCTGACCGCCTGCGGCGGCGGTGGTACCGATGCCAATAACGAGGGGGATGTGATTGCCACACCACCCGCCCAATCCGGAAGTAGTTCCTCCGGTGGTTCTTCCGGAGGCGGTAGCGAAGGCGGTACGCTGCACGAAGACTTCGGTGACGGCCTGTTGGTCAACTTTGATGAAGCGGATACGCAGTTCTTCTTCAGTCAGGAGTACAAGGCCCTCAACACTGCAAACCCTGAAGACGCCTGGCCGTCCTTCTATTATCCCACCTGTTGTTTCTTCGCCAACGATAATCCTGCCGACGGCCCGGAAGTGGCCCTCGACCAAATGGGGATTGTGAGTGACGCCGGCAACCCCGCCCTGTTGCTGGATACCGGCCGTTTCACCATTGGCCAGACTCGCCCGGAAAGTGACGACCCGGAAGACCTCGATCCGAAAAAAGATACCACCACTTCCGACGATATCAGTACCTGGGGTGAGCTGGATCTCAGCGATCACTATCGTGTTTCTTTCTGTGTGAAGGCAGCCAGCGGCACCCGCAACATGCAGGTATACGTCGACAACAATACCTCCGGTGAAGCTAACTCCATCTGGGGTGGTGGTAGTCAGGGTTCACGCATCTTCAACGTGCCGGCAGGGGACCTGATTCCCGGCAAGCGTGTACAGATCAATGTGCCCGGCGATATCACCTATGAGCAGGGCGGTGAAGTCAAAGATATCCGCCCTGAACTGGTCGGTACCGCCGGCTCATTCCTGCAGTTACGTGTAGAAGGCGGAAGCTCGGTCATCCTTGATGACTTGCTGGTAGAGCCACAGGCTGAAGACGGCCAGGCAGATCTGCCGGCGTGTAATGTCTACCAGCCGGCTACCGCACCGGAAGCACCGGAAGCACCGGGGCTGTTCGCTGGCGATGCGCTGCTTGTCGTAAGCTGGAGCGAAGTGGTTGGTGCCACCGGTTACGAACTTGCCTACAACACCGAGGACTCCATCGAGGGGGCAACCATTATCCCCGCTGCTGAAATTGAAGGCAGTCAGCACGATATTGAAGCGCTGGAAAACGATACCGAATACTTCGTTTTCCTGCGTGTAATCAACTCCGTAGGCGCCGGTGAGTGGAGTGAGAGTGCCAGTGGTACACCCATTGCGCCCGAGGGTGCCGCCTGTACTTCGACACAGAAAGTGGAACCGTCTCCGGCTCACAGTATTTTGTGGAATGTCTACGACGGATGTGCCCATCCCGGTGCTGACATGTCTGTTGTCATCAATGGCAGTGACCGCACACAGTTCGACTTGGGCGATAACGAGAAGCCCTGGTTTACTGTGAGTGAGCAGGGCGTAATGACTTTAAATACCAACGAACCTGTCGGGGAAATCCAACCGGACGAAGAAACCAAGCCGGTAGGGGATCTGAGCGGAATCATCGCTGATCCGACCTATCCGATGCACTTCACCTGGATCGCGCGCATTGATACGTCTCTCGCCACCACCAAGGACGGCGTTCGCGGTTTCGAGATCGAAACCCACCTGGCAGATGCGGGTATTGAAGGCAGGGGCCCTGCCCGAATCAAAGCCATTATCCGTTCCGATAAGGATCCCGGTCGCCTGCAATTGGAGAAGTTCCTCCCCGGCGGTGAAACCGCGGAAGTGGATATGAACCTTACCGATGGCTTCCACACTTACCAGCTCAGCTTTGTTGTAAAAGACCCGGCAATCGAAGGTGACAACTACATCACCGCTACCGTCTATCGCGATGGCGTGGAAGTTGGCAGCTTCACCGGTAATGGCCGTGAAGGCGGCAGCAGCTCCAGCAAAATGCGCATCGGTGAAGGCTCTTCCAGTCCGTTCCACGCCAATGTGGACTGGATTGCCTGGAGTGATAGCCAGACTGCTGCCGAGCTGGCTGCAGAAGAACTGGTGGGTGAGCTACCAGAAAACCTGGGTGATCTGGGCAGCTACAGCGGCAAGCTGGTGTTTAAAGAAAACTTCAACGGCGCAACCGACGGTGACTCTGGCGATAGCACGTTCTTTACCCCTGACTACCGCGCACTGGAATCCGACAATACCAAGCCGTTCTACTTCGTAACCGGTGGTGGCTCACGTCTGGTGGTTTCCGACTCTGCAACCGATGGCAAGTTCAGCATCAATGATGCGCGCTTTACCATGGGTGACACACTGGCACATACTGAGCAGGAGACTTCTGCGGAGGACACCATGGGCCGCGGCGAAATTGATCTGAGCAAACCGTACATCATCACCTTTGATGTCCTCACTAACGAGAATGCGGAAGATGGCGATCAGACTGGCAAGTGTCAGGTGTATGTGGACAACAATACTTCCAGCTCCAGCAAATCGATGCATGGCGGCGACTCGAAAATTTTCGAGGAACTGGCACCGGTAATAGCTGACGGCGGCAAAGCCACTGGCACAGTTACTATCGAGAGCGATCCGGATGATCACGTTGGTACTGACAAGTCGTTCCTGCAGTTGCGTTGCGACAGTCGTACTGAAGCACCGGTTACTATCGACAACTTCAAGGTGACCTACCAGTAATAAGCAAAGAGAAACAGCACCACCGGTTGGGATGAGCGATACAGCCGGTGGTCACAATAATCATCGAACGGTCCTAAAGGAAAAACAGGGCCGCATAAAAACGATGGGAGAGTCACAATGACTTATAAAAAGCAGATTCTTGCCATGGCTATCGCCATGGCAGCCTCCACCACCTTGGCGGCGCAAGAGGCAGAAAGCGAAGCTCAGGCTCAACAGGCGAAAGCGCAGCAGCAAAAATCAGAGCAGGTAGTAGACGCGGCATCTTCCGATCTGAGTGTTGAAGAAGTCTACGTCGAAGGCGTGCGCAGTGCGGACCTGAATGCCCGTATGGCGGAGCGCAACAAAGACAATTTCAGTTCCATTGTTACCCAGGATGACGCGGGTAACTTCTCTGATCAGAACGTCGCCGAGCTACTGCAACGGATGCCCGGTATCACTCTGCAAAAGAGTGAGGGTGAGGGCAAGTTCGTCAACTTGCGAGGCCTCGGCCCGGGCATGGTGAGCGTACGTATGGATGGTGGCGCAATGGCGAACGCCGGCGGCGGTACCAATGAAACCCTGGAAGACCGTGCGTTTTCTCTCGACAGCTTACCTTCCGACGTACTGCAGTCCATCGAGGTAAACAAATCCCTGACTCCGGATATGGAGCTGGATGCCATCGGCGGTTCGATTAACGTAAAAACCCTGTCCGCACTGGATCGCGGCCAGGATACCTACAAGTTACGTGCGCAGAATTACTACCAGGATCAGTCCGAAGAGAACTCACCCAAGGTTACGCTGCAGGGCACAAACCTGTTTATGGGTGACACTCTGGGGGTTGCCTATACCGCATCCTGGGAGAATCGTAAAACTCTGGGTAACCAGACCAGACATCACGGCAGCACTCTGCCGCAATATGTCAACCTGGGCGATCAGCGCGCGCTGATTCCATGGGAATTTACGACCTATCAGGAAAATGCGGATCGCGAACGGCTTGCAGCCCTGGTTAACCTGGAATACCAGCCCAATGACAACAGCCGTTATCACGTCAAGGTGAATCACACCAGCTACGCCGATAATGACATCGCCTCCCGTGAGTACTACCGCTTTAACTGGAGTGATGGTGATGAAGAGCTGATGTACCTGGATCCGGAAAACCGGGTGGTCGGTGGCAGCAGTGTTGACCTGCAGCAGCAGTTCTTTATCCAGGAATCTGAAGTGGTCACTGACACCTTCTCCATTGGCGGTGAAAACCGTTTCGGCGATGGCTGGGAAATTGACTATGAGCTGGTTTCCTCCCGCAGTAAAAATGAAAAGCCGGATGGTCGCCGAGTACAATTTCGCTTGCGTGAGCTGAATGCACTGAGCACATTCGGTGAAGACTACCTGAATGGTCAACTGGTCACCGGGTCGCAGCTGAATGAATTGATCGAGACCGGACAGATCGCTAACGGCGCACTTTCCGGCCCTAATGGCTATCAGTACGGCCAGGTTTCCCAGCCCAATCTGAACTACGACAATCTGTTCCTGGAAGACAGCATCCGTGAAGATGCGATTGACCAATTCTCTTTCAACCTCCGTCACGACTGGGATTCCGGGCTGGTCAACTATGTGAAAACCGGGGTCAAGATCAATCAGCGCGATCGCAGCAACGATAAGAACCGCTCCAGTATCGTACCGTTTGACCGTGCTGTCGCCGGTTGTGCGGGTGATCTCGAATGTATTGATATGGCCGGCTCACGACTTGGCGACTTTGCTACCAGAGTGCTGCAAAACGACAGCTTCGACCACGCAGTGATCACCCGTGCTGAGGCGGAGCGCCTGATTGAAGCCACCCGTGCGATTGGTGATAACTACGATACCGAGCAGAAAGAGCTGGACTCCACCAAACTTGATTATGAACTGTCAGAAGATACTGCTGCTGCATATTTGATGGCAGAACTTCAGGTTTTGCCGGATGCAACACTGATCGCCGGTGCACGCTACGCGTATACCGACTTTAACTCTACCGGCTATATGGCCTTGCGTAATGACCGCAACGAGGACAGCGAAGGGTTGCAGTCTTTGGATATTGCACTGCCACTTGAAGAAACCGGCAACGAGTATGGTGTCTTCCTGCCGGCACTGCATTACCGCCACGATATCGGCGACAATCTGCTGGCTCGTGCTTCATTGTGGACCAGCTTCTCCCGTGCGGATTTCGGCAAGAGTCGCGGGTTCTTCGAAGTAACCGATCGGGTGGTTTTCTGTAACAACGATCCGGACTCCGAATTTAACGGCGAATGTAATGAAGACCCGAATGATATCGGCTCCAGCCGCGGTGATGTGGAGTACCAGAAAGAGTTCTTTACTATGTCTCCGGACAATACCGTACGTATCGGTAATCCGTCGCTGGAGCCAATGCGGGCCACGAACCTTGATTTGTCGCTTTCCTGGTACGGCGAAGATACTTTCCTCGAGGGTGCGCTGTTCTACAAAGACATCAAGGACTTTATCGTCGACGCAAATGGCGTACGGATGAATATCGCCGACACGCCGTTTACCTTGCCGTTAGACCAGGTGGACCTGTTCACCATTCCTGCAGACATGACTCTGACCAATGTGCAGACCTATCTGAATGGTGAATCTGCCACGGTATATGGCGCGGAGCTGAGCTTCAGTCAGTACTTTGAGGGACGCTGGGAAAATCACAAGATTGGTCGTTGGTTGGATAATATATTCCTGCAATCCAACCTGACTCTGCAGAGCAGTGAGGGTAACGTGGGTGACTCTGTGCGTGTGGATTCCATTCAGTTGCCAGAAACTGCGGACACCGCTGCAAACCTGACCGTGGGTTGGGAAAACGATGTTTTCTCCCTGCGTTTTATCAGCAACTATACCAGCGAGATTCTGAAGCAAATCGGTGGCTGTACTGCAGAAGATAAAGCAATGGATGCCGACCTGGGGTACGCCAAGAACTGTCGGACCTGGGGTGACTTGTACCAGGATGAGTCCCTGACTTTCGATGTGAAGGCGACCTACCGAATTAACGACCTCACGCGTGTTTACTTCGACGCGGTCAACATTACCGACAGTGTGGACCAGCAGTACTTCTCTGGTAACTCCGATTCAGGAGGTCACATCCTGTACAACGTGGAAGGATACGGCCCCGGCTATCAGCTTGGCCTGACCGTAGACTTCTAACGAGCGATCAAGCATCGATGTACCCTTTGCCATTTGTTGCCCCGCCTGGCGGGGCTTTTTTTGGCTCTGGGCCGGTAAATAATAACGGGCCGGAGGAAACGGCCCGGAACCTGCCACTGCGTTGGGTCTGTTGAGCGCATGGCAGAGAGAAAACAGAGTAAAGGTAAAGCTATGCGATACAGAATCTTGCCCGGTGTTACCGCAATTGCGGTGTCTTTTCTGTTGACCGCCTGCGGTGGCGGCGGTGGCTCTGGTGAAATCATTCCGCCCGTCAATGGCGGCAGCTCTTCCAGTAGTAGTTCCTCGTCCGGTGGCAGCTCCAGTTCCAGTAGTTCTTCATCCGGCGGAAGTTCCAGCTCTTCGTCTTCCGGGGGGATGGGGGATGTTTCCGTGGCTTGCGAAAAACTGGCGACAGACCCGACGGTCAACTGGCGTGACTCTGCTGAGCTGGATACTGACCAAAAAATTGTCGAGTGTCTGTCGAAAACCCTCGGTAATGCCGTAGGCTATGGTGAGGACGCAACTGGCGGCTACGACGCCGCGGGCAACAGCAAACTGGTCGTGATTGAAAAGAACCAGAGTGTTTCAGTTGAGCAGCAGATTTACAACGCAGTCAGTAGTGACGATTACAACTGGATTGTGTTCGACAAAGAGGACTTTGCGCAGGAGACCGAGGTTTCCATGCACCGCGTATACTGTGGGCGCAGTGAGGTACAGAGTGCGATTGGTGGAACCGAACAGCAGTGTGTGAACTACCAGGACTGGTGCTCCGCCAACGGGGTTGAAGCCGGTGAAGCCTGTGTAGCGGAGTTCTTCAATACACAATTGAACCAGGATGGGCTGCCTATTGGAAACACCGATATCGGTTCCAATACCACACTGGATGGTCGAGGTTCAGGTGCCTATTTTCGCTTTAATGGTTTCGAAATCAGGGGTGTCGAGAACGTGATTCTCACTCACCTTGATTTCCGTGGCGCCGGTCATATCGAAGATCACGAACTGGATCCAGATATGATTCGCAGTGATGCCTCTCACGATATCTGGATTCACAAAAACAGCTTTGAGCTTACCGGTGACTCGGCATTTGATGTTAAGCAGGGTGCGTCCGGCATCACCATGTCCTTCAACCGCCTGCTTGATGTAAAGCGTGCGAGTCTTCACGGTTCCAGTGACGATCGCACGGTGAATAAAAATATTACCACCACCATGCATCACAATGCGTTTATTACCACCGATGATAACTTCAGCGCATTCAGCGGTACGGCCCGCCGGGTGCCGCTTATCCGTCGCGGTAAAACCCATATGTTCAACAATGTATTCCTGAACTACCGTAAGGATGTTTTCAGTGCCCGCGTGGGTGCGCAGGTACTTTGGGAAAATAATGCACTGATGGTAAACAGCGAGCATGGAGTGGCGCTGGGCACCCTTCGCAATGATCTGGCCCGGGATAACTATTCCAGTGATGATGCAGATAATCAGAGCAATTTCCGTACGGAAGGCACTTTTGTATGGCACTCGGACAGTGCCTGCAACCTGAACAGTGACGCATCAATGGAGATCGTGAGTACCTGGGGAGAGGTGGGAAATCTGCCTGCGGATTATTCCCAGGCGTCACAAGACAGTATCAGCGCTGAGTTGGTGGATGCCGGTCAACCGCTGGTCGATTATCTCATCATGACTGCTGGTAAGGGCGGCGAAGCACCCTTCAATTCGCCGCTGGCAAATAGCCAGGATTATGTTGTGGATCTTAAGGAATCATCTGACTCCTGTCAGTAATCTCCCGAACAGTGGACTGTAAGCCCCGCCCAAAAGTCAGGGGTGGGGCTAGTCTGCCTGATTTTTCCAGTGAGGATTCCAAAATGAAAAAGTGCATTTTTCTCCTCTTCGCAATACTTCCCCTTTCGTCTTATGGGGAGACCCTGTATATGGCTGGTGATTCCACCATGGCGATCAAACCGGAAATGAGTTTTCCGGAGAATGGCTGGGGAATGCCGTTCGCGCGATTCTTTGACAAAAGTATCAAGGTGGAAAACCGCGCGATGAATGGTCGAAGCACCCGAACGTTCATCGAGGAGGGTCGTTGGGACAGTATCGAAAAGGCGTTGCAGCCCGGCGATTTTGTCATCATTCAGTTTGGGCATAATGACGCCTCGGAAAGCAAGAAAGATCGCTATACCCCGCCGGATCAGTACAAAGCCAACCTGGCGCGTTTTATTCGTGACGCCCGCAGCAAAGGTGCGCATCCGTTGTTGATGAGCCCCATCACCCGGCGTTATTTCAAACAAGATGGGACCATCAAACACACACACGCCAAGTATGCGCCCCTGAGCCGCGAGGTGGCGAAAGAAGAGAAAGTGGATTTCATTGATATGGAGGTGGTTACCCGAGAGCACTTCCAGCAGCAGGGGGATGAGAACTCCGCACTGCGATTTCTGCACATCAAACCCGATACCCATCCCAACTACCCGAATGGCGTACGCGATGATACGCACCTGAATCAACTGGGAGCCCGGGAGGTTGCACAGCTCGCACTGGCAGAAATGAAGAGAATCGGCCATCCACTGGCTGAAAAACTGCGTAAGCCGAGACCCAAGCACCTGACCTTCAGCTACGACTAAAGCGGGATGTATTGATTGGAGGTGGCAGATCGCCGCTTCCGAATTGGCTGGTTTGCTGGTTCCCTATATTTTTCCCTCCTGATAATCTGTTGGTATCGACCGATACCTTGATTTTTCTCGCCTGAGATCGGGTTACCACATTATGATAAAACCTATTCAATCTTTAAAAATTGCAGCCTGTTCTATCGCACTGCTCTACGGCTTTGGATCTACCCTGCCTGCAGGTGCCTCCGCCGATACTCTGGATCTAGGAGCTTCTGTCAACAGGCCCCTTACGCTCTGGTACGACAAACCAGCAGAGAATTGGAATCAAGCCCTGCCGGTGGGGAATGGCCGCCTGGGCGCAATGATCTATGGCGGTGCGGGCCGTGAGATATTGCAATTAAACGAAGATACGATCTGGGCTGGGGAGCCGAACAATAATGTGAACCCGGATGTCGCGCCTTATATCGACAAAGTGAATGACGCCCTTTTCAAGAGCGAATTTACTGATGCACAGCGTCTGGCCGACAAACATTTACACTCCAAAACCAACAATGGTATGCCTTACCAGACGGTGGGGAGTCTGTTGCTGGAATTTCCCGGCCACGAAGATTTTCACGATTACCGCCGGGAGCTCGATATAGGCAACGCGCTGGCAAGTGTCTCGTATCATGTGGAGGATGTTCGATATTCAAGGGAGGTCTTTTCATCCCTGGCCGATCCCGTCGTGGTTGTGCGCCTGACCGCCGACAGGCCGGGACAGATTAACCTGGACCTGTCCTTTGATAGTCCTCAACAGCACCGTGTTGAGATCGACGGCGAGCGGTTACTGGTGCGGGGGCGCGGTGGCGATCACGAGGGGCTGGAAGGCAAGATCCGTTATAGCACAATCGTGTGTCCGGAATTGGAGGGGGGCAACCTGAAAGCTAAGGAAGGTGCTCTCAGTATCCGCAGTGCAGACGCGGTAACCCTGTTTATTGCCACTGCTACCAACTTCAATAATTACCGCGATATCAGCGGTGATGACCGCAAGCGCGCCGAAGAACAGGTTGCTTCCGTGGTGGGAAAAAGCTACCCCGAGCTGAAGCGTGCACATACGGATTTTTACCACAAGCAGTTTCAGCGTGTTGCACTGGACCTCGGTAGTACGCCAAACAGCGCACTGCCCACTGATGTACGTGTAAAGCGTTTTTCTCGGGATGGCGATCCGGCACTGGCTGCGCTCTATTTTCAGTTCGGACGCTATCTACTGATCTCGAGCTCTCAGCCTGGCACCCAGCCCGCAAACCTGCAAGGGATCTGGAACCCTCACGTCAACCCTCCCTGGGAGAGTAAGTACACGGTCAATATCAACACTGAAATGAACTACTGGCCAGCGGAAGTGACCAACCTGTCGGAATTACATCAGCCGCTATTTTCGATGCTCAAGGACCTGTCAGTAACGGGGCGTGAAAGTGCCAGTAAAATCTACGGTGCTCGCGGCTGGATGATGCATCACAATACGGATATCTGGTGTATCACCGGACAGGTCGACCCCGCATTTTATGGTCAGTGGCAGGGGGGCGGCGCCTGGTTGAGCCAGCATATCTGGCAGCACTACCTGTACACAGGTGACCGCGCATTTTTGCAGGAATACTATCCGGTGCTTCGCGATGCCGCGCTCTTTTTTGCCGACAGTCTGCAGCGCGAGCCGGAGACCGGTTGGTTAGTGGTGGCACCATCCAACTCGCCGGAAAACGCCTATCGGACTATAGAAGACGATATCCGTGTTTCGGTATCCGCGGGTACCACAATGGATAACCAGCTGGTATACGACCTTTTTTCTGCTGTGATCAATGCGGCTGAGATCCTTGAAGTCGATACAGAATTTGCCGAGGCACTTTCCCACAAGCGCGACCAGCTGCCTCCCATGCAGATCGGCCGGCTCGGCCAGTTGCAGGAGTGGCTCTGGGACTGGGACGATCCGGAGGACCACCACCGCCATGTATCCCACCTGTACGGGGTTTACCCGAGTAACCAGATTTCTCCCTATCGTACGCCCGAGTTGTTTTCTGCCGCGAAAACCTCGCTGGAGTACCGAGGTGATATCTCCACCGGGTGGTCCATGGGCTGGAAGGTGAACCTCTGGGCGCGCTTCCTGAATGGTAACCGCGCGTACAAGCTACTGGAGGATCAGCTGACGCTGGTCGAGGATACCGGAAAGGAAATTACCGAACAGGGAGGCACCTACGCCAACCTGTTCGACGCCCACCCGCCGTTCCAGATTGATGGAAACTTCGGTGTCACCACCGGCATTGCGGAAATGCTGATGCAGAGCCACGACGGTGCCATTCACCTGTTGCCTGCGCTGCCGGATGCGTGGCCACAAGGCAACGTCAGGGGGTTGGTAGCCCGGGGCGGGTTTGTGGTTGATATGACCTGGAACGAAGGAGCAGTAGAGAGTCTGACAGTGACTTCCCGCCTGGGTGGAAATTGTCGCCTACGGCTGCCGTCATCACTTATGCCTTCGGGCGAAGCGGACTTGCAACCCGTGGCTCGGGGCAGCGCCAATCCAAACTTCTTCTTTTCTGTACCAGAGCGCGGAAAGCCGAGGATTTCCCCGGACGCGGATATAGGTCAACTTCCACTACCGCAGGTAAGTGAGTTTGAATTTACTACTCGTCCTGGTGAGACCTATCAATTCGGCTTTTCTGGAGGTGAGGCCAAATCTGGAGGGAGCTTATAGCAAATCCGGCTATAACGAAGAAGTAGGCCGCTCTCGTTAGATTCGTACGCCGTTATTGATCCGGTACAATTGAGTGCTGCACTCAAACGCTCTAACCCCGGGATGGTGAACCATTACAAATGTCCTTTTACTGGTAGATGTCCAGAATGTCTATTACACGACCCGGCAGGCATTCAGCCGGAACTTTGATTACAACAAGTTCTGGTCGCAGGCCACGTCTGGCCGGCAGGTGGTAAAAGCCATTGCTTATGCGGTGGACCGCGGAGACCGGAAGCAGAAGGAGTTCCAGAGCATTCTGCGGGCGATCGGCTTTGAGGTGAAGTTGAAGCCTTTCATTCAGCGCTCCGATGGCTCGGCAAAAGGCGACTGGGATGTTGGGATCACCATTGATGCACTGGAGTACGCACCAGAGGCGGATGTTGTGGTGCTGGTCTCCGGTGACGGGGATTTTGCAATCCTTGTGGATAAGTTACGTGTGGATAAAGGTAAGCGGGTGGAGGTCTATGGTGTCGAATCGCTCACTGCCAATGCACTGATCGAGGCGGCGAGCGAATACCATCCCATAGCCGGAGACCTGTTGCTGGGGTAGGCCGCTCTGGGAGTCAGCCGGCGGTCTCGGATGAAAGTCTGTCGCTTTAGCTCAGGTTTGACTTATAGGTCATTTTTATTGAAGGGGTAAATGCTATTGAGTTTTAAAAATGGGAATCATTCTCAATAATGGGCATATTCAAGTCCGATGATTAATATTTGATCAGATTGCGGGCGGGAGTCGTGAGGATGTTTTTGCCATGAAGAAGACCTGTAGCTTTGCCGTAGTCCACATGCTGGTGGCCTTCACTGTAGGTTTTGTGATGACCGGCGACTTCTGGGTGGGCAGCGCGCTGGCGCTGGTGGAGCCGGCCTGTAATACCGTGGCCTTCTACTTCCACGAAAAGTGGTGGAAGCGCAGAGAGAAGGCCGCCGGGGTCTACGCCACAGCTGCCTAGGCGGGCAGGTAATTGATCGGGCGCAGAAGCAGCTGGAAGAGCGGTCCAATCGATCGCCCTTCATTAGTCATTAGCAGACTAGTTGTAACCAAATACGAAACAGCGTTCCAGCTCTTCCGGGGGCAGTACATCCACGCTCTCTCGCTGTTGTGGTTGTTCCTGCTTTTCTCCATCTTCCACAACCGGGGCGCTGCCGAACAGGAGTGGATTGCCAGTGGTGGATGGTTGCTGTGCCGGTAACTGCGTTTTCATGACCGGAAACCTCTGCCTTATCTCTCGCCTTTTTGGGGCGCTTGCTGCGGGTTAATGTTTGCACCAAAGTGATGCTTGTTTAACTGTAGTGTAAAAAACAACCGATTGACTGAACTTTCACGCCCGTTATTTGTCTTTGTCCGGCTTTGTGAAATGGGTGCAATCCACTCAGCGGTTGAGGCGTCGGCTCCAGCGATCCAGGGCGGTGATCAGGTCGCCGATAAACTTGCGCGTGTCGGTATCTGCGAGCTTGCCGTCGTCGTCAAACTTCTTGTGCGCAAACGCGATCATCACTTCCGGTTTATTCACAAAGTGAACGTCCAGGTAGATCAGAATCCGCCGCAGATCGTACTGGGCGCGGGCGCCGCCAAAGGCGCTCATACTGGCACTCATCACCGCCACCGGCTTGTCCGCAAATGGTTGCGGGTCCAGCCGCGACAGCCAGTCGATGGCGTTCTTCAACACCCCTGAGACCGAGTAGTTGTACTCCGGCGTGGCGAACAGAATGGCGTCTGCGTCCAGGATTTGCTGGCTGAGGGCTGCCACCGCATCCGGTATCAATTTGTCCCGCAGGTCCTGGTCGTAGAGGGGGATCTGGGAGAGATCGGCGAAGGTGAAGTTGACACGAATTTCGGTGAGATCAGCGGCGATTTCAGCGGCAGTGTGCAGAGCGGCGGTGTTGAAGGAGTCTTTGCGCAGGCTGCCGGAGATACCCAGCACCTTGAGAGGCCTCGATTTCATAGCGGTTACTTGAATCCGTTGCTGAAGTTACTGGATTCAAGATAGCAGCTGCGGGCGGGTATCAACCCAGTGCGATCAGTCGGCGGTTCTCACCGGGGGGCATTGCCAGTCGATTTCCGCACGATCAGCTTGTGCGGGACTATTTCTGGGCTGGTGTCGGTATCCTTGTCTAGCGCGCCGCCATCAATGGCCTGCACCAGCCGACGCATGGTGCGCTCGCCGATTTCTTCCGCGGGCTGCGCGATGGTGGTCAGCGGTGGATCCATCACTTCGGCGTAGCGGATATCGTCAAAGCCTACCACCGAGATATCTTCCGGAACCCGCAAGCCGGCATTCTTGATCTCGTGCACGGTGCCGAGCGCCATTTCGTCATTGGCACAGAAGATCGCGGTGGGGCGCTGCTTATGTGCCAGCAGGCGGCGCGTGGCGCGGCGGGCGCCGTCGATGGTCTGTTCTCCTTCCACCACCCAGCCGTTTTCCACCTTCAGCTTTGCCTTGCGCATGGCTTTGCGATAGCCCTTCTCGCGGTCGTGGGTCAGCAGGGAGTCCGGTTTGCCGGCAATAAAGCCAATGCGTTCGTGGCCGAGCTGGATCAGGTACTGAGTGCCGTCTGCGGCGGCGGCCACATTGTCTACCCGTACACTGGGGAAATGGTTCAGCTCCGTGGTGACGCTCTCCAGCCCCAGTACCAGCGGTGGGTGTGCCTTTTCTCTGCTGCGTTTGGCTTCCGGCTCCGAGAACGGCGAGATACTCGCCAGCAGCAGAATGCCGTCGGCCTGCTTGGAGAACACCATCTCGGTGAACTCGTCGAAGTCGTGGGAGTTGGATTGGGTATCGCGGATCAGGATGCTGTAACCCTGTTCATCCGCCACCCGCCAGATACCGCGCATGACATTGTCCAGGAAGGGGTCGCCCACCTGTGGCAAAACCACCACCACCAGGCTGGTTTTGCCACGACGGAAGTTACGCGCAAGCGCATTGGGGGCATAGCCCACCTCGTCGATGGCGGACTGCACCTTGCTGCGGGTGTTTTCCTTGACCTGCTCCGGGCTGTTCAGGTAGCGGGATACGGTCGCGGTGGATACGCCGGCAATCCGGGCAACTTTCTTGATCGACAACGTGAGTAGCCTCGTTCTTCAGGGGGATTCCCGTCTCCGCGCTTGCTGATGGCGGGAGTGGCAGAAGCGTGAATGTTATCTGCTCCGCAAGAAAATTGGTATCCGGCCCAATTTCTGGGGGCATAAAAAAGGGCCTGCAAGAGCAGGCCCGAAAAGAGAGTCATCTGAGATAAGTTAAGGAAATATCAATCAAATATACTGATTGATCAGGTTCTCATACAGCTCCTGCTTGCCGCTGGTCATACGCGGTTCGCCACTTTCTGCAGCCAAATTGCGCAGGTCTGCCAGGCTCAGTTTACCTTCGGTAAAGGCCTTGCCGTTGCCCTCGCTGAAGCTGGCGTAACGCTGTGTTTTCCAGCTCTGGTAAGGGGACTCGGTGAGAATTCGGTTGGCGATTTCCAGGCCGCGGGCAAAGGTGTCCATGCCGCCGATATGGCCGAGGAAAATATCTTCCATGTCTACGGATTCGCGACGCACCTTGGCGTCGAAGTTGAGACCGCCGTTCTTGAAGCCGCCGTTATCCAGTACCACCATCATGCCGTGCACCGCGTCGTACAGATCGGTGGGGAACTGATCGGTGTCCCAGCCGTTCTGGTAGTCGCCGCGGTTGGCGTCGATGGAGCCGAGCATGCCGGCGTTGGCGCACATCTGCAGCTCGTGGGCGAAGGTGTGGCCGGCCAGGGTGGCGTGGTTGGCTTCGATATTGAGTTTGAAGTCCTGGTCCAGGCCGTGGTGGCGCAGGAAGCCGATCACGGTCTGGGCGTCAAAGTCGTACTGGTGCTTGGTGGGTTCCATGGGCTTGGGTTCGATCAGGAAGTCGCCCTTGAAGCCGATGGAGCGGCCGTAGTCCCGCGCCATGGTGAGGAAGCGTGCGAGGTTTTCCTGCTCTAGCTTGGTGTTGGCGTTCTGCAGGCAGATATAGCCTTCGCGACCGCCCCAGAATACATAGTTTTCGCCACCCAGAGCGACGGTTGCGTCCAGCGCGGCTTTTACCTGGGATGCGGCATAAGCCACCACGCTGAAGTCCGGGTTGGTAGCCGCGCCGTTCATGTAGCGCGGATTGCTGAACATGTTGGCGGTGCCCCACAGCAGTTTCATGCCGGTGGCTTTCTGGCGCTCTGCGGCCAGTTCGACCATTTTTGCCAGGTTGCTTTCAGTCTCGGTAACAGAGTTGCCTTCCGGGGACATGTCCACATCGTGGAAGCAGTAATACGGCACCCCCAGCTTGGTGGCGAATTCGAACACCGCGTCCATGCGCTGTTGCGCTGCCGCCATGGCATTGGGGGCGTCGTCCCAGGCGAAAACCTGGGTGTCGCCGCCAAACGGATCGGAGCCCTTGCCACAGAAGGTGTGCCAGTAGCACACCGCAAAGCGCAGGTGCTCTTCCATGGTCTTGCCACCGATCACCTTGTTGGCGTCGTAGTATTTGAACGCCAGCGGGTTGTCGGAGTCGCGGCCTTCAAATTTGATCTGGCCAATTTCGGGGAAGAATTCTTTATCGCCGACGAAAAGATTTCTGCTCATTTTTCTCTCCAGAGTATTCTGTATGGCTTGGAATTTAATTTCCGTGGTTTTTAGTCAGTGGCTTCTAGTAAGTGACTTTTAGTTAGAAGTCACAAAAACTCATTGGATTTCCGGATACTGCTTTCCAAGCAGATCCTGGAACTGTTGATACAGGGTTGCGTAAGTAGCGACGTTCTCCGCAATGGGAACACAGCCCATGGTTTCGTCGACCGCCAGGTGTTCGCCGATCAGCGCCGGCAGGTCGTCTGCCTGACCCTCGCAGGCCCATAGTGCCTGCATTGCGGCACCAAAGGCCGCGCCTTCCTGCTGTGCGGGGATCTCTACCGGCAGGTTGAAGACGTCCGCTATCATCTGTCGCCAGTGCGGACTCTTCGCGCCGCCGCCGGTGAGACGGATGGCGGTGAACTGCTGCCCCGCGCGATCGAACGCATCGAGTCCGCGGCGCAGGGTATAGGTCGCTCCCTCCATGGCCGCGCGATACAGGTTCGCCGGTGTCATGTTGGTGTCGGTCATGCCGTGCAGGCTGGCGCGGGCGTGGGGCAAATTGGGAATACGTTCGCCGTTGTAAAATGGCAGGTTGATCAGACCATTGGCGCCGGCTGTGGATGCCTCCAGCAGCTGTTCGCACTCGGAAATGGACTTGCCCAGGGACTGGCGCGTGAGCTCCGTGGCCACGGTGCAGTTCATGGTGCACAGCAGCGGCAGCCAGCCGCCGGAGGAGGAGCAGAACGCGGCCAGATCGCCGTGGGGATCAATGGCCGGCTTGTCACTGTGGGCAAACACGGTTCCGGAAGTGCCGAGGCTCAGCGTCAACACACCGGGTTTGGTGGAGCCGGTACCGAACGCGGCCATCATATTGTCGCCACCGCCGGTGGAGACTTTGACCCCCGCGGGCAGGTCGAACGCCTGTCGCGCTTGCTCGCCCAATGGCACGGTAGCGTCGGCTTCCAGCAGGGGCGGTAACAGCGGTAGCAGGTCGAGATCCGGATCGATGGCCGCGAGCATGTCGCGGTCATATTCCCGGCGCAGGATATTCAGGTAGCCGGTACCGGAGGCGTCACCGTATTCGGTGAAGATTTTTCCTGTGAGATGGAAATTCAGATAGTCGTGGGGTAGCAGAATATGCGCGAGTTCGGCGTAGGCTTCCGGCTTGTGCTTTTTCAGCCACAGCACTTTCGGGGCGGTATAGCCGGGCAGGATCGGGTTGCCCACGGCGTCGATACAGCGTTCAACACCGCCGAACCGCAGAGTGATTTCCTCGCACTCGGCGATAGTGCTGGTATCGCACCACAGTTTGACGGGTGCGATCACTTCGCCGGCTTTATTCAGCGGCACAAAACCGTGTTGCTGGCCGGACACGCCGATACCGCGCACCCGCGCTTTGATCTCGGCAGGTAGCTCGCTCATGCACTGGCGCAGGGCGTCGAGCCACCACTCGGCAATCTGCTCACGGCTGCCGTCGTCGCGACTGATCAGCTCCAGTGGTGCGGCACAGACGTGCAGGATTTCTTTCTGCCCGGCGTCGTAGGCCAGAAGTTTCAGGCTCTGGGTACCGGCATCGATACCGAGGAATACATTGTTCTCAGTGCTCATCACGCGGGTTCCCCCTGCTGTGAACGGGCCTTGAGCTGGTCTTCAAGGGCAATCTGGTCCACCACAAATTTGCGGATGCCTTCGCCCAGTTTTTCGTGGGCCATGGCGTCGTCGTTGTGCTGGAAGCGGAACTCGCCTTCGCTGATCGCGGCGGTGGTCTTGCTGGCGTTCGCACCGGGCTCGAGTACGCGGGGCAGGTCGCCTTCATCCGCCGCCAGTTCTGCCAGCAGGTTGGGGCTGATGGTGAGGCTGTCGCAGCCGGCCAGGGCTTCAATCTGTCCGGTATTGCGGAAGCTCGCGCCCATCACCGTGGTTTCGTAACCGTGCTCTTTGTAAAACTGATAGATCCGGCGTACGGACTGCACACCCGGATCTTCTTCTTTGGTGAAGTTGGTAGCGTCGGTGTTGTGCAGATACCAGTCCAGAATCCGACCTACGAACGGCGAGATCAGGGTAACGCCGGCATCGGCGCAAGCGCGGGCCTGGGCGAAGCTGAACAGCAGGGTCAGGTTACAGTGGACGCCTTCACGCTCAAGGATTTCGGCGGCCTTGATACCTTCCCAGGTAGAGGCAACCTTGATCAGCACCCGCTCAGGGCCCACGCCCATCTGGGCGTACAGTTCCATAATGCGACGTGCCCGCTCCAGGGTGGCGTTGGTATCGAAGGACAGGCGCGCGTCCACCTCGGTGGAGATACGGCCGGGAACAATCTGCAGAATCTCGTTGCCGATCTTTGTGGCGATACGGTCCACACACAGCGCGGTCTGCTCACTGCTGCTGCCACCCTGCTGCGCGGCCCAGGCAATGGCCTCGTCGATCAACGGCTGGTATTCCGCCTGCTGCGCGGCTTTCAACAGCAGGGAGGGATTGGTGGTGGCGTCCAGCGGGGTGAACTGACGGATGGCGTTGATATCGCCGGTATCCGCCACCACGGCGGTCATTTCGCGTAGCTGATTGAGTTTGTTCATGGTTGTCATCGGTTTCCCCATCGTTCGCGCTGTTTTTCCATCGATTTTTGGCCGGTAGTGGTGAGCCGGGTTTGGGTTCGACAGAAAATGTAAACGTTTTCATTTTGTGCTTAGTCTGCCTCAGTCTTGTGGGGATTACCAGAGCTTCAGGCAGTGGATTTGGGGTGAAAGCGATCGTGCGTAACGATTATATCTATCGGTCAGGTAGTGTTGATAGCTACAGGGTATTAAGACGAAAGGAATATTTGATTTCAGTAATGGCGGGTGCAGGCTTATCGTTAATCCCGTAACCAACACTTTATCCACGCAACCAACAATGGGCTCAGCGGGGGTCAGGGAGAACAGTCATGCAGAATCGCAAAACGGAAACCGAAAGATGTCAGGAATCGCGACAAAAATTGGGGCAGGAGCCCGTGAGTAGCTTTAAGTGTAACTACGCCGACAACTATTACGGTGATCAGGTATGTGTGCAGAGAAAATTGTAACCTCGCTGATAACATCAATCGTACTGGGTGCCCTGAAAGCGCAATCCCGCAATCTGGAGAATTCGGATCCGGTTCCATGAGGTCGTGGCCGAGCGCTTTATGTTGATTTTCCAGCGAAAGCTTTCGGAATAAGGGCTGGCGCGCTTTGATCAGAAAGGATATTGCTGGCTGCTTGTTTTTCAGTTGACTGCGCTTTATTGAAATAATTTAGATTACTGCGGATGTAACTTGCGCTGTGGTGAGCATAAGGAAATCTGGGTTTTACTCGGCGTAATGATGCAGCTGGGCGTTCGTCCGGGTTGTGAATGAACATCACGATGAGCAGGCTCGATCAGAGTATTTTCTCTGATTAAATATCGAGATGGAACGACCGTACCAGTCATGATTGCAGTCACGCACTGTCTGGATGTTGCGTTGTAGGCACAGTAGAATTCGCCCCTGTTTTGTAGGGATTTTTATCAGGGAAGAGTGTGAATATTTACCAATACAAAGAGTTTTAAACGCGAATTGTATGTTGCCGGGCAAAACTCGGGCAAGCCCGTCACCATTACCCCTCAGGCCGAACCCGTCTACCACGAGCTGGTTAAGCTCGCCCGCCGCGGTAATCACTGGGCCCAGATCACTGTCAACGGTATCCGCCAGCTGGCCGCAGGGCGGTTGCATCAGAATAATATTTTTGTCAAACCCGACGCCGTGCACCGGGACGGTACTGAGGAGTTTGTGGCGATATTTCCGGGTTGTAAGGTGACTGCGGAAAAACTCTCCAGTGATGCTTTCAGGGTCTTGTGCTTTGAGGCGGATCTGCAGTATGGGGAGTTAATAAAGCAAGCTCAGAAACCGGGATTGTTCAGGGCCGAAAAGCGTGGTGACGACTGGAAAACTAGCCCGCAAAAGAAACAAACCGTCAGCAGCGAGAGAAACCGCTCGGTGGCCATTAGCGACAGCGGCTATGATGGCCCTGATGATGCGGCAGAGTCGGCCTCACAGGGACTGGCCGCCAGCCCCTTCACCGGTGGAGGGGCGGTAGTAAACGCAGATGGCTTCGATATGCACTATACGCCGGGCGAGAAGCGCATCGGAGGCCTGCGCAACTATCGCGAGGCCATACGCCCACTGCAGATGGAAAAACTACACGATTCCGCCCAGTTGCTGGCCAGAAGCATGTACCAGGCTCGCGATATCCAGGGGGTGAGTTGGATCGCGGAGTACGGTGGCTCGGCGGTGCTGACCCAGGCCCTCAGGATGCTCGCCGATCAGAACATCAAGTTGCAGAAGCACAAGGTTTTTCTGTACGAGCCCACCACTCCCCCAAGCCAGGTTATCAAGGCTGCCCAGGCGGTGGAGTTGACACTGGATCGCAAGTTCAGTAAAGCCAACGCTCTAAATATTGTGGGTAATCGCGGACAACTTGCCGTCATAGCGAATCGTGTGAGGAACGAACGCGAAGTGGACTACAAGCTCCGCAAGGCCAGCGCGGATCTGGTGGCTCACGGTAAAAGCCTGCAGGGCTTCGGTTCCTTCGCCGGTACCCTGGCGGCCACGACCGGCCTGAGTATGACCGCCCCGGCCGCCGCCGGCGCCTTTCTTACCGCTCTGGGGGCCGCTGCCGCTGTTGCCGGCAAGGGCGTGCTGTTTGCGAAAACCGCCAATACTGCCCTGGAGGGTTTTGCTCCCAGGCTCCATAACCGGCTTAAGAACAAATTCTGATGCGCAATTTTATCAAGTACCCTTCTCTGAAGCTGAAGCCTCGCCGGGACTACTGCATTCCCGCCGGTCCCTCGTTCCGTTTTGCCTGGAAGCGCCGGATCAATCTGCTCGGCAGCCGGCTCGAATTCCGTGCGCCTGGGCATGCACCGGCGCCCAACCGTGCAAACGTCAAGAGAGGGCCTATCTCCTATCCGCATTCCGACGATTTTTTCGATCGTACATGCGGGCATATGCCCAGTGAGAGCTGGGAGGAATCACCGCTCTTCTCGAGGACCTGGGATTTCTTTGGTCCCTGGTTCATCGGCCGTACGGGCAGAGTCCAATGCCGAGGGGTGATCATCCACCCAAAGGACTCCGGAAAGTCCATGAATTTTCTACACCCCAGGGCCTTCGAAAGCGCTGTGCTCGGCTACATTACCGCCGAATCAGGGCACGTTGCCGATGAGAGCAACGGAACCCCTTTCCAGCGCGGTCCACTGAATTGGCGCTCAATAGAAGATATGTCGGTTCCCGCTGTGGTATTCGACGTGCGGCAAACCAGCTACCACGGTGGAGGTAACTATCGGCTGCTGTTCTTTCCCATTTCGGCAGAGCGCATAGTCGTATTTTCCTTTTCCTATACTCAGTACTGCACCGGTCCGCTGGAGGAACGTGACTCCAAAATCAGCCCCAAGCCCCTACTGGAGCTGATCGACAATGTCATCGCAAGTATGCACTTCACTCCCTCCGCGGAACTCCAGCAAGCGATTGACGAGGTCAAGCAACAGTGTCCAGACCTCTCCGTGTCTCCTGAATGCCAGCCTCTAAAGTGGCCGGCGCATGTGGACAAGGACGGTATCACCATCGTCGAATACGACGGGAATCGTTACCCGGAATACAGCTGAAAGATAAAGGCTCTATCAGCGTGAACCAGGGTTGTGGATAACTGCAATCACGACAACAAGGCCAGCAAATCCTCACTGCTGCCCGGCAGTTTGCTCGACCGGGTGGCATCAAACAGGGAGTCTGCCAACGCCTGCTTCTGTTGCTGCATTTCATTGATGCGCTCTTCCACCGTGTCTTCCGCCACCAGCTTGTATACGAATACTGGCTTGTCCTGGCCGATGCGGTAGGCGCGGTCGGTGGCCTGGTTTTCCACCGCCGGGTTCCACCAGGGGTCCATGTGGATGACCACATCCGCAGCGGTGAGATTGAGGCCGGCGCCGCCGGCTTTGAGGCTGATCAGAAAGACCGGCACTTCGCCGTTCTGGAATTTGTCGATCGCCTGCTGTCTTTTGCGCGTTTGTCCGGTGAGTTTGGTGAATTTGATTTTCTGTGCAGTGAGCTGCTGTTCGATCAGTTTCAGAACCTGGGTGAACTGGGAGAAGATCAGGATATTCCGGCCTTCTTCCAACAGTTGCGGCAGGGTTTCCGCCAGCCATTCCATTTTCGCGCTTTCCTGAATGCCGGCGGCTTTATCCAGTTTGACCAGTCGCGGATCGATACAGGCCTGTCGCAGCTTCAGCAGTGCATCGAGAAATTCGATATGGCTTTTCGCCATGCCCTGGCTCGCCACCAGTTCGCGGATACGTTTCTCCATACTTACGCGCACGCTCTCGTACAGCGCACGCTGCTTGTTTCCCAGTTCCACATGCTGGATGGTTTCGGTTTTGGGTGGTAGTTCGGTGACCACTTCGGTCTTGGTGCGGCGCAACATGAACGGGCTGACCTTGCGTGCCAGTTCCTGTTGACGTTCTACATCGCCGTCATTTTCAATCGGGTTGCGGTACAGCCGGTTGAAAGTCTTACGCCCGCCCAGCAGGCCGGGGAGGGCAAAGTCCATCAGCGACCACAGTTCTCCCAGGTGATTTTCCAGCGGGGTGCCGGTCAGGCACAGGCGGAATTCGCTTTTCAACAGGCGTACACACTCGGCCACTTTGGTGGTGGGGTTCTTGATCGCCTGTGCCTCATCCAATACTACCAGACTGAATTTGCGTTTTTCGTAGCGGGCTTTGTCGCGTACCAGCAACGGATAGGTGGTGATCACCAGATCGCTTTTGGCTATCTGTCGGAATGCAGGATCCCGGTTTGGCCCGTGCACCAGGGTGGTCTTCAGATCTGGCGTAAACTGCGCGGCCTCGTGTAACCAGTTGCCGGTGAGGCTGGTGGGCGCTACGACCAAAGCGGGCTTTTTGAGTGTGCCGCTTTGTTTCATATGTTGTATCAGGGCGAGGGTCTGCAGGGTTTTACCCAGGCCCATATCGTCCGCGAGAATGCCACCGAAGCCATAGCGCTGCAGGAACACCAGCCAGTTGAGACCCTCCTGTTGGTAGCCGCGCAGTTCGGCGTTGAGCCCTTCGGGCGCGGGAATATTTTCCAGCCCGGAAAAGTCCTGCAGGCGCTGCATCAGTTTGCGGGTAAGCGGTGCCTTGCGCTGATCGAGGTCGGGGATATCTGCCAGTTGTGCGGCCTGGAAGGCGGGCATCAGCATGGGCTTGTCGAGCTTTTTCTCACTCAACAGGTCCGCGAGGATCGTGCGGATGCTCTGCAATGGGCTGGTGTCGACCTGTACCCAGTCGCCGTCCACGCTCAGGGTGAGTTCGTCCGGCGTGCCGGCTTCCAGCCAGTGCTCCAGCAGGGTGGCAGTGGGTAACTTGCTGCCGTCGGCAAGGGTGAGGTCGACGCCGAGTTCAAACCAGTGGTTTTTGGCATCGGCGACGGTGACGGCAAACTGCGCCTGTTTGGTTTTGAAGTGATAGCTGGGGTCGGTTTCTATCTGCCAGCCACTTTTTTCCAGTTCCGGCAGTGTCTCTTGCAGGAAATGATTCCAGGCTTCGGGAATCTCCGCCGGGCCTTTACTTTCCAGTAGCCAGATTTCCTCTTGGCCACCCAGCTCGTCCATGACGAGGTAGAAACCCAAGTCATAAATCTCGTCACAACAGGCGTGTTCGGCGTCCAGGTCGCGGGTAATCAGGTAGTGGTGGCCATCGCGCTCGCGGTTGTCTTCAATACCGGTAAATTCGTGACTGTAGGGCGCCGGAAGCGGGAAGCCGGCATAATTGAAACTGAGCTTGAGTGCCGGCAGCCGGTAGTTGCCCACTTCCAGCGTCATCAGCGTCAGCTGCGGGGCAAATTCGTTTACCCGGGTCAAGGCCGGCTCTACCGGCAACGGGAGTTGCTCTTTCGGGATCAGTTGGCGTACCTGAATGGCCATTTGCGACAGCTCTTTTTCGGATACCGGCGGCATGGCGCACAGGTGTGTAAGCTGATTGCTGGGCACCGGGGTGAGAATATCGCCGATGGTGGCGGATTCCATATCCAGGTAGCACGGTGGTGTGACGGGAATTGGCAGCCAGTCGTCAGTTGACCCCACGCCCTCCAGCTCCGGGGTCAACTGGTGCTGGCCACTTTCTTGTTTCTCCCATTGCCAGTTCAGGTTTCTGGCCGGGCCTTTTTTGATAATGCTGTCTTCAAAATAGAAACGCCCACAGTTCAGCAGGTGTACCAGTGCACGCTGACCGGATTCGCCGCGCAACTCCAGTTTCCCCATTGGGCCGATACGGGGGAGCAACTCCAGAATACTGACATCCTCATCCAGCATATGACTGGGGCGGTTCCAGCCGAGATAGGCAGACTCCGGCTGGTAATAGCGCAGCTGACTCCAGCTGCCGTCTTTTTTCAGGTAGCCCTTTCTGACGGTCAGCCGCGGGTGTGCGGGAGAAACCCGTGTATCCGGCTCGAGAAAATACAGCAGATAGTGGCGGCCGTATTCCAATACTTCCGGCTCCTGGCGCGGGGCCGCCGGCAGGTCCGCCAGCCACTGTTGCCAGTCGGATAGCGCGGTTGCGGCTTGAGCCACTTGCTGTCGTACGAGCCGCAGGTCCGGGCTTTTCCCATCGTGCGCTTCGTGGTGTAACTGCAGGGCCGTGGCCACGGCATGTTTGCAGTTGAGGGAGACCGGGCAGGAGCAGAGCCCTACCAACCTGCCACCGTCTACATCCAGCTCCACACGGTAGGTGTGTCGGGCGGAGCCCTTCACCCGTCCGAAGTAGGTATTCTGCTCTTCGTCGTAATACGCCTGCAGTACCCGTCCGCGCTCGAAATAGTCCTGCCCGCGGGCAAAAGAGCGCTCATTGGCCATTCTGTGGATATCGTTGAGGGTAAAGGTGATCAAACTGAACTCCAGGCGGCGTTGACGGTACGCAAGGGGATTTGACGTTAACCCGCCAGCTTACCACGACGACAAGTGCTCCACGACAGGTGGGGCGTCTGGAGGAGGGCGCGTTTGCACGGTATTCTGGGTGGTGAGAATCCTCGGCTTTTAGTGAACAGGACGTGTGTAATGAACAGATGGTGTAAGAAGCGTCATTGTGTGGCTCGACTGGCGTCCGGTATGGCTTTTCTCGGCCTGCTGACCTTGAATGGCTGTGACAGGCCGGGTGCCTCCAGCGAAGCCCCGTTATCGTCAGAGATCGAAGCCCGGGAATGGCGTGCGCCGAACTGTGTTGCGAAGGATAAATGCAGCACCGTATCCATCAAGCGAGAAGTATTCGCTGATCGCCCGGCATTGAATGGCGCGGTGGAACAGCAACTGCGCGAGCAACTACAGGGTAATGGCGAGTCGGCGGCGGCCGGTAGCGACGACAGCATCGAGCAGGTCGCCAAGGCATTTATTGCCGAAGCAGGCAAGGTTGCGGGTATGTCATCTGCGCCGTGGGAACTTATCGGCGAGGCCAAATCCCTCGGCCGTCGTGGCAACCTGCTCACCGTGGCGATCAACAGTTACCTGTACAGCGGCGGCGCCCACGGGATGCCGGTGACCCACTGGTTGAACTGGGATCTGGCGAAGGCATCTCAGGTTGTCCTGGCAGACCTGATTAAACCGGGCGCGGATCAAAAGTTCTGGTCACTTGCGCAGCAACAGCACGAAAAGTGGCTGGACGCCCAGAATGCGGATGCAGATTTCCGCGAAAACTGGCCTTTCGCCCGCACAGATGATTTCAGGCTGACAGATAATGGCCTGGTGTTGCTCTACGGTGTGTATACCCTCGGCCCCTATGCTATGGGCGATGTGGAACTGACCCTGCCCCGGGAGAAGCTTGCGGACGTGTTGCACGAGCACTACTGATCGCACTGGAGCGACCGCCAATCACCACGGCCTTCTGGTTTACTTCTGACTTTTTTGAATTGAGTGGGAGCGAATGGAATCCAATAACCCCGCGATCGACGCCCCCCTGTCGGGTCCCGATGAGCGCCGGCAGCGCGCGAATATCTGGCGGCTCGCCATTGCCCAGGCGCTGGCGGGCGCGAACTCCGTGGTGGTGTATGCCACCGGTGCCATTGTCGGCAATCAACTGGCGCCGACCCCGATACTGGCCACGCTGCCGTTGACAATCTTTGTGGTGGGCATGGCGCTATGCATCCTGCCGATGGGGGCAATTGCCGGCCGCTATGGTCGTCGCGCGACATTTCTGACCGGTGCGGGTGCCGGTGTGCTGGCGGGATTGCTGGCCATGTATGCGACGATGCTGGGCGGTGTGGCAGGGTTCTGGATATTCTGCGTGTCCACCTTCTTTGGGGGTGCTTACGCTGCAGTAGTGCTGTCGTTCCGGTTTGCTGCCGCCGATGCGGTGGCGCCAGCGCGCAAGGCGCAGGCGCTCTCGATGGTCATGGCGGGCGGTGTCGCCGCCGGGGTGGTGGGGCCGCAGCTGGTGACCTGGACCATGGATCTGCTGCCACAGCCGATATTCATTGCCACTTTCCTGGCACAGGCCGTGGTCGCAGCATTATCCGCTGTCATCCTGTTCGGTGTGCAGTTGCCAAAACCCACAGTCGAACAGAAGCGCGGCGGGCGCCCACTCGGCGTTATCCTGAGGCAACCGCGCTTTATCGCCGCGGCCACCTGCGGCGCCATTTCCTATACCCTGATGAATTTTCTGATGACCGCGGCACCGCTCGCCATGCATATGCACGGTCACTCGCAGGCATCGTCCAATCTCGGTCTGCAATGGCATGTGATTGCGATGTTCGCCCCCAGTTTCTTCACCGGTAAACTCATCGCCCGCTTCAGCGCCGAGCGCATCATGATTCTGGGGCTGCTGCTGATCGGTATCTCCGCCGCGGTGGGTCTCGGTGGTACGGGGGTGGCACACTTCTGGTGGTCCTTGATCCTGCTGGGGCTGGGATGGAATTTCGGCTTCCTCGGTGCCTCCGCATTGGTGCTGCAATGTCACACCGAAGCGGAGAAAACACGGGTGCAATCCGTCAACGACTTTATCGTATTCGGCCTGATGGCTCTGGGGTCCTTTGCATCCGGCGGTATTCTGAATGTGTACGGCTGGAATACCGTGTTGTGGGTGTCCTTCCCGCCGCTGGCATTGACCGTGATTGCGCTGGTGGTACTGCAGGTCAGAAGGGTACGGGAAAAATCTTCGGAGCAACCGTCAGAGGTTTAGATCGGCGGCAAGTCATCATGACTGCTGCATGAAATTGGGCCTGATATTGACCTTTAGTGTCTTAAGGTCAATAATTTGCTCGTCAACAAGGCCTTGGATAGACCGAGGCCCACGTTCACAGCAAGGAGCTTGCTGCTATGTCTCAAGACTACGATTTTGCGATTTTTATTGGTCGCTTCCAACCGTTTCACTCCGGGCATCTGAGGGTGGTTGAAGAAGGGCTTGCGAAAGCTCAGCACCTAGTGGTCCTCATTGGTTCGGCCTACCAACCACGCAATCCCAGAAACCCGTGGACACATCAGGAGCGTGAGATTTTCATCCGGTCATGCTTGTCTGAGTCCGATAACAAGCGACTCATCTGCCTGCCCCTGATGGATGTACCCTATAACGATGAGCTATGGGTGAGGAATGTACAGAATTCTGTAGCTGGCATAGTTACGGCACACCATGCAGTTCCACACAGGCCGGCGAAAATCGCGCTTATCGGCCACCGTAAAGACCAGACAGGGTTTTATTTGAGCTTGTTTCCACAATGGGAATCTCTTTCCGTAGATAACCATCGCGAAATTAGTGCTACCCCGCTGCGCGAAGGGCTTTTTGCGGACCAGGCTGACACTTTCCTCGATAATCTCATTGAAACTGAGGTTATCCCAAGCGCAGTAGGGGAGGAGATTGCTCGGTATATCGATTCCGACCCTGCTTATGGGGCCATGCGTGAGGAAATGGCCTTCATCAATCGCTATCGATCTTCCTGGGCTGCCGCGCCCTATCCGCCAACACATGTCACTGTTGATGCGGTGGTTGTGCAGTCTGGACACATTTTGTTGGTTGAAAGAAGAGCGTATCCAGGTAAAGGGTTGTGGGCGCTGCCCGGTGGCTTCGTGGATCCCGGTGAGAGGCTGGTTCATGCGTGCCTGCGTGAACTCCGGGAAGAAACTCGTCTTAAAGTGCCCGCGCCTGTACTGAAGGGATCTATCAAGCGACAAGATGTTTTCGATGAGCCCAATCGCTCTGCTCGCGGCAGAACTATCACCCATGCCTATTACTTCGAGCTCGAACCGAGTCAGCAATTACCCAAGGTGAAAGGCGGCGATGACGCAAAAAGTGCGCGTTGGGTACCTCTCGCCAACCTGCACCCACAAGAGATGTTTGAAGACCATTACTACATTATCCAGTCGCTCATTGGTGGTGGCTGAAGACATCATATGCGGGGATGCAGGTGATGAGCTGAGTATCCGCTGCATTGACTCTCCGGTACCCCGCTAACCTCAACGGCAGCCTCCCTCAGGCTGCCCTTCAGATAGCCGTATAATTTTCTATAAGCGCGATTTCAGGTTCTGCGAGGAATCAGGTGCTGATAGTCTGATTGGTCAAATTTGACCAAATGGTTCCCGCCTTAAAGTTTCTTAAAGAAAACAGCTAAATAAATTTGACATTTAAGTGTCTAAACGACACTATTATGCTGTGGGTGTCGGAAAGACACTAAATGAAAGCGATAGGCTGAACTGCGCTGGATAGACCGGCGTTAAATTATATTCACGGAGGATTTCCGCGATGCAAGACTACAACCCAATCCTGAATGTCGACAGCTACAAAACAAGCCACTACCTCCAGTACCCGGAGGGCACACAGTACGTAAGCAGCTACATCGAAAGCCGCGGTGGTCAGTTTAAAGAAGGTGTTTTTTTTGGTCTGCAGGCGTTTATCAAGCAATACCTGACCAAGCCAATCACCGCTGCTGATATTGATGAGGCCGAAGAACTCTGCACAGTGCATGGAGTGCCGTTCAATCGGGAGGGGTGGGAATACATTCTGCGCGAACATAATGGGTACCTTCCGATTGAGATACAGGCAGTCCCAGAGGGAACCGTAGTGCCAGTGCAAAATGTACTCGCTCAAGTGATCAATACCGACCCCGTTTGTTTTTGGCTCACCAGCTACGTTGAGACAGCCCTGCTGCGAGCGGTGTGGTACCCGACTACCGTTGCCACTCAGAGCCGTGAAGCGAAAAAAATCATTCAGCGGTACCTGGAAGAAACGGCAGATTCTCTCGCCGGTTTACCCTTCAAGTTGCATGACTTCGGTGCGCGAGGCACCAGCAGCCAGGAGACCGCGGCGCTTGGTGGTCTTGCACACTTGGTCAACTTCCAGGGCACCGATACGATTGCCGCTCTGACTGCAGGGCGCCGCTACTACAATGCGCCGATGGCGGGGTTCTCTATCCCTGCAGCGGAACACAGCACCATGACCAGCTGGGGCCGCGAGCATGAGGCGGATGCTTACGGGAATATGCTGACACAATTTGCCGGTGAAGGACGCCTGGTCGCTGTAGTGAGCGATAGCTACGATCTCTGGAGTGCAATCGAAAATATATGGGGTGGCGAACTCAAGGAGAAAGTCGAGAACAACGGCGGCACCTTGGTTATTCGCCCTGACAGCGGGGATCCCGTCGATGTCGTAACGCAAACCATCGAGCGCCTGATGCGTATTTTTGGCGCGCGAATCAATGATAAAGGCTACCGGGTACTCCCAGACTTTATCCGGGTTATCCAGGGCGATGGTATATCCCTCCATACCATTGAAGGAATTTTGGCCGCGATGAAGGCTCGAAAGCAAAGTGCAGACAATGTGGCCTTTGGTATGGGGGGCGAGTTGCTGCAGAAGGTCAACCGCGACACTATGAAGTTTGCAATGAAGGCGAGCGCGGTGCGCGTAAATGGACTGTGGCGCGACGTCTACAAAGATCCGATCACCGATATCGGAAAGCGCTCCAAGAAAGGTAGGTTAGCCTTGATCCGCCACGGTGATGGCCAATACCGTACCGTCCGGGAGCAGGATTTGGGGGATCGCGAGAATCTGCTGAAAGCTGTATATCGCAACGGCCAGTTGCTCATTGAGCAGAATCTCGAAACCGTCAGGGAATTGGCCGCAGTGCCAGTTACCGATGAACCACTGGCAAAAGCTGGATAATTGCACAGAGAATTAGCAGCCGGTTTATTCCGGCTGCGTTTTATTTCAGATTAAATTCTTTAACGGCTATTTGATTGAGTAAGGATTATGCTGGTCGATACACTGACAACACCCGGATGAGCCTGGAGATCGCGCAGATTCCCTGGTGGTCCAGGCGGAAAGTTGTGTAACGGTTGAGCGACTCCTGAACTTGATGTGACAGTTTACAATTCTAAGTTTCGAACAAACTTGTGGGTCCCGGAATCAGACCGCATTTTGTACAGGCTCGCTGGTCGACCTTTTTCTGTTCGCTTTTCGCCAACTTCAATGAGAAGGTCAGCCTGCTCAATCCTACGGCGAAATGACTTTTTCTGAAGTGGCTTGCCAATAATTACTTCGTGAACGTGCTGTAGTTCAGGCAAAGTAAAAGACTCTGGGAGCGCATATGCCGGCACGATACTGTAAAGTGCTTTTTGGACTAATCGTTCATGTGCACTTTGGATAATTTTCAAATGGTCGAAAGCTAGGTTCAATTTCTTGGCTTTCTCGACAGGGATCCAGTCAGTATCGCTCACGGTATCAATGTGGCTCTCACATGCCTGGTGGGCGATTAATGCTGTGTAGCACACGGTTACCGACCATCCACGCTTATCCCTTGTTGCCCCACCAAATGTACGCAGTTGCTCGATGTAAGGTGGTACAACCCCGGTCTTTTCCTTCAGCTTGCGAATTATCGTGTCCTCGAGGGTCTTGTCTTCCTCCTCGGATATAAATCCCCCAGGTAGAGCCCACTTGCCTTGCTCTGGGTGATTCGAGCGCTCGACAAGCAAGACCTTCAGTAAGCCTTCGTGGTAGGTAAAAAGCACCGCATCGACCGTTAGTAACGGCGCATCAAAGGCGCTTTTATCATACGCCGCAAGAAATTGTTTTTCGTTCATCTTACCGGAAAGTGTCAATTGGTCACTTATGGTAGCGCCAAGAAACCATGCACGCAACAGCCGTGGAGTGGCTTGATACTGTACCTCTGTTGCTAAAAGAAGACTTTGTGGCTGATCCCACGTAACTACGGAATTGAAAGATGAGGGTGTCCCGCACCTTACTCAAATGGAGTGGGACCTTGCGCGAGAGAGCGACAAACTCTGGTCTATGTGTGAATGTTTAATTTTCTGGGGGCGAACCGGGAAGGGCACGAAGGTGTCGCAATGTGACTTCTTGTTGCTACATTCACAAATTGAGGACAGATCGTCACAGGAAAAGTGGTGGGCCCTCCGGGACTTGAACCCAGGACCTGCCGATTATGAGTTTCACGTACAGGTGTTCTACCTGCCTCTATCACCTTCAATGTAAGCATATGACCTCATATAAATCAGTAGCTTACGAACATTTTAATACTACGTGCTATTGTGCGCTTCACGGTAGATTGCTTACACTGCTGCTTACATGGCCCTTCTGGAGCATGTAACAAGAGCGGTCGGCGACTGCGCCAACAGCCCCGACCGCGTGACCGACGTTCCAACTAGTAGGAGCAACGCCGATATGACAATTCTAACTGGATTCTCTGCCCCCGTGGCTAACCGCTGGAGGGCGCAGGGATGAAGCTCACAAACACAAAAGTCAAAAGCCTCCCGATTCCGACTGACAAGGGGCAGGTATTCCACTGGGACAGCGAGACGCGGGGCTTTGGCCTGCGCATCACCTCGGCGGGTAGCAAGAGCTGGATAGTTCAAGGACGTGTCCACGGAAAGACCCGCCGTTTTACGCTGGGACCGTTTGAACTGCTGTCGGCAGACGAAGCCCGGAAGCGGGCGCAGGCCAAACTTCTCGAAATGTATGATGGGAAAGACCCTCAGGTGGAGAAGAGGAAGCATAAGGCGCAGGGTGAGACGCTGCGTGAGGTGATGGAGGACTACGTCGAGCACAAACGCACCAAGCATGGTCCTCTCCGCCCAACCAGCAAAGATGACATCCGGCGCTGTGTTGAGGGCACTTTTTCAGACTGGGCGGACAAGCCTGTGGCCACAATCAGCCGCGATGCCTGTATCAGGAAGTTTCGAGAGCTATCCAGGACCGCTCCAGTTCAGACCAATCAGTCTTTTCGCAATCTCCGAGCTCTGCTGAACTGGGCGCGGGAGAAAAATGCGACCGCTGACGGGACATATCCGATTCTGCCGGTGAACCCTGTGTCTCAGATGTTTAGGAAAGGCGGCTTGGTGCAATGGAACCCTGAGAGGGCGCGCGCCACACGTATACCGAAAGACAAGATTGGCGCGGTGTGGGCGATGCTAGAGGATCACGCAAACCCTGATCAAAATATAACCACAACCTGTATCAGCGCTGATCTGATTAGTTTTATGCTGTTGACCGGGACTCGAGTTGGCGAGACGTCGAAGCTAACGTGGGATCATGTAAACCTGGACGGCAAGCTCCCGACCTTTCATCTGGCGGAAACGAAGAACCACAACTCGATAACTCTGCCAATTAGCTCAGCGCTGCACGACGTACTAGGCCGGCGCTGGGCAGGACGTCTCAAGGGCAATAAGTATGTCTTTCCCGCCCTGCGGGGAAGGAAAGGATACTTGAGCGACCCCCGTGCTTTGTTCAAGAAGGTATCCGAAGTGGCGGGCGTCCATCTCCACCCTCATGCGCTACGCCGTACGTTTGAGGACGTCGCCCAGCTTGTCGGGATTGACTCGGACAAGCGCAGGCAGCTACTGAACCACCTTGCCAGTGACGTACACGGGCAGAACTATGCCAACAACCCTGATCCGGGGGTGCTTATGCCTGCCATGAAGAAAATTGGTGAGTGGATCACGGACCAAGGTGGCATAGCGCGGGCAGCCGCTACGGGTGAAAACGTGATAGCGCTGAAAGCCTAAAGCAGGCGTTCTTGTTTTGAAACGCCTGCTTCGCTAAGTTGATGTTTTCAAAGGGAAATCCAAAAAATAGTGCTTGCGAACATGTAGAAGAGCCGTTAACGTAAAAGCACAATTTGTTTTCGCTATCCAGTTAAGCGTGATGCAATGGCCGCTAAAGCGGTTTAGCTGGACTCTACACAACGCATGGGCAGTGTCGCGGAATTCGGGCAACCAAGAAACGGGTTGCCAGTTTCGCTGCACTGCCCATTTTTCGTTTTTGGTAGTGCAGCAAAGAATCAAGGGTAAACCTATGAATCTGCTCACTACTGAACAAGCTGCAAAATTCCTTTTTGGTCCTGAGGGCAAGAAAGGTACTTTGGATCAGTGGCGTTACCGAAAGGTGGGCCCGAAATTCCGAAAAGTGGGAAAGCTAGTGCGCTATGCCGAGGCCGACCTGCTGGAGTACCTAGAGCAACAAGCCCGCACTGGAACCAGTCACCAAAACCTCCAAACTTACTGAACATGGTATGTCACAGACTATGTTCAGCACCGACTTTTTAGAAGTGCGCCAACCCTTTACCGTCACTCCCGGCGGGTCGAGTAACTGCGCTGTAAACAAATCACGAAAAAGGGCCACTGAAACGCACTGTCTGGCAAGACTGTGGCGCGATTCAGTAGCCCTTTGCTCGACAGGAGTGATTCAGTATGCCGAACGGAAATAATGTAGAGCAAACTCCCGTGGTGAAGCAAGGTACAAGCGCAGCTACACAAAGCGGCGCGCAGGTCCCGCAGCATGTAGGCCAAGGGGGGTAGCACTGGCGAGGGGGCGAAAGTGGCCCCAGCCGCCGCACAGGGAGCGCAGTGGGGGGAGCCCAGTGCCGCGCATGGAAAGCAAGTGGCGGAAAAGCTACTTGCCACCCAGGGACACCGGCAGTGGTTACTGGCAGAAGATGAATGGCCTATGCAATGGCCTCTCGGGGTTGCAGGAGAACTAGCAAAGTCAATCTACTGCGCCAGCTATTTACCACAGCAAGAGGTCTCCATTTTGGCAACCCTCGCACTGCTGTCAGGTGTGACAGGTCGGGTCTATCGAACTCCTACGAATGCAACCCTTAGCCAATACTACCTGTTGGTTTCAAAGACCGGCACTGGCAAGGACGAGTTGCACAAGCATATTCCCCCGCTGATCCGTTACTCGAAAATGCCAGCGGCGGATAGGTTCATCATGCAAGAAAGGTTTGTCAGTCGACAAGCTCTGCACAAACGCCTTCTGGAAAGTCCGGGATTTCTGGCAATGCACCCGGAAGTCGGTAAAAGGTTCGCCACAATAGCCTCACCAAGAACCCAAGGAGGGCCGGATCATGAATTCGGGAATATGCTCACAGAAGCATATGAAAAGCAATTTCTAGAGGGCATTACTAGAGCCAAAGCCGAGGATTCGTTCTCGGGTGTCGAATGGCCTGCCTTGTCCTTCGTAGGAGACACTACGCCCGGAGCGCTCTACCGAGCGTTGACCCCGGAAATGATGGAGGACGGATTCTTCTCTAGGTTTCTGACTATGACGGTGACCACAGATAGGCCGCAGTCAAATAAAGAGGGGATATTATATCTTGATCCACCCACTCGTAGAGCTTGGGTGTCCCTTGTTGGGCAATCGCTAACTTTAGACCGCGCCCAACCTCTACAGCCTATAACAGTTGAATATGGTCCAAGTACCGAAGAAAGGTTTGATGAGTTTGAGGAGAAGTGCAGACAAAAGGTCATCGCCGCAAATAGAGATGACGACATTACCGGTGCGGCGGTTTGGAACCGGGCGCATATCAAGGCACTAAAAGTCGCTTCGCTTCTGGCAGTAGCTGATAATTGCCAGCAACCAAAAATCAATCTTGCCAATACTGTATGGGCGATAGGACTCGTGCAACGGGATGCTCGCACCTTCCTCGATCGAGTAGAGGCTGGTGATGTTGGGGATGGGGACGATGTGAGGCAGAAGAAGGTTCTTGAAATTTGCAAAAGGGTCATCATTGGGGAGCTAAAAGGAGGACTGCCGGATCATAATCCTCAAGTAATTCCGCGTAGAGTGATTCAATTAAACACCTGCAAACTCGCACCTTTTAAAAATCATAGAGATGGAGCTACTAGGGCAATGGAGGCAGCTATCAAGTCTCTGGTCGACGATGGGTATTTGTGGGAGAAGGACAAGATCAAGGCCGCGGAGGAGTTTAGTTATCAGGGGCGGTGCTTTCAATTGTTACGTGTGGAATAGTTACTCACCAATCAGCGGGGCCGGAATAGCTCCGCTTTCTTGAGCGCAGGATGGGAACATTTATGACCACAATTTGCGAGTTGCTACACTGTAGCAACCCCACACTTTCCTGTAGTAGCTTAGGGGTTCGATAAGTGGCTATTTTTACTGGGCTTTTTATTTCCGTAGTAAATATAGTAATTGTAGTAGGGGGCTGTAAAGGGGCGTAGGTATACATATAATTCTAAATTTGGCCGTATAAAATATGAACAATAAACTATTAAATATATACCTGCCTACTACACTTACTACACTACTACAAACATACTTACACATCCCAGTTTTACTGGGTTTGGGGTGTAGTGCGGGCGTATAAAAATTTCACTACGCGCACTACAACACGCCGAAGGCATCCATTCCAAAAATTGTGGTTATAACCCAATCTTCACCCGCCCAGAAATGCCATGGAGCTTCCGCCACTGGTACAGATCGCAGCTTATTCCAGAACAAGAAACTGGTAATAAAATGGGCGGAATATGTTCTTTGGTGATAAATACCTGTTTCTAATAAGTTTATTTGGTGATGTTTTTTGTTTTCGTGCATGCTTGTAAGCAATAAGTAATTTTTTTCAAGAAAGGAGCGCGAAATGTCTATCAACAAGGAAGTGAAAAGCTACGTTTCCCCAACACTACACCCCGGCAACATTACCGGCATGAAAAATTATAGCGATGAAACGCAGGGGTTTGTCGACCACGCTGCCGAGGCGTTGAGCGAGTGTTATCAATCCGTTGCCGCGGTGATTGAAGCACGGAAAAAGATCCGGCTCGACGATAGCAGGACTGACCGCGCCAAGGTTATCCAGACGGCGGAGCTTGCGGATAAGTATTCCGAGAGGGCGCGCAAGAAGGCTGAGCTGAGCTGGCAAAGATTGACCGATGGTATCAACTACACGGAAAAGGAACTTACAAAGCCTGTCGAGGAGTATGCGGGTATTGGAAATGTGGCAACTGAAATCCGCGCCCATTTGAAAAATATGAAACAGGGCGAGCGGATGAAATTTCTATCTGAGGCGCTGGATAAGGGAGACGAGCGCACTATCAAATCCGCTCTTGGCGCTCCCGGATATCTGTCTGGAATGGGTGAGCCTGAACATACCCCCTGTGTCAGGATAGATGTCGCGCTCACTTTCTAACCAGCAATGTATCAGGGGGTGGTAACAGAGTGAAGGATGCCACGATATAACGATGGCTTTAAAGAACGCACTGTTCAGATGATGATGCCGCCGAACGCGAAGTCGATAGCGGAGGTTAGCCGGGAAACCGGCGTTTCAGAGCCAACCCTGTACAATTGGCGAAATCAATTTCGTGAACAGGGTGTAGCCGTGCCAGCTGATCCAAAGAACCCCGAAAATTGGAGCGGGGAGAGTAAATTCGCCGTAGTCCTTGAGACCGCAGCGCTGAATGAAGCCGAGCTGGCGGAGTATTGCCGCAAGAAAGGGCTCTACGCCGAGCAGATACAGCGCTGGCGTGAAGCTGCGATTAGTGGGGCCGGTAGTCGCGACCAGATGTCCATGGAGGAGCGGCGCGACCTGCAGAAAGAGCGCAAGAAAAGCCGCAAGCTAGAGAAAGAGCTCAAGCGCAAAGAGAAGGCGCTGGCGGAGGCGGCTGCGTTACTGGTGCTGCAAAAAAAGGCCCAAGCCATCTGGGGGGAAAGCGAGGACGAATGATCGCCTCGGAAGACCGTCAGGTGGCGATAGAGCTTATCGAAGAAGCGGTGACGGCAGGCGCTGCCCGGTACAAAGCGTGCGCGGTATTGAACCTCACTGTGCGTACCCTGCAACGCTGGGAGAAAGCATTGCAGGAGCGAAGCTTGGTCGATCAGCGCAAGCGCGCGGCTCAGGCACGTACCCCGGGTAACAAGCTCACTATCGAAGAGCGACAAAAGATACTGGCAGTCTGCAACCAGCCGGAATACCGCAGCCTTCCGCCATCACAGATTGTCCCGATGCTGGCCGATCAAGGAATCTATATCGGCTCTGAATCCAGCTTCTACCGCGTATTGCACGAAGCGAATCAGCTGCACCGCCGAGGTAAGGCGGAGGCGCCACGTAACGTCGCGAAACCGAATGCGTACCTGGCAGATCGCCCGAACCAGGTGTGGAGCTGGGATATTACCTTCCTAGCGTCCAGTGTAAGAGGAGCCTTCTACCGGCTGTATCTGATACTCGATGTCTTCAGCCGCAAAATAGTGGGCTGGGAAGTGCATACTGAAGAGTCGTCAGAACATGCCAGCACCCTGATTCGCAAAGCGCAGCTTGCGGAGGGCGCCGTCAAGAATGGATTGGTTCTGCACTCAGACAATGGTGGGCCGATGAAGGGCGCCACCATGCTGGCCACATTGCAAAAGCTCGGGGTGGTGGCATCGTTCAGTCGGCCCTCAGTGAGCAATGACAACCCGTACTCGGAGAGCTTGTTCAGAACCTTGAAATACGGACCGAGCTATCCGAGCAAACCGTTTGAGAGTATCTCCGCAGCAAGGCAATGGGTTCATAGCTTCGTGCAGTGGTACAACAATGCACATCGCCACAGCGCGATCCGCTTTGTGACGCCGAGCCAGCGTCATAGTGGCGAAGAGATTGAACTACTAAAGCGCCGTAAAACCGTGTACGAAGAGGCGAAACGGAAGAACCCGAGACGGTGGCCACGCCACACCAGGAACTGGAATCCTATTAGAGGCGTCTGGCTTAACCCACCACAAGAAAAACAAGCCGCTTAACCGCTGATCGCGACATCTTCTTTGACAAACACCGCATACCCATTTCACTCGCCTTTACCACACTAAAGCATCTCCGCAACTGGTCGCCCGCATTGATGCGATGAAGGAGGCGAGAGAAAAGCTGGAGCGGGCAAAAGATGTCTTTCTTGGTGAACTGGAAAAAGCAGTCGGTGCAAACCGCTTTGAAGTGGAGCGCCTAAAAGCTGCCAACAATGCGGCAGAGGAGGCTTTGGTGATGAAGCAGTTCGAGCCTATGGAAAATTGATTCTTTGCTGTATTCAATCGTATCAAGGTATTCATCATGACTGAACCAAAAACCAATCAGCCAGAGTGGATGGAGAACTGGAAGCCAGACCCAGATGCACCTAAGATCGGCAACCCAAACTGGTGCAAAGGAATGCCGTCTCCGAACCCCGCTGGTCGCCCTCGTGGGCTGAAGGACAAGCGTACTCGGGTCACGGAAAAGCTGCTCGAAGAGGCGCAAAAGATCGCTGATGTGGTAATCGAGAAAGCCAAGAAAGGAGACATTCAAGCAGCAGCGCTGATCCTTGGGCGGACTACTCCCACGTTGAAAGCACAGGCTGAGAAGGTCAATTTTGAGTTTGATGCATCCGCACCCATGACCGACCAAGTGCAGGCAGTGTTACAGGGTATCGCGGATGGCGAAGTGTCCCCCGACACTGGGAAGCAGATCATAGAGGCAATATCTGCGCTGGCAGGCATCAAGCAAATCGACGAGCTGGAGCAGCGCCTGGCAGCACTGGAGGGGCGATAATGATTATCGCAGCTAGACCGTCGGTGATGATGTACCTCAACCCCAAACCGATACCGGCGCACAAGCTGCCGCCACCTTTTGGTACTGACCCGGCATACCTGAAAAAACTGCTGGATGGGGCGGTCGAGCAAATGCTGCTGGCGCACGAAGATGGATGGTTGCCCTACTGGGAATATATCGAAACTGTTAAACGACAACTGAGGGGGTGAGCAATGGGAAATCTCAAATGGGTGGATGATTTTATGAAGGCTGCTGCACCCCCCAGTAACTGAAAATGAGCCGACCCTACAGCCGCTGGCGAATACAAGGCTAGAGCTAATTCTCCAGCTTGAACACGCCAAAGAGCAGCCACAGACCCCTGTGGTCAAGGCGTACATAGCTGAAGCAAAAAGCAGACTCGGGAGGGCTTAACAATGAAACGAAATCCTTATGGATCACACGAAATTATCGACGAGGGTAGGGCGATTCTATATACCGATAATCCCCGAACCCGCATTGTTGAAATGAGCTACGATGGCCACAAGTTTTATATCGAATCGACCAGCTATCACCACGCTGTCACCGAGGCGATAAAGGCTCTGCACCAATATAAATTCGTCATGTATGAAAGTGTGGGGCTCTACCCGCCAGTTGGTGAGCGCGCAGTTTTAATTTGTGTTGACCCGCCGCACAACGAGCAAGAGCGGGGGCGCAGGCTGGACGCTTACCACAATATGAGAGCCCACCTACGAAGGGTTGTTTTTGGAGCGCAGGCATATGAGAAAGCCTACGGCCCTATTGCGCCGCATTGAGGCACTAGAACAGCGCCGGGGCGCCCTAGCGAACCGGCCGGTAATGCTGGTGCCGCGCCTGATGACCTGTGACGAGTGGGAAGCCACAGCGGCCATTCAGCAGGAGATTTTGAAAAAGAACGTCAAGACACATGCGGCGCCCGACTACAGTGGTCTCCCACGGCTGCGGCTGGTACCTCACCTTAAGCAGCTGAGACTTCGATAACCACAATTCCCTCCCGCGACGTCCTACAGGAAACCGACGGACGCTAAACCATCGGAACCAGTTGGGGCAGCTTGGAATCCTGTGACCCAACCTTCGGCGCCCCGTGGCAGCAATGTCGCGGGGCGCTGTCGTAATGGGGTTGCAGTTACCACTGGCAGAAGAAGCCTATTACTTGCATAGTCTACTCTATTGGTCTTTGCGATTTATCGGTTACATAGTAGCGAAACATGATTGGATATTGAGACTGCTGGTCATCTATTGAGATTTCACAGAATGAGTCTTCTTCCGTGGGGTCTGGTGCCACTTGGTAATGACCATTTTCCATGTCAAGCCAGCTAAAGTTGTGGCAATCTCCATAGGAGTCCCATTCGGAACCGATCTGCTGGGAATCTTCCCTTTCTATCTGGCCAACGTGATCTTCTTCATAATCCAGAAGAGCTACTGGGTTGTGCTGATTTTCGGTGTCAGGCAAATGCTCCAGATTGACAAACTCAAATGATTCACCATTCTCGCGACTGTAAATAAGTACTGGCTTGGAGTGTTCGGGGGTCTTGGTCTGCATGTATCGAGACTCACCCGGTGATAGCGATAAATAGATAGGTGTTATTTCCTGGCGGCTAGGGTCATCCAAAAATTGGGTGTCTAGTATCGCCCAAAAAAATAGACCATCGCACCGGTTATGATTCGTGATGGTGAACTGGTTACTCGAGGATTGCCAGTCGTACCCAATTTCTGCTTCCGTGCCATCGCTTTCTTCGCAGGGGATTTCTTCAAATCGAGCAAAAAGCTCTCTATCTTCCGTAACGGTAAATTCCAATGAGGGGCTGGTGGATATTTCCTGTTGACCTTCCTCCCAGCTAACAAACCTATACCAATCTGCCGGGGTGGCTGTCAGAGCTGCCGTTTCACCTTCGTTGTATTCCCCGGTGCCCTCTACTTCTCCCGATATGTCCTCGGATACAGTTGCCGTTATGGTGTATGTAACCGGCGCTGGCGGTGGGTCTGGCGGGGTATCATCGGGTGAATTACCCTCTCCACCTCCACCGCACCCCGGTAGGAGAACTACAGCCAGTACAGAGCAGATGATGCCTTTCATTTTTATTGGTTCCCTATGCTGATATTGATAGAACGTGCCTATAGGCCGTGGACTATAGGCTACAACAAAACGACATTCGCTGCATGGCGAATGCAGATACCCCATCAATCGGCGCAATCTTCGGAGACGTTATCAGGCGGCGTCGTGCCGATATAGGCATATCTCAAGAAGAGCTTGCTCATCGGGCGGGTGTCGATAGGACTTATGTGTCTCGGATTGAGAGGGGTGTACGTCAGCCAACAATCACCACGCTTATTGGCCTGGGGCTGGCTTTGGAGGTGTCAGCTTCTGAGCTGGTGGCCGAAGTCGAGAGAATCTATCTGGCTGCTCGATAGGCTCGGAATAAGCAGGCTAGGTATTTGGTGTGGTTAAGAGGCACCGTTTATGGCGCTGGGGGCCGCTGTGCCGCCGCACAGGCGACGATCGAGACTCTGCGTGGGTGGTGCAGTGACTATAGGTTAATTGCTAACTGGGTAAATTCGGTGGTCTCGCTCCCACCAAACGAAATGAAAATGTGCCTGAAGAATGAAGCCCCAAGCTCGCTTTGTTCCTTCCAGACGAAAACGGAAAATATTGTCTGCGAACTCTTCTAGATCCAGGTCAATCCATCTAAGTTGAGCTTCATCGACAAGCTCCTCAAACTCGTGCCCGTGATGCATTTTGTGGCCAGACTCAGAAGAGAATTGGTCTATTTCTGCCCAGGTTAGCTTTTCGAACTCGAGAAACTTAGGTGAGATTTCATTGTCCCATTCATGTTGTCCCCAAGCTCTGGGTTCTCCCCATGACCATGTTCCATCTTTATCTGAGCGTGATATACACCAGGTTACCTGCTCCCCGAAGCGGCTACCGGATTTCACTGCCCTAGGCTCTTTGGCTTTCTCAACTTCCGCCCGCTGCAGATGGGGGGCAAGATGGGGAATTTTATCTACTTTGGGCTCATCTAAAAATCTGGGCTTGTCATCAAGCTGTACTTGCTCTAGCAGCTTCTTTTTAGCTTCCTCAAATTTTTGCTGCTTTGCAGCCTTTCGTTGAAGCCGCTTTTCCCTCCTACTGACCATACTTACTATCTTAGAGAGATGAGTAATATTCGTGGATAGAACCTTGAGGGATTACCTTAGTAGAGGAAGCGCTAGGAGGAAGGCCATCGCGGGCGAGGAGCCAAGGGTCTTCCTGATGAGTAAGGTTGCTCAGCCATTGCGCGGTTTTATCACCGTAGAAACCTAAAACCTTTCCGATATTCTCTTTTTGAGCATCAGTGAGATTGTCAGGATTTCCGTCCTTAAAGAGTGTGCTATTTACTTTGAATAGGCCGCGATGCCGAGCGTATAGATCGGGTAAAACAGGACCGTTAGCCCAAGCTTGGAATTCGTCGGCAAAAAGAGGGTCTTCCTCCCATACCATATTCCACGCTTGTGAATAGTACATGAGCTTTTGGAGCTTCATGGCAGACATCTCGCCCATGACATCGGTGATATAGCGTGCGATATCGAATATTGTAGCCATGTCCGTTCCCCAGGGGTCCTGTGATAGAGCTATCTTGCAGGAATGTGTTTGCAGTGTAGCAAGTCGATAGATGGTCTGTGCGCAGTATAACTGCTTTAATGGTGGGCCCAGCAGGACTTGAACCTGCGACCGATCGATTATGAGTCGAGCGCTCTAACCAACTGAGCTATGGGCCCCTTTTCTTTATGAAAGCTTACATACTGCTTACACATGTGATTCTAAGGCAGAATCTATGGGTTTGTAATCCCTTGTTTTTATTGTTTTTTCCTGTCTTGTGGTCCTTTAGCCCATTCTATTATGAGTCGGATGCTCTAACCAACTGAGCTAGGGGCCCACACAGGAGACGCGAGCAAGGACTTGCGCGCGGATTGGGAAAGTACTCGATTTTCCCCGCCAAATCAACGCCTTGCCGCGCTATATCGTGCTCTGATGAGACGGCTACCAGGCCCAGTTGAACCCCAGGCTGGCGCTGCCCCCGGACCAGTCCAGGTCGTCCAGGGAGCGCTGGAAGCCGATATTGAAAAACGCGCTCCCCAGTTTGTGCTCCAGCAGGACCACGCCGCCACCAAACTCCGCCCAGGTGGAGCGTCGCTCCATATCCAGTTGCAGGTTGGCATTGAATAGCAGTTGGTCGTTGCCGCCGAGGGTGTGCCAGAGGTTGCCGTAACCGTAAAAGCGCAGGTGCTGGCCGGCGATTTCGCCGTCGTTATTGTAGGCGCGCAGGCCGGCGCGGAAGTTGGCTTCCGGCGTCTTATCCGACTCTACCCAGGAGATGCCATCGTTTAATGCACCCAGGTTGCTGTAGTTCACTACTGCCTGTAACTGGGGTTCCAGGTTGAAGCTTTCTGTGGCCTGGTAGGTCAATCCTTTTTCAATGGAGGCGGTGAGCTGCGGGCCATAGATCGTGGTATCGACGCCGCGGGAAGAGCGGCTTTCCAGTTCCAGGTAAGCGACTTTCAGGGTGATATCGAAGTAGCTCATATCCGGCCGGTAGTCGTTGAAGTAGTAGCCGATATGGGTGCTGGTGAGTTTGTTGCTGCCGGAGGCGTAGTTGCTGAAGCCGCGGGCAAAGCCGGTGACGTCTCCACTGGCGCGCGTGCTGCCAAGGAAGATGCCGGACTCCCGTGCGCCGCCGGTGCAAGTGGGACCGGACCAGAGATTGGTACCCACCTGAAAGCCGGTGATGTCTCCGTCAAAGCGGTTGTCGATATCGCCGGACCAGTTGTAGTCCGCGGTCATATGGTGGATGCGAATCCAGTCTTGGTTGATGCCGTCAAACCAGCTGCGCTGCTCTCCCCGCCGTTTGTGGTAGCTGCCGATTTCCTGCAGGGAAGTAACACGGGCGAGGGATTTGGCCTGGGCGTAGAGGGGGATTTCCGGGCGGTAAAGGCGGATAGGTTCGCTGCCTGCTGTGGGTAGTGCGATGACAGAATCTTCGGGATGGCCGGTATCGATAACTTCGGTGTCTGAGTGTGCGGCCAAACGTCCGCCATCGGTGTGACCGCCAAATGCGAGGACGTCGACGTCGGGCTGGGGGCTGGTGGCAGGCGTCTCGCCGGGCTGCACCGTAGACCGCAGATACCAGTTGTCTTCGTCCTGCGGGTCGCCGGTGCCGCGGAACAGGTAGTACTCGTAGGGGCCGGCGGAAATGCCCCGGGGCATATAAAAGGCGCCGGTACTGGTGGTACCACCATTGCGGGTCTCTACTACCATAATGCCATCGTTGGTTTCGGTGCCACTACCGGCCAGACGCTGGAACACCAGTTCGGTAGTGCCGCTGGCATGACCGCCATCGATGATCACGCGGTCGGCCGGGCTGTCGTCATCCCCCGCGACCATATCCATATAGATCCGGCCGGAGCCGCGGTAACTGCCGTCAATGAGCAGCTGGTTGGCGCTGGTGCCGCGCATGTCGATGGTGCCGCTGTTGATGATGCGCACCGGCTGGCCCGAACCGGGGCGGATGCCGGTGCTGAAGTAGGGCAATAACAGGGTGCTGCTGCGGTCGATCTCCAGGCTGCTGTCGAGGCTGTCGCTGTCGCCGAGGGTGAGATCGCTATCGAGCTCTAGCTGACTGCCGCTGCGCAACACGATGTGCTCCCAGCGTTTCAGGCGGGCAGGGTTGTTCAGGGTGACGCCGTTCAGGTGCAGCCGGTCGCGCCCGGTGCCGCCGTCGATCAAGGTGACGCTGCTGCCGGCAATGCGGCTGTCGCTATCGAGGGTGAGTTGATTATTGCCGGCATCGAGGATGATGTCGGCTGAGGCACCCATCGGCATCAATGACCCGATCAGCGCGGGCACGGCGACAAATGGTGCAAGTATTGTGGGGAGCTGGGCAGGGGCACAGGCAAAGAGCGCGGATCCCGCACGGCGATACGACATAGTTCCATCCCTGGTTCGTTATTGGCAGCTTCGCAAATCCTTTGCGATGCCTTACTGCTGGGGCAACAAAACTGTTACACATCGGGTGGTACGGCAGTGCCAATAATCTTAGCCAAGGGGAGGGGGGCGGCAGGCTCCAGTGGCGGGTCGGGGGAAATTTTGTCGGGGTTTCCCGCCTGTATGCCGGAGCCCGGGTATCGGTCAGGGAATCCAGCGTGGAAGCAGGATACATCCCCAGGTGGTCAGCCACAGTAACAGGGAAATAGAGACGGCAGCGGAGCCGGTATCTTTGGCAATTTTCGAAAGTGGGTGTTTCTCCGCGCTGACGCGATCCACCACCGCTTCCACCGCGCTGTTGAGCAGCTCCACGATCATCACCAGCAGGGTGACGCCGATCAGCAGCGCGCGCTCGATACCGCTTTCCCCCAACCACAGGGCGGCGGGAATCAGGAATATCGCCAGGGAAACTTCCTGACGGAATGCGGCTTCATTGCGCCAGGTGGCGATCAGGCCGGCCCAGGAATAGCCAGTGGCATCGATCAGGCGGGAAATGCCGGTCTTACCGGGTTTGTTCACGAACTGCTCTTCCATTGTTCTCTGTCAATCTCTGTTGCGGGCGGGTTCATCGGTTTGTAACAAAGTGGTCGTCCACAAAAAAGCCCGGCTAACCGGGCTTTTTTAGTATGGACCTGGGGCGACTCTAAATCTACTGCGCGTGCGCCTGGCGGCGTCCGGCGGTGCTCGGCTGCTCATGTATTAACATACACTCCGCTGCCTGCGCTCCGGCGGCCACCACCAGCCGCCCGCTCGCTACGATTTATAGGCGCCCCTTCCTTATAAGACTCACTCGTCCAGGAAGCTGCGCAGGTGTTCGGAGCGCGAAGGGTGGCGCAGTTTGCGCAACGCCTTGGCTTCGATCTGACGGATACGCTCGCGGGTAACGTCGAACTGTTTGCCCACTTCCTCGAGGGTGTGGTCCGTGTTCATGTCGATACCGAAACGCATGCGCAGCACCTTGGCTTCCCGTGCGGTCAATCCGCCGAGCACCGAGCGGGTGGCATCGTGCAAGCCGGTGGAAGTCGCGGTGTCGATCGGGGAAGACTGGTTCTGGTCTTCGATAAAGTCACCCAGGTGGGAGTCTTCATCGTCGCCGATCGGTGTCTCCATGGAGATCGGTTCTTTGGCGATCTTCAGTACCTTGCGCACTTTGTCTTCCGGCATTTCCATGCGCTCGCCCAGCTCTTCCGGCGTGGGTTCGCGGCCCATCTCCTGCAGCATCTGGCGGCTGATACGATTGAGCTTGTTGATGGTCTCAATCATGTGCACCGGGATACGGATGGTGCGCGCCTGGTCTGCAATGGAGCGGGTAATTGCCTGACGGATCCACCAGGTGGCGTAAGTAGAGAACTTGTAGCCACGACGGTATTCGAACTTGTCGACTGCCTTCATCAGGCCGATGTTGCCTTCCTGAATCAGGTCCAGGAACTGCAGGCCGCGGTTGGTGTATTTCTTGGCAATGGAGATCACCAGGCGCAGGTTGGCCTCGACCATTTCTTTCTTGGCGCGACGGGAGCGGGCTTCGCCGATGGACATGCGGCGGTTGATCTCTTTGATCTGGCCGATTTCCAGCTGTGCCTTTTCCCGTGCCTGCAGCAGTTTACGCTGCGAGCGCTGAACCTCTTCGGCAACCTGACGCAGGGCGTCGGAGTAGTCGCGCTTCTTCTTGATGATGGACGGAATCCAGTCATCGTTGGTCTCGTTGCCGGGGAACTCCTTGATGAAGGTCTTGCGCGGCATACGGGCACGCTTGATGCAGAGGTTCATCACGCTGCGTTCCTGCGCGCGTACTTCGTCGAGGATGTTGCGCACGGAGGTGTACAGCGGATCGAACTGGCGCGGGGCCAGTTTGAAATAGCGGAACACTTCGGCAACGTCTTCCAGCGCCTTGCCGGCCTCTTTGGAGTCGCGGCCGTGCTTCTTGATTGCGGCGTCAGCTTTCTTCTGGGCGGCAATCAGGGCGTTCATGCGCTCGGCGAGCTCTTCCGGATCGATACCACCGACATTTTCATCTTCCTCTTCGTCAGAGGTGTCGTCGTCATCGTCGCTGTCGCTATCTTCTTTCTTTTTGGCCGCTTCGGCAGCCTGCCCCGCCTGGGCACCGGGAGGCACTTCGTCGGCCGGGTCGAGCCAGCCGGCGATGATGTCCGGAATACGGCGCTCTTCTTTTTCGATCAGCGCGTATTCGTCGATGATGTGTTGTACGGCGCCGGGCCAGTAGGCGAGGGCGGCCATCAGCTCACGCAGGCCTTCCTCGATACGCTTGGCAATGGCGATTTCGCCTTCGCGGGTGAGCAGCTCCACGGTACCCATTTCGCGCATATACATGCGCACCGGGTCGGTGGTTCGGCCAACGTCGGATTCAACCGCGGCCAGGGCGGCGGCGGCTTCGGCGGCGGCGATTTCATCGGCGGAGCTATCGCCTTCGGCCATCAACAACTCTTCGGCATCCGGTGCTTGTTCAAACACCTTGATGCCCATGTCGTTGATCATGCCAATGATGTCTTCCACCTGATCCGGATCGGAGATGTCCTCCGGGAGGTGGTCATTCACTTCCGCATAGGTGAGATAGCCCTGCTCTTTACCGCGGGCGATCAACTCCTTGATACGGGAAGTGGTCTGCTGATGCTGGGTTTTGTCGGTCATGCACAACCCTGAATTCTGGGGATTGATAGTCGGGACTTTTGTCTGGGCTTTTCTTTGGACAAAGACGCGGGATTATAGCTTATTTGCGATAGCAATAACCACAGTGACTGTCAAGGCAGGTGGGTGGTTCAGGGTGTATTAGCGCGCTTGTCATCGGACAGCCCGGCGCCTGTGAGCGGCGGGTCAGTGTATATGGTGCCGGTGGCTGGGAATTCAAGGGGGAGGTTGGGAAATTTTGTACGGGCCTCACAAGAATACCCCGGTATCAGCGCCTTCGTATTTACTTTCGGCGGAACTGCGCCAGCAGCGCGAGTTGCTCCTCTCCCAGCTGGTTGCCGGCACTGCGCAGTTGGTTCAGCAATTCACGCTTGCGCAGTTTTTCCGTGGCCTGATCCAGGCTGCGCAGGCAATCGCAAAACTCGGTCTGCGGGTCGTACTCCTGATACTGGCCGTTTATCGCCAGCATGCGGGCGCCGGTCACAAGCTGGGAATTGGCCAGTTTTGCCAGCGTGTCGAAGGAGTCGGCTCCGTGGTGGGCGCGCCAGTGTCCCAGCAGCTGGTTGAGGTTGTACTCCGGCCGGGTTTTCAGTACCTCTACCAGCTCGGCGAACAGCTGCAGATCGGCATCTGCGCTGTTGCGAAATCGCGTGTCGTCGTCGATCAGCTGCGCCAGTTGCGGGTGGTGGAGCAACAGCGCAATCAGCATGCGCTCTGCAGGCAGGCGGTACTGGCCGCTGCGGCGTGTTGGCGCCTGATGTGAGCGCTCACTCTCGGCGGTCGGCTGCCCTTCGTCCGGGTAGTCATAATCCGCTGGAGGGGCGAAGTCCTGATAGCTGCCTTCGTACCCCTCGTATTCATCCCCAGCGCCTGGCATTGGCGGTGGTGCGCCTGTGGGCTGGTGCTGTTCGGCCGGGACGTCGGAGCGCGCCGAGCGTTCGTGGGGCTGTTTATGGAGCTGTGGGGGCTGCACCGGTTGCTGGGCCAGTTTCGCCGTGCGGGCTTTCTCCGCGGCGATGATCTCTTCCAGCATGTCCTGTTCGAGGCCGGTGCGCCGCGCCAGTTGCTGGAACATCAGCTGGCGATAGACGCCGGCGGGCAGCAGGTCCAGCAGCGGGGCGGCGGCCTTGGACAGGCGCGCGCGGCCGTCCATGGTCTGGACGTTGATACCCTCTCCCAGCAGGTCGAACATGAAGTCTTCCAGCGGGCGGCCCTGCTCATCGATCAGCTGGTCAAAGCGTTCACCGCCGATCTGGCGCACCAGGGTATCCGGGTCTTCCCCTTCCGGCAGTAACAGAAAACGCAGGCTGCGGCCGTCCTGCATCTGTGGCAATGCGGCTTCCAGTGCGCGGCGGGCGGCGGTGCGGCCGGCCTGGTCGCCGTCAAAACAGAACACCAGTTCCTGGGTGTGGCGGAAGGCGAGCTGGATGTGGTCCTCTCCGCAGGCGGTGCCGAGCGTGGCTACGGCGCAGCGGATATCGTGCTGTGCCAAGGCCACCACGTCCATATAGCCTTCTACCACGATCAGCCGCTTCAGTTCGCGGTTGGCCTGGCGCGCCTCCCACAAGCCGTAGAGTTCGCGGCCCTTGTGGAAGATCGGGGTTTCCGGGGAGTTCAGGTATTTGGGCTTGTCGTCTCCCAGAACCCGACCGCCGAAGGCGATGGTGCGCCCGCGCTGGTCGCGGATCGGGAACATGATGCGGTTGCGGAAGCGGTCGTAGTGGTGGCGTCTTCCCGGCTCCTGCTTGCCCTGGCCGCCATCGCTGTCCTGGCGGCGAATGGCGAGGCCCGCCCGCTCCAGCTGATCGGCCTTTTCCGCACTGGTGGCGAGCTGGTTCAGTAGATTGTCCCAGCCGGGCGGGGCCAGACCGATACCGAACTCTTTGGCGATTGCGCCGGACAGGCCGCGGTTTTTCAGGTAGGTGATGGCGCGGGCGGCGACCTTGTGGTCTTTCAGTTGCGCGCGGTAATACTCCGCGGCCTGCTCTGTCAGCTGGTAGAGGCTCTGGCTCTCCTGCTGGCGTTTGACCTGCCCCGGCGCCAGTTGCTCGCGCGGTACTTCCAGGCTGAGGCTGGCGGCGAGCTTTTCTACCGCTTCCGGAAAGGGCAGGCGATCGTACTCCATCAGGAAGCCGACCGCATTGCCGCTGGCGCCACAGCCGAAGCAGTAATAGAACTGTTTGTCCGGGCTTACGGTGAAAGAGGGGGTTTTTTCATCGTGAAACGGACAGCAGGCGGAATAGTTTTTCCCGGTTTTGCGCAGTTTTACCCGGCTATCGACCACCGGAACGATGTCGGCGCGGGCCAACAGGTCGTCGATGAAATACTGCGGAATCTTGCCTGCCATAGAGCCTGATACTTAGAAAGAAGCTTTAACCAGCTTACTGACCGCACCCATATCGGCGCGGCCCTGTACCTGGGGCTTCACAATGGCCATTACCTTGCCCATATCGGCCATGCTGCTGGCGCCGGTCTCTTTGACGGCGGCGGTGACGATTTCCTGGATCTCGGTTTCCGACAGCTGTTCCGGCAGGAAGTCCTGGATCACTTCGATTTCCTGCTGCTCCACCGCGGCGAGCTCCGGTCGGCCGGCTTTCTCGTACTGGGTGATGGAGTCGCGGCGCTGCTTGGTCATCTTGTCCAGCAGGGCGAGGATACGGGCATCATCCAGCTCGATGCGCTCATCCACTTCCACGCGTTTGATCTCGGCATTGATCAGTCGCAACGTGGCGAGGCGCGCCTTGTCGCGGGCCTTCATGGCGTCTTTGGTGGCGGTGGCCAGGGTGTCCTTGAGCGTCGTGGTCATGGTGTTGGGTCCGATCCTGTTTGAATGGGTATGGGGTTTCGGGGTGAATGCAGATCATAGCCCTAGCCCGCCGGGGGCGATAGGCTTTCTGTCCAGTGGTCTATGCGACCTCCAGACAATAAAAAACGGCGCGCGAGTCATACTCGGGCGCCGTTCTGGTCGCGAACCGGGTTCGCGCAGCGTGCTGTGAGCGAGAGAAAGGACTCTAACTCAGTAGAGACGCTGGAACTTGCGGTTTTCGCGCTGAAGCTTTTTGGCGTGACGCTTAACAGCGGCAGCAGCTTTGCGCTTGCGAACGGCAGTGGGCTTCTCGTAAAACTCGCGGCGACGTACTTCGGAGAGTACACCGGCTTTTTCGCAGGAGCGCTTGAAGCGGCGCAGGGCGATGTCGAACGGTTCGTTGTCTTTGATGCGTACTGAGGGCATTAGGTTACCTGTAAAAAATTCGTTTCTCTCGGCCATTCCGGCAAATTGCTCTGTCTCGCAGGGGCAATCCGGAGGCCGGTCCACAGCGAGGGCGCAAATTCTATACAGATGATCTGGCCTTCGCAAGCCTTGCGGAATGATTCCAGTGACAGCCGGGTCATGAAATCCTGCCTGAATACCGGGTTCGTAAATATAGTCGGTATTTCGCACCTTAGAATGGGGGCGGTTGGCGCCGCGATGAGCGCCCGGTGCCCGATTCAGGTGCATGGCCCAGTGCATAGGGTTTAGTACCGGTCTGCACTAAAGAGTATGATAGCGCCCCCGCGGCCGGCCCCGCAGTGCGCGGAGCGGTTGAATAGGCGGTCAATGGTGACCGTGCATCCTGAAATGAATGAGATATCTGTGCGAGTACTCGGAATTGAAACCTCCTGCGATGAGACCGGCGTAGCCCTGTACGACACCGAGCAGGGCCTGCTGGGACACACCCTGTACAGTCAGGTAAAACTGCACGCCGACTACGGCGGTGTGGTACCTGAGCTGGCCAGTCGTGACCACGTGCGCAAGCTGTTGCCGCTGGTGAAGGAGGTGATGGCCCAGAGCAGCACGGTGCCGGCAGATATCGACGGTGTGGCCTACACCGCTGGCCCCGGTCTGATCGGCGCGCTGATGGTGGGTGCCTGTGCCGGGCGCGCCATCGCCTACGGCTGGGATATACCCGCCATCGGCGTACATCATATGGAGGGCCACTTGCTGGCGCCGATGCTGGAAGATAATCCGCCAGCATTCCCGTTTGTGGCGCTGCTGGTTTCCGGCGGCCATACCCAGTTGGTGGATGTGCAGGGGCTCGGACAGTACGAACTGCTGGGGGAGTCTCTGGATGACGCCGCCGGCGAGGCCTTCGACAAGGCCGCCAAAATGCTGGACCTGGATTACCCCGGCGGCCCGCGCCTGGCGGCGTTGGCGGAACAGGGCGATCCACTGCGCTTTACTTTTCCGCGCCCGATGACCGATCGCCCCGGCCTCGATTTCAGTTTCTCCGGCCTCAAGACTTTCACCCTGACCACGGTCCAGAAGCACATGCTGGACGACGGCCTGCCGGACGATCAGACCTGTGCCGATATCGCCGCCGCGTTCCAGGAAGCGGTGGTGGACACTCTGGTGATCAAGTGTCGTCGGGCGCTGAAGCAGGCCGGTCGTAAAACTCTGGTGATTGCCGGCGGCGTGTCGGCGAATAAACTGCTGCGTCAGCGGCTGGAGGCGCGCCTCGTCGAAGACGGCTGTACCGTCTATTACCCGCGTCAGGAATTCTGTACCGACAACGGTGCGATGATTGCCTACGCCGGATGTCTGCGCCTGCAGGGTGGGCAGCGGACCGGCCTGGATATAGACGTCCGCCCACGCTGGCCATTAACAGAGCTTTGAAGAACCACCGCGTTTCCAGGTTCCGAGCCTAAATAAGTGTTTAAGAGTAGATGATGGATATTGTTTATATACGCGATCTGAAGGTGGATACCATTATCGGTATTTACGACTGGGAGCGGGAAGTGCGTCAGACCGTGAGCCTGGATCTGGAAATGGCATTCGATATCCGCGAGGCCGCACGCACCGATAATATCGAGCACACCCTCAACTACAAGGCGGTGGCCAAGCGCCTGATCGCTTTTATTGAAGGCAGTGAATTTCTGCTGGTGGAAACCATGGCCGAGCAGGCGGCGGCGATCGTGCGCGAGGAGTTCAACGTAAGCTGGTTGCGCTTGCGCCTGTCCAAACCCGGCGCGGTGCGCGGTGCCCGCGATGTGGGCGTGGTGATCGAGCGTGGTGACAAACAGTCTGCAGGGAGCTGATCATGGCAAGCGTTTACCTGAGTCTCGGCAGCAATATCGATCGCAGCAAGAACCTGTGTGCGGGTCTGGATGCGCTGGTGGCGCGCTTTGGTGACCTGACCATGTCGCAGGTCTACGAGAGTGAAGCGGTGGGCTTTGACGGCGACAATTTTTACAATCTGGTTGTCGGGATCGAAACGGCGCTGCCGGTGGGCGAGTTGGCCCTGCAGTTGCGCCAGATTGAAGACGACAATGGCCGCCTGCGCAGTGGCCCCAAGTTCAGCGCCCGCACGCTGGATATCGATATCCTCACCTATGACGATCTCACCGGTGAGATTGACGGTGTGAAACTGCCACGCGGGGAAATCCTCAAGAATGCTTTTGTGCTGTTGCCGCTATCAGAACTGGCACCGGACACGCGCCATCCTGTCGAGGGCGCTACCTATCAACAACTGTGGGAGGCTTATGATCAGGCATCCCAGAAACTCTGGCCGGTAGCCTTTAACTGGCCCTGAATCGAACCACGCTTTTACGTCTCTCCACACTAGACTGCGACCTACTTACGGTTATTCCGCCGCAATAACATATTGTTGGCTGATTTTAGTAGGCTATGGGAGCAGTCAATGCCCAAGCACTTTTTCGTCCTGGGGCTCGATTCTCTGCGTCTGTCCTTCCTCAGGTGCGTGCCGGATGCCGGTGACTACCGCTTTCATCCGTTGTTCGCCCTGGAGGAAGTCGTCAACCCGATGACATTTGACTATGACGCGATGCTGGATATTGCGCGTCAGAAGCTCGAAGCCTTTCCCGGACCGATCGCCGGTATTATCGGTCACTGGGACTTTCCTACCAGTGTGTTGCTGGCGCATCTGAGCGAGATATTTGGTTTACGCTCGGCGTCCCTAGAAGCCGTACTGAAGTGTGAGCACAAATACTGGAGCCGACTGGAACAGCGTAAACTGATGCCGGAATGGACCCCGGATTTTTGTGCCGTGGACCCGTTTGCGGAAAACCCGCTTACGCAACTTACCATAGGTTTTCCGCTCTGGATCAAGCCAATCAAGGCGCACTCATCGTACCTGGGATTTCGGATCGAAAATGAAGTGCAGTTCGCCGATGCGCTGAAAAAAATCCGCGCCGCCGTGCACAGTTGCGGTGATCCTTTCAATCAGGCGCTTGCGCATATCCCGGTGCCGGACGAGGTCGAAGATGTGGATGGCAACTGGTGTATTGCCGAAGAGATTCTTACCGGTAAGCAGTGTGGTATCGAAGGGTCACTGCTGGATGGCGAGTATCGCGTCCACGGCATTATCGATACGGTCAAAGACAGTAAAAACCTCAGCTTCACTCGCTACGAATATCCCTCTGTATGGCCGCGACACGCGCAGGAAAAAATCTGCGAGGCGGGGGAGAGGCTGTTGCGGCATATGGGGTTCGATAACTCGGCGTTCGGTATCGAATTTTTCTGGGACAAGCGCCACGACAGCTTCAAGATCCTGGAAATCAATACTCGTATCTCACAGTCCCACTGTGACCAATTCATCAAGGTACATGGTGTTTCCAATCACCAGGTACCTATTGATCTCGCTTTTGGCCGTATTCCTGATCTCAGTCACTATCGCGGCGACTACCGCACCGCGGCGAAATTCATGCTGCGCCGCTATCGCGACACCGTGCTGGAGCGGGCACCAACACCTGCGCAGATCGAATGTGTCGAGCGGGATTTTCCCGACAGTAAAATCGTGATCACTGCGGAGGAAGGGCGCAGTCTGTCAGAGCAGTCCATGCCGGACAGTTACAGCTTCGAGATCGCCAATATATGGCTTGGCGCGCAGAGCCAGCATCAGCTTCTGGAGCAGTACCACCAACTTGCGGATGCGCTGGAGTTCAGATTCGGCGACGATGGTGTGCCCGAACCGTTCCAGTTCAAGTGTGTGCGTTACTGATGGGTTGCCGTAGATGAAAATCGTCACCGACTTCCCGTATCCGGTGGAAGCCCGCGAGCATGTCGAAATCCCCATGCCCGACGGCTGCAAACTCGCCGCGCGCATCTGGTTGCCGGACAACGCCGAGCGGGAGCCGGTGCCGGCGATCTTTGAATATATCCCTTACCGCAAGCGCGACCTGACCCGTCTGCGGGATTCGATTATGCATCCCTATCTGGCCGGGCACGGTTACGCCTGCGTGAGGGTCGACCTGCGCGGCAGCGGCGATTCCGAAGGCGTGATGCGCGACCAGTACCGGCAGCAGGAGCTGGATGACGGCGCCGCCGTGATCGCATGGCTGGCAGAGCAGCCCTGGTGCGACGGCAACGTGGGTATGATGGGGATCTCCTGGGGTGGTTTTAACGGGCTCCAGGTGGCCTCGCTGGCGCCGCCGGCGTTGAAAGCGGTGATCTCCGCCTGTTCTACCGACGATTTGTATCTCGACAACATGCACTACATGGGCGGTTGTCTGCTCACCGACAATCTGTCCGAGGCCACCACCATGTTCACCGCCAACAGCAGTCCGCCGGATCCGGCGCTGGTGGGGGATCGCTGGCGGGAAATGTGGATGCAGCGCCTCAAGGGGAGTGGCTTGTGGCTGGATACCTGGCTGCGTCACCAGTACCGGGACGCATACTGGGAGCACGGCTCCGTCAGCGAGCGCTATAAAGCGATCCGCTGCCCGGTGATGCTGGTGGGCGGTTGGGCGGATGGGTACACCAATGCGATTTTCCGCTTGTTAGAACATCTGCAGGTCCCCCGTCTGGGGCTGATCGGCCCCTGGGGCCACAAATACCCACATCAGGGCGTACCCGGCCCGGCGATCGGCTTTCTGCAGGAGGCGCTGCGCTGGTGGGATCTCTGGCTCAAGGGGCGTGACACCGGGGTGATGGCGGAGCCCATGTTACGCGCCTGGATGCAGGAAAGTGTACCGCCCACCACGTACTACCGGCAGCGCCCGGGCCGCTGGGTCGGCGAGCCAACCTGGCCGGCACCGCGAATCAGCGAAGTGGCCTACGGGCTGGACAGCCACCGGATACTGATGCCCGGCGATGAACCCTGCCCGGGCGATGAAAGCGTGCATGTGCAGTCACCGCTGTCCGTCGGCCTGATGGCCGGCAAGTGGTGTTCCTACACCTGCGCCCCGGACCTGCCCCACGACCAGCGCCAGGAAGACGGCGGCTCCCTGGTATTCGAGAGCGCACCGCTGGAAGAGGCGTTGGAAATTCTGGGGGCGCCGGCAGTGGAGCTGGAGCTGGCGTGCAACCAGCCGGTGGCGATGGTTGCCGCGCGGCTTTCCGACGTCGCCCCGGATGGCAAGGCCACGCGAGTGACCTACGGCCTGTTCAACCTCACGCATCACCGCAGTCACGCCGAGCCCGAAAAGCTGGTGCCCGGCAAGGTCTACCGAATGCGGGTACCCATGAATTTTATCGGTCAGAACTTTCCCGCTGGCCACCGTATACGTCTCAGCCTGTCTACTTCCTACTGGGCGTTGGCCTGGCCGCCACCGCAGCCGGTATGCCTGACGGTCTACCCCGCGGCCAGCAGGCTGGTACTGCCGCAGCGGGCCCCGCGACTGGAAGACGAACAGATCCAGTTTGAAAAACCCGAAGGCGCCGCGCCGATATCCATTCATATGATCGAACCGGTGGAACAAAACTGGCTGGTGCACGTGGACCTGGCGCTGGACCGATCGGTGCTGGAAGTCATCAAGGATGAGGGGCTGAAACGGATCGATGAGATTGATCTGGAAGTGGCCAACCGGATCTGGAACTGGTACAGCTTCGAGGGCGATGACTTTGAAAGCCTGCGCGGCGAGACCCGCACCGAGCGCATTTTTCGCCGTGGCGACTGGCATGTGCGCACCACTACCCGCACGGTGCTCACCGCGGACAGTGAGCATTTCTATATTCACGCGGAACTGGATGCGTGGGAGGGAGACTGTCGGGTGTTTACAGAGAATTGGCTGCGCAAAATCCCGCGAGATTTTCTGTGAACTCTGGTGGTCGTTTATGAGCCTTCCCTGATTTTGTTTGACGCGGCCTTAGCCCGCGCCAGTAGTCGGATAATATCCAGAGTTTTTAGCAGTTCCCCCTTCATTGCTGCCACCACACCGTGCATAGCCAGCAGTCGTCGATCCAATCTGTTGCCGTCCAGTTGCTGAAGCCTGTTGCGGGCTTCGTGCATCCCCTGTCTCTCATAGGTGAGCAGCAGGGCCACGGTATTTTCGGCGGGCGTGATGGTGCGGGGTACCGGCTGATAACCCATAGCGCCTATCATCGCCTCTGTCAGTTGCCAGGTGGACCAGGGGTTTTGCCCTGTAAGAAGCCGGCCGTCCACGCTGATCTGCTCAAGGTAGGCTGGACCCGCTTTAAACACTGCGCCATCCTGCCGCAAGGCATCTTCCAGCAGAAACGGAAAAACGCTATCCGCATCTGGGATCAAAAACAGCTCTTCCTCATTGGTGAAAGCGCTGACCTGGCGGCGGTGTAACAGGGGTTGTCCGTTTTTCAGGGTCACCCCGGCCAACGCGGCGGGTCCGTGGCATACGGCGCCGATAAAGCCGCCTGCATCATAGATACTTGCAACCAGCTCCTGAATGGCATTATTGCCGGGAAAATCAAACATGGCGGCCTTGCCGCCGACAAAAAATACCGCGTGGTAGTCGTCGGGGTCGACAGCGTCAACTGGCAGGCTGTTTATGGTTTTTTGCTGAGCAACAGAGTCGTTCAGGAAACTGTAATCGAAGGGGCCCATGTCATCCCGATCGATGACGGCTCTCGGCTCGCCACCTTCCGGGCTGGCAATGTCCACCTCAAAACCGTTGGTGGTAAATACATAGTAGGGGCGTGCCAGTTCCGTCAGTTCGTAGCCGGTCTTTCTCCCGGTATTTCCCATCTGTTGCGTACTGCTGACCACCATCAAAATTTTGCCGCGATGCGCATCTGGCTTCTGTTGCAAGTAAGTCAGGTCTTCTGGCTTTGTTAGGGCGAGGGTGTCGTGATCCGGAGCCGCCGGAACCAGGCTGGCGAGCCAGAAGCCGATACCAGTCAATACGAGTAACACCGCTGCCAGAGAAAGCAGGGAATTGATCAGAAGTTTTTTTGTCATGGGGTGTCTCCTTTTGAGGTTGGGGAAACATACCCATGTGGCGGTGAAAGCGAGGTGAAATACAGGGATTTTACTCTGTCGCGGGTCGAGGAACGATAGTGATACAGAAGCTGTTTGGTTCCTCCTTGCAATCGATACGACGCTGCCAGCCGAGCGCATCCAGAATGCGATCTACCAGAAAAAGTCCCTGGCCCAGCCCTGTACTGGTGGGACCCTTTTCGCTGCGCAGAAATGAACGCATCGTATCGACTGGCTCTGCAATGGGGTTTGCAAATTGTACGGTCTGCCCATCAGACGTGATGCTCAGTTTCAGTGGCGCGGCATGGTACAGGGCGTTGTCGACAAGGTTGTCGATAAGCAGCGCCGCCAGCGTGGGATTGCCCAAAACCGCAAGCGCTGTCGGCACTTCGAATACAAGCTCGCATTCTCGTTTTTCAAGTTGGGCAGTACGCGCCAGCAGGCGTTTTTCCAGCAGGGCGCGTAAGTCAAACGTTTCCAGCGTGGTGGACTCGGAGCGGGCCAGAGCGAGCAGGGCGGATACGGTATTTTCCATTTCCTGCATTGTGCGCTGCAGGAGTTGGGTGTCCTGTACGCTCAGGCCGGAGCTGGGTGCTACGGCTAGAGCGTTTCTGGCGATGGCAAGATTCGTGCGCAGCTCATGGGAGATATCGCGGGTAAATTCTGTCTCCCGCTGTAGCGCCTGTTGCAGGCGGTAAAAAGTGGTTTGCAGTGTTCTGGCGAGAAAACCGATTTCGTCCGGCGCATCCACCGCCGAGAAAGTCACTGCGCTTTGATGGCTTTCCGGATGTCGCTTCTGAACTTCATCCGCCAGTGTCAGCAGTGGCTGCACCGTGCGGCAGGTCAGGCGGTGCGCGGCCCAGAGCGAAAGAAAAGAGGTGGCTGCCAAGGCGGCTACCAGTAACCAGACGAGGCGGCCAGACATTGGAGTAACCGCCAGTAGATTGCTGACTTCGGCGGCAAGGATCAGGCTGCGTCCGTTATCCAGTTCCAGTCGCCGCAGGTGGAAGTGCCGCTGGCTATCGCTAAACCATTCTGTACGGTTGGACCCTTCGGGTAGTGCCGCCAACAGGTCTGCCGGTGGTGGGTGTTGCTGGTCGTAGATTTGAAAACCGGGCAGTCTGGGGGCAGGGATTTTGCCGCGTTCTTTATAATGCCGGGTTATGAAACCGGCCTCCTGTGCCACCAGATTGTCCAGCAGGGTGTCTTCAACAACATAAGCCACGACGGCGCAGATACCGGCATACACCAGGCACAGCAGCAGCGTGAATAGGCCAAAAGTGATAAAGAAGCGTTGCTTTAAACTCTGCCTGACCGTTGGTGTGGATGACGTGTCAGGGCTGAGAGTGGGTTCAGGCGTGCCCAAGGTCGCTGCCTCCCTCTGAGGTGAGGCGGTAGCCCACGTTATTGAGGGTTTTCAGCATGGGACTGTTGTGACCGCGGTCCAACGTACGTCGCAGGCTGTAAATGTGGGATTTGAGGGCGTCGCTTTCGGGCGGCTCGGCGCCCCAGATGCTGTGAATCAAAGTGGACCGGCTAACCGGCTGCGGGTAGGCCTGTGCCAGAAGCCACAAAATATCAAAGCCGATAGTGGTGAGTTGCAGTGATTGTCCGTTGCGAGCAGCACTGCGCTGTCGCTGGTCTATTTTCAGTTCCCCAATGCATAGCTGCCGGCTCTGGTGCAATTTATTGCGTCGTGCCAATGCCTGGCAACGCAACGCCAGCTCGCGCAAGTCGAAGGGTTTGCAAAGGTAGTCGTCGGCGCCGGTACTGAATCCCTGTACTTTATCGGCAAAGGCATCCCGGGCGGTAAGCATCAGTACGGGAATATTTACCGGCGCATCCCGCTTGATTTGCTGGCAGACCTCAAGGCCATCCATATCCGGCAGGTTGAGATCCAGAAGTACCAGGTCGTACTGATTTTGTAAGGCGAGTTCCGTACCCAGTTGGCCATTGTGGGCAAAGTCCAGCTGCCAGCCATGGGACTGCAAGAAATCCCCGGTCTGCCGGGCAATAGTCGGGTTGTCTTCGATCAGCAGGATGCAGAGCGGGGACACGGGCGCACCTGGGGTTTTCACTGTTTTATTTTTACCTCGGACTTGTCACATGTCGGGGATGACTGTGGCCATTGTGACAAGTTCCGAGTGAAGTTGAAGTGAAATCTCCGGGTGCCCGTGCTGCTTTTAGCTCAGGCTTGCCAGTGCCTCTTTGGTAAACGGCACGATTTCTTCCTCGCGCCCTTCCTTCACCTTCTTCAGCCAGTTCGGGTCCTGCAGTAACGCGCGGCCCACGGCGATCATGTCGAATTCATTGGCGTCCATACGGCGAATCAGCTCGTCCAGGCCCGTGGGATTGGCGGTGCCGCCCATGCCCTGGTTGTTGCCACCGATAAAGTCATCGTCGAGGCCGACACTGCCCACAGAGATGACCGGTTTGCCGGTGAGCTCTTTGGTCCAGCCTGCCAGGTTCATATCGGAGCCTTCGAACTCCGGCACCCAGAACCGTCTTGTGGAAGCGTGGAAGATATCCACACCGGCATCTACCAGCAGCGTCAGGAAGCGCTGTAATTCTTCCGGCGTTTTTGCCAGCTTGGCTTCATAGTCCTGCTGTTTCCACTGGGAGAAGCGGAACACGATGGCGAAGTCCTCACCGACGGCCTCGCGCACGGCTTTGACGACCTCTACCGCAAAGCGGGAGCGATTTTCCAGCGAGCCGCCGTATTCATCGTCACGCACGTTGGTGCCGTCCCAGAAAAACTGATCGATCAGGTAACCGTGGGCGCCGTGGATTTCCACACCGTCGAAGCCGACTTCTTTTGCCGCGCGGGCGGAATCCGCAAACGCTTTGACGGTGTCCTGAATATCCTGCTGGGTCATGGCGTGGCCGTTGGGCTTGCCCGGTTTGAACAGGCCGGAAGGCGAATGCCCGGGAACGGATTTGTCCGGCCCGATACCCTCTTTGCGCACGGCACCCACATGCCACAGCTGGGGAATGATCTGGCCGCCGGCGGCGTGGACCTCGTCCACGACCTTTTTCCAGCCCGCCATCGCTTCTTCGCCGTGAATGGCCGGTACGTTTTCATAACCGTTGGCGGCAGGATGGCCCACCCAGGTGCCCTCGGTGATGATCAGGCCTACTTCACCCTCGGCGCGGCGGCGATAGTAGCCGGCAACCTGGTCATTGGGGGTATAGCCGGGAGAGGCGGTGCGGGTCATGGGGGCCATGGCCACGCGGTTGCGGAGTTTCAGGGATTTGTGTTCAAACGGACTCAGCAGGCTATTCAGGTCAGTACTCATAACGGTCTCCCGTTGACAGGAATTCGGCGGGCAAGGTCGGCTTCGACGGTGTGGGCCCGCGATTAAGGTTGCGTAATGAAACCGGATTTGGTTTTTTAATGCAACCGCTTTTCCCGTATACTGGCGATATGACACGCAAACGCTTTGACGATATGGGCTGCTCGGTGGCCTGCGCACTGAATGAAGTCGGTGACTGGTGGTCCCTGCTGGTAATCAAGCAGGCGATGCTGGGTACCCGTCGTTTTGTGGATTTTCAGAATGGACTGGGGATCGCGAAAAACATTTTGTGTGACCGCCTGTCCCGGTTGGTAGAAAACGGAGTGATGACCCGTGTCAATGTGGGCGAGCACGGGACCCGCTACGAGTATCGTCTGACCGACAAGGGCCGGGATCTGTTTACTGTGGTGGTGGCGTTGCGCCAGTGGAGCGAGCGCTGGAACGGCAAGAAAGATTCGATGCAGCTGGTGGCGCGGGAGTCAGGCGTGCCTGTTGCGCCGTTGCTGGTACAGGGCGCCGATGGCGGTACCCTGAGTGTGCGGGATGTACTTTTCGTCGAGGAGGGCGAGGCCGGGGAAGGCGAGCCGTCACAGGAGCAGGCGGGCTGAGTCGGTGCCGCCTGCTCACTGGTGGCCAGCCATTACTGTGTTTTTTTGACCTTCTTTAGCAGATCCTGGTGGCGGCGCAGCTCCGGCTTGTTCTCCAGGATCTCCGCTTCCGTCAGCCCTTTCAGCTCGTGGGGGAACACCAGCCATTCCTCGGTCTTGTGCAGGTAGTAATCCGGTTCGAATTCGGTCTGGTTGCGGCCCGGTTTGAAGTAGGGGCAGGCGATACGGATTTCCGGCGTATTTTTCTTGCACGCCCTGCGCAGGTCGCTGATCGCCTGTTGGATACTGAGGCCGGTATCGTAGACATCGTCGACGATCAACAGTTTCTGGTGCGATTCCACCCGTTTTATCAGATAGGTCAGGCCGTGCACGATCACTTCCTTGCTGCGCTGATCGACGCCAGAATAGGAAGAAGTGCGGATGGCGATGTGGTCGGCGTGGAAGCCGAGATAATCGAACATCTCCTGCACGGCAATACCAATGGGGGCACCGCCGCGCCAGACGCCGACAATATAGTCCGGGCGAAAGCCACTTTCGACCACTTTCATCGCCAGGGTGAAGGAATCCTCCAGCAGGGACTGGGCGGAAATAAACTGTTTATCGCTCACTGACATACCTCGAGCTTCGATTGGATTGTGGATTCATAATTCATAGGTTCAGGTTGCGGCCGCCGTCCACGGCAATGATCTGGCCGGTGATGTAGGGCGCGTCGCTCACCAGAAAGCGCACCGTCCGGGCAATGTCTGATGGGGCGCCGCTACGTTGCAGGGGGATGCGCGCCAGTATCTCTTCCCTGTTATAGCCTTCACTCTCCTGTTCCGGCCACAGAATCGCACCGGGGGCGACGCCATTGACCCGCACCGCCGGTGCCAGCTCCCGCGCCAGGCTCTTGGTGACCATCGCCAGGCCGGCCTTGGCGGCACTGTAGACGGTGTGCTGGGGCATGGGACGCTCCGCGTGAATATCCACCATATTGACGATGCAGCCGCGCTGCTCGGACAGAGCTGGCGCCAGGGCCTGGCTGAGAAAGAACGGCGCCTTCAGGTTGCTGCCGACTAAGGTATCCCAATCCGATTCATCGGCGCCGCCGATGGGGGTGGGGTAGAAGGCGGAGGCATTGTTGATCAGGGTGCTGATCTCGCCAAACCGGTCCCGCGCGGCTTCGGCCAGCCGTCTACAATCTGCGGCGGACGACAGGTCACTGTGCAGTGCGGCGGCGGAGTCCGGGCGCTCACGGTTGAATCGATCCACCAGGGATTGGGCTGCGTCGCGGGAGTGACGGTAGTGGACGATGACCCGGTGATCGCGGTGCAGTTCTTCGGCGATGGCCCGGCCCAGGCGGGCGGCGGCGCCGGTGATCAGAGCTGTAGCCATGGTGTATTTCTCGTGTTTCGGGTCTCGTGTGCTGCGTATGGGTGGCGCGGGATCGCTAGCTGTGTGGCCGTGATCAGGGTTTACCGGGGGTGTCGTAACTATTCTTCAGCTGCGTAAGTGCCCGGAGCCGTGCGCGGTCCAGGGCCTTGCCCAGCTCGGCGCCCTCGAAGCCTTCTGCGATCAACGCTTGTGGATCCACATTAGCCGCGGCAGACCGGGCCGCGCGCAGGTAGTCGACCTGTGGGTAGTCGCGATCCTCCAGCCCGAGGCGGCCGCGGGCATCCGCCTCACAGCTCTGCAGAAACTGTTCGAATTTGTCCGGCTTGCGCAATGCATCCAGAGTGCGCAGCAGTTTGAGCAGGGTTTTCGGGTTGAGCTCAAACGCCTTGTGGCAGTGGAGGTGGTACTCGCAGACGCCAAGAGACAGAGAGGTAATGGGATTGGGTACCCGTAGCCGTTCGCATACCGCTTTCACCAGCGGTAGCCCGGCGCGTTCGTGGCCGCGGTGGCTGGGCAGGATTTCTTCCGGAGTGATGCCCTTACCGAGGTCGTGCACCAGTACCGCAAAACGCACCGGCAGATCGGCCGGTGCCTGGCGCAGTGCGCGCAGGACGTGATCGCCGGTATCCACTTCCGGATGGTGCAGCGGTGGTTGCGGCACCCCAAACAGGCGGTCTACCTCTGGCAAAATTACTTTCAGTGCCCCGCACTCTCTCAGTACCTGAATGAATACGTCCGGGTGCGGTTCCATCAACGCGCGGCTGACTTCCTTCCAGATACGCTCTGGCACCAGATGTTCCACTTCCCCTGCATCCACCATGCCCTGCATCAGCGTCATAGTCTCGGGTGCGACGGTAAAACCCAGTGAATGGTAGCGCGCGGCAAATCGGGCCACCCGCAGGATGCGCAGCGGGTCCTCGCTGAAGGCGGGGGAAACGTGGCGTAACAGGCGGGCTTCCAGGTCCGCGCGGCCATCATAGGGATCGATGAGTTCGCCATCCGGGGACTCCGCAATGGCGTTGACCGTCAGGTCACGACGCTGGAGGTCCTCTTCCAGCGTGACCTCGGGGCTGGCAAATACCGTAAAGCCGCCGTAGCCGTGACCACTCTTACGCTCTGTGCGCGCAAGTGCGTACTCCTCGCCGGAGTCGGGATGCAGGAAAACCGGAAAGTCTTTGCCTACCGGGCGGAAACCCCGGGAGAGCATATCTTGTTCGCTGGCACCGACTACTACCCAGTCGCGCTCGTGAACCGGGCGCCTCAGCAGTCTGTCGCGGACGGCACCGCCCACCAAGTAGGTCTTCACTGTTTCGCTCCGCTCGTAAGAGCTGTCGGTGAGATGGGGCTTATAGAAGGGGCCGGAGATGCCATATACGCCACGAAACCTGACGAAAGTTCGCTGCCGTCAGGTAAATACTAGGAAATTGCAGGTCGGGGAAGATAAAAAAAAGGCCCCGAAAATACAAGGGGGCCCAGGGTCTTAGGGTATTCACCAAGAGAGATAACCTGACAAACTCGTATGTGCCCGGTTAGAAACAGATGCAAGCAAATCGCAGCAGATCTGCGATTTTTAGTGACTGTTTGGCCAAGTTTTTGATCACGATGTGACCTTGATCAACTTGCTAGCCATTTTATTTAACCTGTCATACCTGTCAACTGTGGATAACAAACTTTTATTGAGGGATGTCCCGGTTAGTTCGTTAAATATATAAGGGCATAGAATTAATGCCTGCAAGTCTGGTTTAATTCAGGATAATTGATAAATAAAAATGCGATCCGTGGGGGAATATCATAAATGAGCGAGGTGCATGTTCTTACAACCGGTGAGGCCGCAAGGTATTGCGGGGTCAACTTCCGGACGGTTATCCGTTGGATCGAGCGAGGTCAGCTGAAGGCATACAAATTGCCCGGGCGCGGTGACCATCGGATTTGTGTGGAAGATTTTGTGGGGTTCCTGAGGGACAACTCCATGCCGGTACCGACCGAGCTGGCGGCTGCCAGTCGTAAAGTGCTGTTGGCAACGGCTTCTCCGGCCTTGATCGAGGGGCGGCACATACTGCAGCAAGCTGGATGTGAGGTTGAAATTGCTTCCGACAGCTTTTCCGCGGGTGCCATGCTTGCCTGCGGCAAGCCGGCGATGCTGGTGCTGGATACCAATCTGGAGGGGGTTAACGGGATGCAGATCCTGGATACAATCCGCTCCCGCGGTGAATTCTCTGGTGTCAGCGTGCTACTGGTGGCACCGACAGAGGACTCGGATCAACAACGTTGGCTGGATGCCGGCGCCGATGCCGTCGTGGATGCCAGTTGTGATGGCAGCGAGCTGGCAGGTCGTATCAAGCTGCTGTTGGATGCCTGATCTGACGTGCGGTAGTCAAATCAGGTAGAGTGGAACTCTGCCTAACCGTCTCTTCCTTCCTGTCTATGCTCGGTACCGACCTCAAATAGGTCTAGGTACCAGCATTGACTCTTCTTCTTCCGAGCGATCCCTGCCGGCTTCCGGACAGTGGAAACTCTCGGTAATCTCATCGCCGTTCAGGCTGTGCAGATGTACATCAAATCCCCACAATCTGTGTAAATGCCGCAATACCTCGCCGGTATCGCGCCCGAGGGGGCGTCGTTGGTGTTGCGTGTGGTGCAGCGTGATGGAGCGATCGCCACGGGTATCGACGGAGAATACCTGGATATTGGGCTCGCGATTCCCAAGATTATACTGGCCAGCCAGTTTTGCCCGCAGTTCACGATAGCCATCCTCATTGTGGATGGCATTCACCACAATCTCTTTTTCCCGATCGTCGTCGGAAATGCAAAACAGCTTCAGATCCCGCATCACCTTGGGTGATAAAAACTGCAGAATAAAGCTTTCATCCTTGAAGTCGCGCATGGCGAACTGCAGGGTCTCCACCCAGTTACTGCCGGCGATATCCGGGAACCACTCCCTGTCTTCCTCGGTGGGATCTTCGCAGATGCGGCGGAGATCCGTAAAAATACTGAAGCCTAGTGCATAAGGATTGATGCCATTGTAATAGGGGCTGTCGTAGGAGGGTTGATAGATGACGCTGGTGTGGTTCTGCAGAAACTCCAGCATAAAGCCGTCGGTTACCTTGCCCCGCCGGTATAGCTCGTTCAACAGCGTGTAGTGCCAGAAGGTTGCCCAGCCCTCGTTCATAACCTGCGTCTGGCGTTGTGGATAAAAGTACTGGGCCAGTTTGCGTACGATGCGCACCAGCTCCCTCTGCCAGTTCTCCAGTAGCGGCGCATGTTTTTCCACAAAATAGAGCAGGTTTTCCTGTGGCTCTTCCGGGAATCTATGGGGTTGAGATTCCGCTTCATCGTCGTTCATTTTCGGAATCGTACGCCACAGGTCGTTGAGTTGCCGCTGGCGGTACTCTTCGCGCTCTTTCTGGCGACGTTCCTCCTCGTGGGCGGAAATCGGATAGGGGCGCTTGTAGCGATCCACGCCGTAATTCATCAGTGCGTGGCAGGAATCCAGCAGCGCCTCCACTTCATCCACACCGTAGCGCTCTTCGCAGCGGGCGATGTAGTTTTTGGCAAACAACAGGTAATCGATAATACTGCCGGCATCGGTCCAGCTGCGGAACAGGTAGTTTCCTTTAAAAAAAGAATTGTGGCCGTAACTGGCGTGTGCAATCACTAGCGCCTGCATGGTCATGGTGTTCTCTTCCATGAGGTAGGCAATGCAGGGATTCGAGTTGATGACGATCTCATAGGCCAGGCCCATGCGACCGCGCTGATAATTATTTTCCACACTGATGAACTGTTTACCGAAGGACCAGTGGCTGTAACCCACAGGCATACCCACAGAAGAGTAGGCGTCCATCATCTGCTCGGAGCTAATCACCTCAATCTGGTTGGGATAGGTGTCCAGCCCAAATTCTTTGGCGATTTTGGCGATTTCGCGGTCGTATTCCTGAATAAGCTCAAAGGTCCACTCGGAGGTCGTGGAAATTGGCTGAGATTTTTCCAATGTGGTATCTAGCATCAGGCGGCCACCTTTTCACTGAAGAGTTGGCGGAATACCGGGTAAATATCCTGTACGTCGATAATCTGCTCCATGGCGAAGTGATCCGGAAAGGCGTGTGACACACTCTGGTACTCATCCCATAGTGCCTGGTGGTCCCGGGGCGTGATTTCCACATACGAGTAGTACTGCACGTGGGGCATGATGTCGTCGATCAGGATTTTATGGCAGGTACTGGAATCGTCGTTCCAGTTGTCGCCATCCGACGCCTGGGCACCGTAGATATTCCACTCGCTGGCTGGGTAGCGCTCGCGCATGATATCGCGCATCATCTTCAGGGCACTGGAAACGATGGTGCCACCGGTCTCACGGGAGTAAAAGAATTCCTGTTCATCTACTTCCTTGGCACTGGTGTGATGGCGAATAAATACGACTTCGGTATATTCGTAACTGCGCTGCAAAAACAGGTACAGCAGTAGGAAAAACCGTTTGGCCATGTCCTTGGTGGCCTGGTTCATGGACCCGGATACATCCATCAGGCAGAACATGACGGCCTTGGAGCTGGGACGGGGCTGCTTGACCAGCAAGTTGTATTTCAGATCAAAATCGTCGAGGAATGGAATACGCTTGATACGGTTTTTGAGGTCTTCCATATCGCGTCGCAACTGCTCGACTTTGCGTTGATCCCTGAGCGCTGGATCTTTGCTCTGCTCGAGTTCCAGCTCCTGTTCGAGCAATTTTAGATTGCGACGTTTGCCACCGGAAAGGGCAATCCGCCGGGCGTTTGCCGAACGCATGGAGCGGACCACATTGAGTCTTCCCGGTGTGCCTTCGTTACAGATGCCCGCACGCACTACCTGGAAAGAATCGTTGCCGGCGAGCTTGCGCTTGACCATGTTCGGCAATTCCAACCCCTCGAACATGAAGTCAAGGAACTCTTCCTGGGAGATCTGGAACACAAACTCATCCATCCCCTCGCCGCTGTCGCTGGCACCGCTGCCGCCGCTGCCCTGCCCCTGTCCTTGCCCGGGGCGCGGGATGCGATCGCCGGTAACAAATTCTTTGTTGCCAGGCAGCACTTGCTCCATGTGACCGCCGCGGCCATTGGAGAAAATGGGTTCGTTGATATCGCGGGTGGGAATACTGATCTTCTCACCCTTGTCCATATCGGTGATGGATCGGCTGTTCATGGCCTCGCCAACGGCCTTTTTAATATGGGCTTTATAGCGCCGTAAAAAACGCTGACGGTTTACGGTACTTTTTTTCTTGCCGTTCAGGCGACGGTCGATGATGTAGCTCATAGTACTGCCTTAGACCTGTTGGAAAATAAGGTCATTTTGTGGCGGCATCTGCACCGCCACTGAATCTCGACGGAACCACGCAGAGGTTACTGAGACTTCCTCACCCGCAGATACCATTCGGAAAGCAGGCGTACCTGTTTCTCGGTATATCCACGCTCCACCATCCGCTCGACGAAGTCTGCGTGCTTCTTCTGGTCGTCTGCAGAGGCTTTGGTGTTGAACGAGATAACCGGTAGCAGATCTTCCGTATTCGAGAACATTTTTTTCTCGATCACCGCCTTGAGTTTCTCGTATGAGCGCCAATCCGGGTTTTTGCCCTGGTTGCCCGCGCGGGCGCGCAGCACAAAATTGACGATCTCGTTGCGGAAATCTTTCGGGTTGGAAATGCCCGCGGGTTTCTCGGTCTTTTCCAGCTCTTCGTTCAGCGCCGCACGGTCGAGGATTTCGCCGGTTTCCGGATCGCGGTATTCCTGGTCCTGAATCCAGAAGTCTGCGTAAGTCACGTAGCGATCGAACAGGTTCTGGCCATACTCTGCGTAGGATTCCAGGTAAGCGGTCTGAATTTCCTTGCCGATAAACTCGACGTAGCGGGGCGCCAGGTATTCCTTGATGAACCCGAGGTAGTTTTCCTGCTGCTCCGGTGGGAACTGTTGCTGTTCAATCTGCTGTTCCAGTACATACAGCAGGTGGACCGGGTTGGCCGCCACCTCGGTGGCATCGAAGTTGAATACCTTGGACAGAATCTTGAATGCGAAGCGGGTGGACAGGCCGTTCATGCCTTCATCGACACCGGCGTTATCGCGGTATTCCTGGATTGTTTTGGCTTTGGGATCGGTGTCCTTCAGGTTCTCGCCATCGTACACCCGCATCTTGGAGAAGATGCTCGAGTTTTCCGGGTTTTTGACCCGCGACAGTACGGAGAACTGTGCCAGCATTCGCAGGGTGTCCGGGGCGCACGGCGCTTTGGACAGGGAACTGTGCTCCAGCAACTTGTCGTAAATTTTCATTTCTTCTTTTACGCGCAGGCAATAGGGCACCTTGACGATGTAAATACGATCAAGGAAAGCTTCGTTATTGCGATTGTTGCGGAATGACTGCCACTCGGACTCGTTGGAGTGCGCCAGAATCACGCCGTTAAACGGAATCGCGCCCAGCCCTTCGGTACTGTTGTAATTGCCTTCCTGGGTGGCGGTCAGCAGTGGGTGCAGCACCTTGATCGGCGCTTTGAACATTTCCACAAACTCCATCAGCCCCTGATTGGAGCGACACAGGCTGCCGGAGAAACTGTAAGCGTCGGGGTCGTTCTGGGGGAAGTCCTCCAGCTTGCGAATATCCACCTTGCCCACCAGGGAGGAAATATCCTGATTGTTCTCATCACCGGGCTCGGTTTTCGCAATCGCGGTCTGGTCGAGAATCGAGGGGCGGAGTTTGACCACTTTGAACTTGCTGATATCGCCCTGGTATTCATGCAGGCGCTTGACCGCCCAGGGAGACATGATGGTATTCACGTAGCGGCGTGGAATGCCGTAGTCCTCCTCCAGGATCTGGCCGTCTTCCGAGGGAGAGAACAGGGCCAGCGGCGATTCAAACACCGGCGAGCCTTTGATGGCGTAGATCGGCACCTGCTCCATCAATGCCTTGAGGCGCTCGGCCAGTGAGGATTTACCGCCGCCGACAGGGCCCAGCAGGTAGAGAATCTGTTTCTTCTCCTCCAGCCCCTGTGCCGCGTGACGGAAGAAAGAAACAATCTGCTCGATGGCCTCTTCCATTCCGTAGAATTCGCTGAATGCTTTGTAGCGTTTGATGACCTTGTTGGAAAAGATGCGCGAGAGTCGTGGATCGCGGGAGGTGTCTACCAGCTCGGCTTCGCCGATTGCCATCAGCATGCGTTCGGCGGGGGATGCATAGGCGCTGCGATCATTTTTACACAGCTCCAGATATTCCTGGATGGTGAGTTCTTCCTCCTGAATCGACTCGTAGCGTTCCAGGTAGTGGTTGAATATCGACATGGTGTACGACTCCCTGTAGCGTACCGCGACAGTAACTGGCCTCCAGCCGTGGAGTGCCAACTGCGCTGCAGCGTGGTGGTGACCGCGAATACATCTCGCAACGAATGCTGAAGAGCGCTGACGCGCGAGAACGCTATCTTTATTACCTATTAATGGCGCGACGATGCTGCTGTCGCAACAGGGGACTGCTATCCCCGCACTTTCAGGATAGCCACCGCTGTGGTCTTCAATGTTGAATCGGCCAAAGATGGGTTGAATGTTGCGCCAGTTTTGCGAAACCCCTGGAAGGCGTAGAATAGCTCGCACAAATGGCAGGTTAGACTGCCGCCGCCTTCAAATTCACCCATCGGAAGGCAAAATTCGCGAACAGGAAAGGAAAAGCATGAAAGTTCTGGTAACCGGGGGCGCGGGCTATATCGGCAGCCACACCTGCGTAGAGTTGATTCAGGCCGGTTTTGAGCCGGTGGTTGTGGACAACCTCTGTAACAGCAGTGAAGAGGCCCTGCGTAGGGTTGAGGCGATCACCGGTGTTGCGGTCCCGTTCCATCAGGTGGATATCAGGGACGCGGATGCACTGGGCGACGTTTTCCGTCATTACGACATTGCTGCAGTGATCCACTTTGCCGGCCTCAAGGCGGTTGGAGAATCTGTTGCTCAACCTTTGCGTTATTACCAGAATAATGTCGCAGGCACGCTCACCCTCTGTGAAGTGATGGAGTCCTTTGGTGTACGCCAGCTGATATTCAGCTCATCCGCTACCGTTTATGGCGATCCGGCCTCTGTGCCCATCCGCGAAGACTTCGCTACCGGCGCTACCAACCCCTATGGGGCCAGTAAGCTGATGGTGGAGGATATGCTCAGGGATCTGTGTCAGGCACCGGATAGTCAGTGGAAAGTGAGCCTGCTGCGCTACTTCAACCCCATCGGTGCCCATAAGAGCGGCACCATCGGCGAAGATCCTGCAGGTATCCCCAACAACCTGCTGCCCTACGTGGCACAAGTCGCCGTCGGTCGCCTCCCACAACTACAGGTATTTGGTGACGACTATGCAACTGCGGATGGTACGGGCGTGCGCGACTATATCCATGTGGTGGACCTGGCTCGCGGACATCTGGCGGCACTCAACAAGCTTAAACAGGAAGATACGGACGCCGGTTGTTATACCTACAACCTGGGCACTGGCCGTGGTAGCTCTGTGCTGGAAATCGTGCGCGCGTTTGCCGAGGCGTCCGGCAAAGAAATTCCCTACAAGATCGTACCCCGCCGGCCCGGAGATATTGCCGAGTGTTACGCAGACCCGACCTATGCCGAACAGGAGCTGGGCTGGAAAACCGAGCTCGATCTAAAACGTATGGTGGAAGATACCTGGCGCTGGCAGTCGCAGAATCCAAACGGGTACAAAAGCTGATTGATGTGAGATTACAGCCTGAGCCCGGCTCACTGGCTCAGGCTGTAATCAGCAGGGCGCGCTAGGATCCCGTAACACGCCCTGCCAAGCAGGGAAGACGTTATTTCAGTTGTGCAAGTTTTTCAGCCAGTTTGGGATCTTTCATCACAGCCTGGACAATCTGATTGTATTTTGAGCGTGAAAGTCCGGCGGATTCCACAGCGGAAATCATTCTGGAGTTGGCTTCCTCACGCAGCTTTTGCGCTTCCTCTGGATCCTGGGTGGTTTGTAACTTGGCAGAAATCTCGGTGCGAATCGCATCCACCTTGCTCTGGGCCTCATTGAATGCGGTCAGGTCGCTATCGGTGAAAGTGGTAGGCGTCGCTGCCTGGGACGGTTGTGCGTAGGCACCGGCATCTGCGTTGGTGTCGGATTGCTGGGCGTGAACGGACATGCCGAAAGTCAGTAACAGTGCGGTAGCCAGGTGACAGGTAATCGTGGACGTCCACTTTTTCATTTCGGATGACTCCAATTATTGCAGTTAACTTGTCTTAATTTGATCTGCGGCAACTTTTGCTGCCGCCATCACTTACACAAACAAGACAGCTTCCATCCGGTTCCAAAAAATTCTGATAAACCCGATTTCCCTCTGTATTGGTTGAAAAGCAACCATATTTCGGAGTTTCGGGAACTTTATTCATAGATACCTGTTAGTGGTACTGTGTGAGAGCTCATTAGCTTTTACAGATGACAGCAAACTGGCAGCGAGCGCTCTATGAATTTTGAACAAAACGTGTGCAAGCAAATACCCCATTTGCGTCGGTACGCACAGAGCCTGACCAATGATTCGGTTGCTGCTGAAGACCTTGTACAGGATTGCCTGGAGCGCGCATTGCGCAAGCGCTTACTTTGGCGCCGCAGCGGCAATGTCCGCGCCTGGTTATTTCGGATGCTATATCGAATTTTCCTGAATCACCGCAGCAGTGCGGCGACCCGAAGAGAAGTCTCCTCAACCAACCCGGGGGAGGACCTTCACGTGACAGCGGATCACGACGCGCAATTACTGTGCAGGGATGCCGCTTCAGCCATTGAGCGGTTGCCGGTGGAGCAGCGTGCAGCACTGATGCTGATCGTGCTGGAAAACCCCAGCTATGAAGAGGCAGCAGATATCTTGGGAATCAAAGTGGGAACGCTGCGCTCGCGGCTATCCCGGGCCCGGGAGTTTGTACGCGAATATTGCCAGCCTGCAGACCGTGCCCCCCGCACGGCAAGTGCCGTATCAGGCTCTGAGGGAGCGATGTTACGTCGCGTAAAGTAAATCGCCAGCGTAATTGATAGTGCGCAGACAGTAATCAGGAAAGGGTCGTCAGAAGAGGCAACACTATGTTTGGCCGGAACCAAGCGCAGGAAAAACCAGCAGTGCAGATGGAGGATCTGAGTGCGTTCGCCGACGGGGCTCTCTCCCCATCGCGGGCGCGAGTCGTGGCTGAACATCTGCGTCGCCACCGGGATAGTGCCGACGTGGTTTACCAGTATTGGTGTCAGGACGCTGAGCTGATGGGCAGCTTCTCTGGTCTGGACGATGAAACATCGGCAGCGCGCGACAGTGAGTTACCACCGCGCCTGCGGAATCCGGACCTGGGCTGGTTTCGCGCCGTAGCCGCATCCGTACTATTTGTTTCCGGTATCGTGGTTGGCGGTGCGTCAGACCTTATCCCCGGGCTTGGCGAAGCCCCCGCTTCGACATCAGGCGATGACGGCGTGGGAGGTCCTCTGGTTGAAATGGCCCCAGCTGTTCCCCAAAAACAGGCGGTTGCACCAATAACGGTCAGTGATGCCGGGGAAATCCCCGCCCTGCAGCAGGAAGGCGCTCCAGTGCCGCCCAAGCCCAGTGTGGCTACATTGTCTAACGAGCCTGCGTTGAGTCTGCCCGAACCTGACATGCTGCCGAAAAGTCAGCTTTCCCCTCCGCCGCAATCCCAGACGTTCCATTTCACGGGTGCCGATGGTGTCCAGCTGACGCTGATCAAATCACGCCTCGCCAGTGCCGTGGATGAAACCGCAATCGAAGCCCCTTCCATCGGCGGTACGGACGAAGTCCGATGGATACAGGGCGAGAATGTCCTGACACTAACCGGTAATCTCGATCCGGCAGGGTTATTGCTTGTGGCAATGAAGCTGCAGACGCAAAACGCTGGCAATGGCACCGGTGCAGCGGGCGCAGGATTGCAGGCAACTCCCGGCACCACTGCCGAGCAACCGACGGCAACGACCGAGTCAGCCTCGGTACGCTCGGAAGCACCATTGCACAGTCTCTGATCACTTCGTGGAAGTCTTGCTCGATACCAAAGAGGGGTAACTGCAGCTGCAGATTGTCTGGTGTTGGCGTGCCTCGTCGTGAAGTGTCGTGGTGAAGTGTAATGGTCTGTAATGGCTTGCTATTGATTCTTAATCCAGATCAATCAATTATGCGTCATATAGGATGCAAATTGTGCTTGGCGAATACTGCGTCAGGTTGTCAGACTGGATGGAAAGGAGATGGCAATGGAACCTGCTGTGGGAGCTTCTGATAAGGAAAATACGGTAAGCGATAACGCGGAAAGAGGCGCTGCGGCGAGAGTCCATTCGGCTGTGGAACAACTCCCCAAGCCCTGGCGTGCAACCGGCTGGCTTATGGTTTTTGCCCTGCTGCATTTTGTCGGTGTTTTTCTGTACATCGCAGGTTACGGTGGATATCTCGGTGCCAAACTGGGGGCTGCTGGCCAAGTAGTGGACCCCGCGGCCATCCAGGCCGAAGTGGCCGCGCATATCACAACACCGACGGCGATGGCCGGAATGTATCTTGTCCAGTTTGTGTTTATTTTGCCGGTTCTGCTTTTGGTGGCGCGGTTCAGGACACAACCGGCGCTGGATACCCTGGCCGTTAAGGCCTTTCCCAGAAAGCAATTACTGCCGTGGATTGGTGTGCTGCTTGCCTTTATCGCGCTGGAAGTGGCTGCGGTTCAATGGTTTGATATCGAGCCGGGCCAATTTATGGAGACCCTTGCCGGCAGCAAGCATCTGCTACTGGCGTTGATCATCGTATTTGCCGCGCCGCTATTGGAAGAGTTGGTTTTTCGTGGCTATCTCTTCCGCGCCTGGCGTCACTCCCGGCTTGGGTTCAGCGGCACGCTGTTACTGACCTCCATCCTCTTCGCATTATTGCATGCGGGCCAGTATCACTGGATTCAATTGAGCTTTATTTTTGTGCTCGCACTTATTCTCGGGGTAGCGCGTGAAAAAAGTGGTTCAGTACTACTGCCGATGTTGCTCCATCTGCTCAATAACCTGACCAGCGCGGTCGTGGTAATTTACTTTGGGATTCTTTAAAAGTATTAAAAAGAAAATTCCAAGTGCGTGCGCTAATATCGGGAATAGTGGTATAAGAAAATAACCGCGGTATAAGACAATAAGATAGAAAAGTACAAGGAGGTGGCTTTGAAGGATTGGAGAGATACCGTAAGGCTGAAGTATGAAATCCTGTTTTTACTACTTTCCGCATGCCTGATATTTTTTGCCCTCGGCGCTCTATGGATATTCAACTTTATCCAGCAGGCGCAAGGGCAATCGGGGACATTATTCTGGATCCCCCTACTGCCAGCAGGTGCCGCCTATCTGTGGTGGGCTGCTGGTGTCATTCATCGATTAATCCTGTCGGATATTGGTGATCTCGCCGCTTACAGTGCGCAATCCGCGCAGAAAAGTACATCGCCCTCCAGTCGCGTCACAGTTCGATAACCTCCTGATCACAGTTAATGAGTTGTGCGTGGGACTCTTTAACCAAGGCGCAGTGAACTGTTACAGAAATTTGCGCATGGTCCACTATATTTTCTCGGTATTGGATTTTCTTCATCTGCATCCTGAATTTTCATTGCGCCTAAGGTATACACATTCGCTGCTTCTGAGAGGCTGGCTCTTTTTTATCAACTGGCTGAGCAACAGGTCGAGAGAAACCAGAAGCGGAAAATCACCGATTGAACTATTTGTAGGCTAGCGACATGATCCGCCCTCCGCGTAAAGAATTGCAGTTATTACCTGAATTCAAAAGGCCAGATTATGACAAGTATTAACTTAACATCCCTAGAGATAAAACGGTCTGGAAAAAGCGTTGTTCGTGGATTGAACTTTGTGTCCAGTAGTTCAAGGGTTAGGGTGACGGGCGTAAATGGGGCCGGAAAAACGACATTGCTGTTAGCGTTGGCTGGGCTGATTCCGGTGGCATCTGGCTCTATTTTTTTGGAAGGTAGTGTGCGGCCGTCGAATAGGCGTAAACTATGCGGGTTTTTTTCGTCTGCAATTCAAGTTCCGGGGTATTTGACTGTTGCGCAGACGCTATCTTTTTTTGATCCTAGGAGTGGGTGTCACTTTGAGGAGCTTGAATCTTCGCTTCTAAGGGGAATAAATTTTAGTGAGAAGTATGAAGGACTGTCAGAGGGACAAAAGAGACGGGTCTCGATTGTTTGTGCGGTGCGCAAGGAGCGCGGGGTTTTGATTATGGATGAGCCGTTCAATGCATTGGATGGCAGGTCTGTTGCTGCGATAGAGAATTACTTAGAAAGTTATGAAGGGAAATTGATTTATGTGGATCATAGAGGGGTGGCTCCTCCGGAAGAGGTGCTTTCTCTGTGAAGTCGGAATTGGGCTTTATTTTGAAGCTTGGTGTAAATTATAAGTTTCAGTTGTTTGAGCAAACACATAGGTGGTTATACCTCCTGTTAGGAGTTTTGTTTACGCCAATTCTTCTAACTATACACTTGCCTGTAAGTCTGCTTTTGATTGGTGATGAAGGACAGAAGAGTGGTGCGATAACGTTTCTTTTAGCGATACACATTCTATTTTCAGTCGTTGTTGTGTTACTTTTTCCGAAGCTGGAGGAGTTGGTTTGGTTTTTGACCAACTGCGGTTGGCGTAAATTGATTTTTGAGCTTTGCAGGGTTCAATTTACGTTTAATTATGTGTTTTGGGCTCTATGGTTGGTTCCTCTCGTAATTTTGCTGTGGTCTGGGAAAAGTTTTAGTTTTTTACACTATCTTCTCTATTTTTCATTGTTTTCGATCGTTTGCACTTTATTCACTGTAGCTTTTACCTGTTTAAAGTATCGTGATTTGCTTCTTCCTGGTTTTTTCAGTGTAAAGTTTTGGTCTTCCTGGGATTTATTAGCCAGGTGTATAACCTTTATCGGTTACATGGGAGTAGGTTATGCGTTCTTTGATTCGAGTCTGCCCTTTATTGTGCGAGCTTTTTGTATTGGGGGTGGGGCTTTCTTGATTTCTCAGGGAGTCAGGTTTGTATTGAAAGAAGAGTCTGTAACTTTTTTCTGGATGTATGCCCCCTGTGTCAGGATAGATGTCGCGCTCACTTTCTAACCAGCAATGTATCAGGGGGTGGTAACAGAGTGAAGGATGCCACGATATAACGATGGCTTTAAAGAACGCACTGTTCAGATGATGATGCCGCCGAACGCGAAGTCGATAGCGGAGGTTAGCCGGGAAACCGGCGTTTCAGAGCCAACCCTGTACAATTGGCGAAATCAATTTCGTGAACAGGGTGTAGCCGTGCCAGCTGATCCAAAGAACCCCGAAAATTGGAGCGGGGAGAGTAAATTCGCCGTAGTCCTTGAGACCGCAGCGCTGAATGAAGCCGAGCTGGCGGAGTATTGCCGCAAGAAAGGGCTCTACGCCGAGCAGATACAGCGCTGGCGTGAAGCTGCGATTAGTGGGGCCGGTAGTCGCGACCAGATGTCCATGGAGGAGCGGCGCGACCTGCAGAAAGAGCGCAAGAAAAGCCGCAAGCTAGAGAAAGAGCTCAAGCGCAAAGAGAAGGCGCTGGCGGAGGCGGCTGCGTTACTGGTGCTGCAAAAAAAGGCCCAAGCCATCTGGGGGGAAAGCGAGGACGAATGATCGCCTCGGAAGACCGTCAGGTGGCGATAGAGCTTATCGAAGAAGCGGTGACGGCAGGCGCTGCCCGGTACAAAGCGTGCGCGGTATTGAACCTCACTGTGCGTACCCTGCAACGCTGGGAGAAAGCATTGCAGGAGCGAAGCTTGGTCGATCAGCGCAAGCGCGCGGCTCAGGCACGTACCCCGGGTAACAAGCTCACTATCGAAGAGCGACAAAAGATACTGGCAGTCTGCAACCAGCCGGAATACCGCAGCCTTCCGCCATCACAGATTGTCCCGATGCTGGCCGATCAAGGAATCTATATCGGCTCTGAATCCAGCTTCTACCGCGTATTGCACGAAGCGAATCAGCTGCACCGCCGAGGTAAGGCGGAGGCGCCACGTAACGTCGCGAAACCGAATGCGTACCTGGCAGATCGCCCGAACCAGGTGTGGAGCTGGGATATTACCTTCCTAGCGTCCAGTGTAAGAGGAGCCTTCTACCGGCTGTATCTGATACTCGATGTCTTCAGCCGCAAAATAGTGGGCTGGGAAGTGCATACTGAAGAGTCGTCAGAACATGCCAGCACCCTGATTCGCAAAGCGCAGCTTGCGGAGGGCGCCGTCAAGAATGGATTGGTTCTGCACTCAGACAATGGTGGGCCGATGAAGGGCGCCACCATGCTGGCCACATTGCAAAAGCTCGGGGTGGTGGCATCGTTCAGTCGGCCCTCAGTGAGCAATGACAACCCGTACTCGGAGAGCTTGTTCAGAACCTTGAAATACGGACCGAGCTATCCGAGCAAACCGTTTGAGAGTATCTCCGCAGCAAGGCAATGGGTTCATAGCTTCGTGCAGTGGTACAACAATGCACATCGCCACAGCGCGATCCGCTTTGTGACGCCGAGCCAGCGTCATAGTGGCGAAGAGATTGAACTACTAAAGCGCCGTAAAACCGTGTACGAAGAGGCGAAACGGAAGAACCCGAGACGGTGGCCACGCCACACCAGGAACTGGAATCCTATTAGAGGCGTCTGGCTTAACCCACCACAAGAAAAACAAGCCGCTTAACCGCTGATCGCGACATCTTCTTTGACAAACACCGTATGCAAAGTGCCGTAGCCGGAGTTATTTGTTTGTTTCTGAAATCTGGGGTCGATTCCTTTTTTCGCTTCCAGTTGTGTATTTGATGTCTCTGCTTTTTAATGACCAGACTATGCTTCCGTATGCCCTATTTGGGATACTTTGCAATGTGATTAACCTGTTATTTCTTATTTCTGTGCTTCAGGTGTTGGTTTCTCCATTACTTGTTATGGCGGGAATTGGGGTGCTGGCGTATTTTGGGTAAATTATTATTTGAAATTTACGTAAATGCACAATCCGCACAGAAAAATTCCTCATCTTCCAGTCGCATCGCGGTCAGGTAACCCCCCCACACGCAGCCGGTATCGAGGGCGTAGATGTTCTCGGTATTGGCTTCTCCCTCCAGCGCCGCCCAGTGGCCGAAAATGATCCGGTCATTGATGGTTTTGCGGTGTTCGAAGCTGAACCAAGGCTGGTAGTCGTGGTGGGCGGCGAGCGGGCCCTGTTTGGTGATCAGATCCAGGGTGCCGTCGGCCTTGCAAAAACGCATGCGGGTGAAGTAGTTGGTGATGGAGCGCAGGCGCTCGACGCCGATCAGGTGGTCATTCCACAGGTGCGGCTCATTGCCGTACATGCCATAGAAGAAAGCCTTGGCCATGGCCGGGTCCTGCAGGGCGTGGTGTACTTCGCCCGACAGTTCCAGTGCTTTGCTCATGCTCCAGATGGGCGGGATGCCGGCGTGGACCATGGAAAAGTATTTGCCGGCGACTTTCTTGTGCACCATCAGCGGCTGGTTCTGCAGCCAGCCGAGCAGCTTGTCGGCATCTTTGGCCCGTAACACTTCGGCCAGGTCGTGTTCCTTGTCGGTCAGACGTTTGGCGCCGTGGGCGAGCGCCAGCAGGTGCAGGTCGTGGTTGCCGAGTACCGCGGTGACCTGGTGGCGGTGCTCGTACAGAAAGCGCAGGGTACCGAGGCTGTCCGGGCCGCGGTGGACCATATCGCCCGCCAGCCACAATCTGTCTTTGTCTGCATTGAAGCGGACTTTTTTCAGCAGTCTCTGTAGTGGTTCCAGGCAGCCCTGGATATCGCCGATTGCGTAAGTCGCCAAAATTTTTTCCGTGCTTATTGGTGGATGCGTTTCACTTATCCACCCTACGGGGAGGGTGCATTCAGGGTTGAGCAGTAGTCTGCCAGCGCCACGTAGTCTTTGACACCGAGCGCCTCCGGGCGCTGGCTGGCGTCCACCGGCAGTTGTGCGGGATCCAGGTCCGGGAACAGGGGTTTGAGGGCATTGCGCAGGGTTTTGCGGCGTTGTTGGAAGGCGACAGCAACGATGCGTTCCAGCAGTTTTTCGTCTTTGGCCGGGTGAGGAAGCTCCTGGTGCGGGACCAGGCGCACAATGGCGGATTCCACCTTGGGCGCGGGGCGGAAAGACTGCGGCGGCACCGGAAACAGGCCCTGTACGCGGCAGAAGTACTGCACCATCACACTGAGGCGTCCGAAGGCCTTCTCCCCCGGCACCGCGCTCAAGCGGTCCACTACTTCCTTCTGCAGCATAAAGTGCATGTCCTGTACCTTGCCGCGGAAGCTGAGCAGATGGAACAGCAGTGGTGTGGAGATGTTGTACGGCAGGTTGCCGACGATACGCAGCTGCTGTCCCTCGTCCACCAGCGTGCCGAAATCGAATTTCAGCGCGTCTTTTTCGATGATGGTAAATTCCGGGTATTCGCGGAATTTGAATTCCAGCATCGGGATCAGGTCCCGGTCCAGTTCCACGGCCGTGAGCGATGGGCAACGGCCCAGCAGCAACTCGGTGATGGCGCCCTGGCCGGGGCCGATTTCCACCAGTTTGTCGGTTTCTTTGGGGCCGATGGCGCGCACGATGCGCTCGATGATGTTCTCGTCGACGAGAAAGTTCTGGCCAAAACGCTTGCGCGCCTTGTGTTGGAAAAAGTTGTCCATGGATTGGTTATTTGCCCGCAAGCGGGCTCCTACAGGAGTGATTAGAGGTTGCGCAATTGGACCAGCTCAATGGCCTGGCTCAGGGCGGCATTGAGGCTGCCGAGATCGGCGATGCCTGTGCCGGCAATGTTGAGCGCGGTACCGTGATCCACTGAGGTGCGGATAAACGGGAGGCCCAGGGTGATATTGATGGCGCGGCCGAATCCCTTGAATTTTAACACCGGTAGCCCCTGATCGTGGTACATGGCCAGTACCGCGTCACAGCGCGCCAGTTGTGGCGGGGTAAACAGGGTATCTGCGGGCAGGGGGCCGATCAGGTGCATGCCGAGGGCACGCAGGGTATCCAGGGCGGGTTCGATAACCTCGATCTCTTCACGCCCCAGGTGTCCGCCTTCACCGGCGTGGGGGTTGAGGCCACACACACCGATACGGGGCTGCTCGATACGGAACTGGTTCTGCAGGCTGCGGTGCAGGATGGTGAGCACCTGCTGCAGGGAGTCTGCGCTGATGGCGCCGCTCACATCCTTCAAAGGTAGGTGGGTGGTGGCCAGTGCTACCCGCAGGTCGTCCGCGGCCAGCATCATCACCACTTTTTCCACCCCTGCCTGCTCGGCGAAAAACTCGGTATGGCCGCTGAAGGCGACACCGGCGTCATTGATCACGCCCTTGTGTACCGGGCCTGTAACCACCGCATCAAAGGTGCGCGCCTTGCAGCCATCGGCGGCGCGCTGCAGGGTTTCCAGCACGTAGGCGCCGTTGGCGATGTCGAGTTGGCCGGGGTGGGCCTCGTGGGCGAGCGCAACCGGCAGGATGTGCAGGCTGTCGGCGGGAGTGGGGCTGGAAGGTTGTTCGGGATCGAAGGGAATCAGTTGCAGCGCGCGGCCCTGGCGCGCGGCCTCCTGCTGCAGTAGGTCCGGGTCGGCGATGGCAATGATCTGGGCGCGTGTGGCGTCAGGGGACCGCCCGGAGCAGGCCAGCTTGACTGCGAGCTCCGGGCCGACCCCGGCGGGTTCGCCGGGTGTGAAGGCAATACGAGGAATCATCCGATTACTGGCTTTCGCTCTCGCCGCCGGCGGCTTCTGTAGGTTCTTTCAGGTCGGGGAGTTTGATCTCCACGTAAGCCTGGTCGCGGATTTCCTGACGCCAGTTCTGAAGCTCTTCTTCATAGCGGCGGTTGCGCAGCAGGTTGGCAGCCTGATTGCGGATGTACTGGTCCGTCATATCCTGCTGGCGGCGGCCTTCTACTTCCAGCAAGTGCCAGCCGAACTGGCTGCGGAACGGCATGCTCATTTCGCCGGCGGGGGTGTTTTCCATGGCCTGGGTAAACTCGGGTACAAACTGGCCGGGGTTGGACCAGCCCAGGTCACCGCCCTGCAGCATGGTGCCGATATCCTCGGAGTGCTCGCGGGCGGCATCTTCAAACTTGAGGTCGCCGGATTCGATCTGGCCACGCAGGTCCATCAGCAGCTTGTACGCGGCATCGTCATCGCGGATGGCGGAGGTTTTCACCAGAATATGGCGGACCTTGGTCTGCTCGACCACCTGTTCGGCAGCGCCACCGCGCTGTTCGTGAATTTTCAGCAGGTGAAAGCCGGCATCGCTGCGGAAAGGTTTGGTGGTTCCGCCGACTTCGACGCCTTCCAGGGCATCAGCAAACAGGGTGGGCAGTTCCACGGTTTTGCGCCAGCCCAGGTCGCCGCCCTGCAGGGCGTTCTGTCCGGCGGAGCTGGAGATCGCCAGGGCGCGGAAGTCCTCTCCACCGGTGGCCTTCTCATACACGGATTCGGCCTTGGCACGGGCCTCCGCGACTTCTTCCGACGGTGCGCTGGAACCCACCGGGATCAGGATATGGCCCAGGGAGTACTGGGGAGACTTCCAGAACTCGCCTTCTTTGGAGCGCAGGAAGTTGTTGATGTCCTGATCAGTAATCTGGATGCGGCGATTGACGCTGCCCTGTTCCACCTGGCGAATGATCATCTCCTGTCGGATCTGCTGGCGGAAGGCGTTGTTGGACATGCCGTCTGCTTCCAGCTTCTGCTGGAACTGCTCCGGGGAAACGCCCATGTTCTGCTGTACCCGGGCGATGGCCTGGTCGAGCTCTTCCTCGGCGATGGTGACGCCGGCGCGGGCGCCCATCTGCAGTTGCAGGCGCTCGATAATCAGCTGTTCCAGTACCTGGCGGCGCAGGACGTCGATGGGAGGCGCCTGGACATCCTGGGCGGCAATCTGCTGGGTGATGGTGTTTAGGCGCTGTTGCAGTTCGCTGGCCATCACTACATCGTCGTCCACCACGGCCACGACCCGGTCGAGCTTCTGTACCTGTGCCAGGGCAGAGCTGGCAAAGGCGCATAGGGTCGCACTCATTACGACACCCAGTGCAAGCAGGGTGCGGTGGGGAAATCTGAACATCGGCATTATTGTCATCACTGTTTCAGTACTTCTCTCTGTTCAAAGTTGGCGATGCCCTGGGAGAGCATACGGTTGACCGAGCCGCCGAGGCCGGCGAGGCCTTTCAGCTGCAGTTCCAGATAGATGCCTTCGTCGTACTCCAGGTCTTCCGGTTTGACCACGTCTGCGAGGTCGTTATCGAGTTCGCGCCGCCACACGACGCGCGCACGATAGCAGCAACTGTCATATTCGAGTCCCGCGAGGTACTCCAGTTCCCGGTCAAAGGTTAAATCGTAGTTGGCCCGGGCGAGTATGGACAAGCGGCTGCTCAGTGGCCAGGCCGTAGAGATATCCGCCTGCTTGACGGGGCCCCGGGTCAGGTTGCCGTCGTTATCAAACTCTTCGTCATCGCGCAGATAGCGGTAGCTGACGTTGAGCAGACGGAAGTCGGGGTCCAGGTAGCGCAGGGTGACGTTACCGCGGTCGATGGTGTGGTCGGTATCGTCATAGATCACTTCACTGCTGATACGAAGGCTGTCGCTAGGGCGGCTCTCCAGGCGCGCGGCGAACTCCGAGCGGGGGACTTCCTCGATAAAGCCCTGCAGTTCGATGCGGCTGTTTTCGGAATAGAAGATCTGTCCGGCGCTGGCGGACAACAGGTCGCGCCCGCTGGTGGGATCAACAAAGCGGGTGGTTAGACCGAAAGCGGCGCGGTCGGCGTCATCAATACGGTCATTGCCGTTGAAGCGGCTGCTGCGGAACAGCTGGTCGTAGCTGAAGGTGAACAGCGAGGTGTCATACAGCAGATTGTTGCTCTTGCGATCAATCTGGCGGATATCGCTGACGTCGAGCAGGTCGGCCTGGTCGGCGTCGGTACTGGCGAGCAGGAACAGGCGTGGTTCCAGAGTCTGCACGTAGTCGTAATCAAACAGACGGCCATCGCGCTCGAAGTACAGGCCGCTGTCGATGGAAAGCTGTGCAGCGGAAGCCTCCGGGGTGTTCTGACTGGGGTCCGCAAGGAAGGCTTTGTCCACATCGTAGCCGAGGTAGATACCGGTCAGCTGCGGATTGAAGAAGCCCCACAGCCATTGCTTGTCCCAGCCGAAACCGTAGTCGATCCGGGTGCGATGGGCGTTGATAAAGTCTCGCGTACGTTCAGTAACGCTATCCGGGTCGTCTACATCGTCGATAAAGCGGATGGTCTGGGTGTCCGAGTGATCGAAGCTGGTGAGCTCGTGCTCCATCAGCAGTTGCCAGTCGCCCCATTTGTAGTTGCCATCGACATTGAGCCGCGGTAGCTGGCTGAAGGTATCGAAGCGGTCTTTGACCAGCTGCTGGTACTCCTGGGCGCGGATACTGGCGCGCCAGTGCTCACTGGTCAGGCTGCCCTCGACGGTCTGCTGCAGGCTGGTGAGTGCGCGCGAACTGACGTTCATCGGTACCTGCACGTTGGCGGTATCGAGATCGCGGAAATAGTCCGCATCGCTCACCTTGGTGTAATCAATTCTGGTCCGCCAGATACCGCCATTGCCACCCAGCTGGTTCAGGTTCACCAACCAGCGGTCTTTGCCCTTGGCGGGCAGTACCAGGTCTTCCGGAAACCCTTCATTGATCAGCCTGCGCGCGTCCTCGTCGTCGCCGCCCTTGTCGTTGGGCAGCCCCGCCAGGCGTGCTTCGGTACTGAACCAGGGGCTTAGATGGCGGCCTTCGAGCTCCAGCCCGGTGCCGCGGTACTGGATATAGCGCGGGGCGATGGTGGCATCCATCTGCGGGGCGATATTCAGGTAATAAGGAATAGCCACGTCGAAGCCGTTGTCGTCGTCGCGGCTGATACTCGGGAACAGGAACCCGGACATGCGATCACTGCCGACGGGAAAACGCAGGTACGGGAAGTAGAATACCGGTACATCGGCGATTTCCAGGCGCACATTGCGCGCGGTGCCCTGGCGCTCCACATTGTCGATGCTGATTTCGCCGCCGCTCATGCGCCAGAACTCGTTATCCGGCTCGCAGCGGGTGTAGGTGCCTTCGGTCAGAATCAGTTCCCCACTGGCCTGGCGGGAGGCGTGCCGGGCAGAACCGTGTACCGACTGTTCGTGTACAACGTAAGTGGCGTCCTCAATGGAGGCGGCCTTGCTGACTGTGTGCACCTCGGCGGATTTGCCCCGCACCAGCAAGTTGGGTTCGCGCATCTCGATTGCGCCGGTCAGGTGGGCGGTGTTGTCGTTGCGGTTGATATCCACCTGATCCGCAAACAGCTGTCGGTAGCCCTGGGTGGCATGCACATTGCCGCGCAATTGTGCGGTGCCGTCTTCCAGCCACCTTGCGGAATCGGCGGTAGCCCGCATGGGCGCTTCTTCCGGCAACAGGTCGGCGTCCGGGTACAGCCTGGGCGGTTCGATATACACGCCACCACATACCGGTGGCACCAGCGCGTGCTCGGCAGGCGTCAGCTGGCTCCTGGGAAACCAGTCCAGATACAGGTAGGGGTTGTCTTGCGCGTCGGCAATGGTTGCGGCCCGGGGTCCGTCTGTGTTTTCTGTTCCTGCTTCCGCCACTACCCACAGGGGCTGCGCAGCCAGCAGGCCGAGGGCGAGAGAGCGGGGTCGAGATAAATGTCCTATGGCTAGCGCAAGGCGGCGCCAGCGGGAAGCTTCCAGCATCGGGTGATCGGTTCCGGCTATCTTTAGAGTCTGTTCCGTTGGCGAGGGAGGCGGCTGGCTCAGACTGACTAGAGCTGACTAGTCAGCCGCCTGGGCGCACACTTTTTCCTTCCTGTGTTGTCCGTATCACAATCTCAAAACTGAGGATGGCAACGTTTGGCGTGGAGGGCTGAGCGAGTGCACAAAATCAGCGGACGATTCTACTTGAATGGGATAAGGCATGGAAACACTAACCGGATGTGCAACAGGTGATCCCCGACGCGGTCACGGTTACAATGCGCAGTTTTTAAGCGATGCCGAAGGGCGACGTAACCAATGGCGCAGGTCCGGGTCGCCCGGTGCCTGTTCGTGGCCAACAGTTCGTGGTCAATAAATAGTCATGGTCAAGAGACGCAGCAGGTGACGGATGAGTGAATGTGTAACCGAGGGGCTGGACCAGCGCCGTGATGAATTGCGTGACTGGGCTGCCCGTGCGCTGGTCTCGGGGCACGACCAGTTGTCAGTGCCGCCGCTGCAGGAAACCCTGCACCTGCGTCCGCTATCTGGCGACGCGGGCTTCCGCCGCTATTTCCGCACCGATACCAGCCCCAGTCTGATCGCGGTGGATTCACCACCTCAGCGCACCAATCCCAGCCGCTTTGTTGCCCTCGCGGACTACCTGCGTCGCAATGGCATCCACACACCGCTGGTGATTGCCGCGGATGTGGAGCGGGGATATATGCTGCTGGAAGATCTCGGTGACACCCAGCTGCTGCGGGAACTGGATGAGGACAGCGTTGCCGGCTTGTATGCCGAAGTCATGAACGAATTGCTGTGCCTGCAGCAGATCAAGCGTGCAGAGGGGCTGTTTCCTCCCTACGATCGCGCACTGTTGCACATGGAAATGCGGCTGTTGCCGGAATGGCTTGTGGGCAAACTGCTACAACGCGACATCAGCGACGCAGAAGACCAGATGCTGGAGCGCACCTTCGCGCACCTGCTCGACAGCGCCAGCGCCCAGCCCCAGGTGCTGGTGCACCGGGATTACCACAGCCGCAACCTGATGCTGCGCGACGGCGAGAGCCCCGGTGTGGTGGACTTCCAGGACGCGGTCTGGGGCCCCGTCACTTACGACCTCGCCTCCCTGTTGCGTGACTGTTATATCCGCTGGCCGCGAGAGCAGGTGGAAAACTGGGCCCTGACCTACCGCGCCATCGCCACCGACGCCGGCGTGATTCCGGAAGTGTCGGCAGAGACCTTCCTGCGCTGGTTCGACTGGATGGGGCTACAGCGCCACTTCAAGGTGTTGGGCCTGTTCCCGCGACTCTACCTGCGCGACGGCAAACATGGCTATCTGCCCGACCTGCCACTGGTAATCCGCTACACCGTCGAAGTGTGCGAGCGCTATCCTGAACTCAGCCCTTTCGCCGACTGGTTTCGCGGTGAGATCCTGCCATTGCTCGAACAGCAGGACTGGTACCGCGACTACCGCACCGCCGGCGAGCGACAAGCCGTCACCACCGAATAAACCGCCTCCTCAGACAGCGACCTCACCATGACCTCAGAAAACCGACAGGCCCCCGCCGCCATGTTGCTCGCCGCCGGTTTCGGCAAGCGTATGCGGCCCCTCACCGACCGCCTCCCCAAACCGTTGATCCCGGTACTGGGCAAACCGCTGATCGAATACACCCTCGAACGCCTCGCCGCCGCTGGTATCCAGCGCGTCGTCATCAACCTCGCCTACCGCGGCGACCAGATCCGCGACCACCTCGGCAACGGTAACCGCTGGGGCATACAGATCCAGTACTCGGAAGAAAACGAGCCCCTGGAAACCGCCGGCGGCATCACCAGAGCACTGCCGCTGTTGGGCGACGGGCCTTTCTTGGTCGTGAACGGCGACGTCTGGTGCGATTTCGACTTCAAGCACTGGCTCGAAAACCCGTTACCGGAAGCTTGTCCGGGGCGCCTGTTGATGGTCCCCAATCCGCCGCACAATCCCGAGGGAGATTTTGGTATAGATGGGGGAAGAGAGGACGATACCGAACGTGGCCTCTTGTCCGGCACCGCCAAACCGCGCTTTACCTATGCCGGTATCAGCTGGCTGAGACCGGAAATCCTCACCACTTATCCACATGCGCGGGACTGCTACGGCCTGGGCGAGGTTTTTACCCACAATGAGGATCTTATGCAGGCGGAGGTTTATCGCGGCGATTGGTGTGACGTGGGAACGCCGGAGCGGTTGAGCAAGTTGGAGGAACGCCTGCGCAGTGATGTGTAACCAGCTAAAACCTGTCAGCTGACGAAGTAAAGAACTACAAATTGAAGGCTGGGTGCTGGGTGGCGCTTTTCAGGATCGTCGCAAACAGGATGTTTGCGCCGAAGCGCCCAGGGATGGGTTCACAGCGCTCCTGAAAAGCGCCACCCAGTGCCCGGCCGCCACTGAGGGCCATTAAAAACGAGAACCCTTGGGGCGACCTAACTCTAAACAGAAGAGATTGAGACGAGAACATGCCAGACTACAAAATTGCACCTTCCATTCTTTCCGCCAACTTCGCCCGCCTGGGGGAAGAGGTGGACAATGTCCTCGCCGCGGGCGCCGACTGGGTGCACTTCGATGTGATGGACAATCACTACGTCCCCAACCTCACCATTGGCCCCATGGTGTGCAAAGCCCTGCGCAAACACGGCGTCGAAGCGCCCATCGACGTGCACCTGATGGTCGAGCCTGTCGACGACATGATCCGCATGTTTGCCGACGCCGGTGCCAGCTACATCACCTTCCACCCGGAAGCCAGCAAACACGTCGACCGCTCCCTGCAACTGATCCAATCCCTGGGATGCAAGGCAGGCCTTGTGTTCAACCCCGCCACCGGACTGGACACCGCCAAGTATGTACTCGACAAGCTCGACATGATCCTGCTGATGTCGGTCAACCCCGGCTTCGGCGGGCAGAAATTCATTCCCGCCACCCTGGATAAACTCAAACAAGCGCGCAAACTGATCGACGATAGTGGGCGGGATATCCGCCTGGAAATCGACGGCGGCGTAACCCGGGATAATATCCAGGAAATCGCCAAAGCCGGCGCCGACAGCTTTGTTGCCGGCTCAGCGATTTTCAATGCAGATGATTACGCGGAAGTGATCAGCGCCATGCGTTCTGAGCTCGCACAGGCATAGCGGTTTAAGCTCGCTTAGAGGCGGTACCGCTACCGGGAACAGCCTTGCCAGACACGCCGTGAACCCATCCATGGGGGCTCTTCTAAAACGTCCCTGTTTTAGAAGGTCTGGCAAGGCTGTTCCCGGTAGCGGCACCTTCGCGTTGGGCCGCAGTGGTTCAATTCAGTAAGGGTTATATTATTAGTAAGCTGGAAACCTACCCCCCCAAACTCGTCTCCGCCGGCTGGGGCTGCACCAGCCCACTGATCCCCAGATCCTGCAGATACCCGTGCAGCTTCTCTTCAATCTGCTCCGGACTCTCCATTTTCAGCACCTGCTGTAACAATCGATCCAGATCCGACTTGTTCACTGCTCGCAACGCGGCCTTTACCCGTGGCAGGTTGGTGGCGTTCATGGACAGGACGTCGTAACCCATTGCGACCAAGAGCAGCGCCCCGGCAGGGTCGCCCGCCAGTTCCCCGCAAATCCCCACCTTGGTGCTGGTTTCATGGCCGGCGGTAACCACCTGTAACAGTGCCTGTAACACCGCCGGGTGGAAGCCGTGGTAGATGCCGGCCACGCGGCTGTTGTTGCGATCCACCGCCAGCAGGTACTGGGTGAGGTCGTTGCTGCCGACGGACATGAAGTCTACCCGTGCGGCGAGTTCGCGGGCCTGGTACACGGCGGAGGGTACCTCGATCATGATGCCGAGCGGCGGGCGCTGGATTTTGTAGCCTTCGTCCACCAGTTCGTCGTAGGCGCGGTCCACCAGGCGGCGGGCGGCTTCCAGTTCGCCGACGCCGCTGATCATGGGCAGCATGATGCGCAGGTTGTCGAGGCCGAGGCTGGCTTTCATCATCGCGCGCACCTGGCCGAGGAAGATTTCCGGGTGGTCGAGGGTGACGCGGATGCCGCGCCAGCCGAGGAAGGGGTTGGTTTCCTCAATGGGGAAGTAGCTCAGGGCTTTATCGCCGCCGATATCCAGGGTGCGCATGGTGACCGGGCGGGGGGCAAAGGCCTGGAGTTGCTCGCGGTAGATTTCCCGCTGTTCTTCTTCCGAGGGGAAGCGGTCCCGCAGCAGGAAGGGGACTTCGGTGCGGTAGAGGCCGACACCTTCGGCGCCGCGCTCGAGGGAACGCACGACGTCTGCCATCAACCCGGTATTGACCCACAATCTTACCCGGTGGCCATCGGCGGTTTCACAGGGGAGCTTCGCCAGGTGGTCGAGGTTGCGCGCCAGTTCGCGCTCTTCTTCGGCGATGTCTTCAAAGCGACGTTTGAGCTCGGCGCTGGGATGGATGTGCAGCTCGCCGCGGTAGCCGTCCAGTACCAGATCGACACCGTCGATCTGCTCCCAGGGCAGTTCCTGGGCACCCATTACTGCGGGCACACCCATGGCGCGGGCGATGATGGCAACGTGGCTGTTGGCGGAACCTTTGATGGAGATGATGCCGGCGAGTCTTTCTCGGGGCACTTCTGCCAGTACTGCGGCGGTGAGCTCTTCGCCCACGAGGATGGTGTTATCGGGGTAGTCGCGCTGACTCTGTTCCTGCTGGCGCAGGTGCATCAGGACCCGGGCGCCCAGGTCGCGTACGTCGGCGGCGCGGTCGCGGAAGTAGGAGTCGGACATGGCCTCGAAACGCCGCACATGCTCCAGCATGACTTCGGCCCAGGCGCGGGCGGCAGTGAGTTGCTGGCGGATGCGCTCGCACACTTCGACGGCGATGGAGTTGTCGTCGAGCATGCTGATGTAGGCATCGAACAGTGCGCGCTCTTCCTTGTTCAGGTTGTCTTTGAGGCGCTCTCCCACATCGCGGATTTCTTCGCGCGCGGCGGCCAGCGCATGCTGGAACAGCGCCAGTTCCGCATCCACATCCATGCTGCAGGCAAAGGGGACAGTAGCGAGATTGGCCGGAGGCGCAACGATATGCGCGCGGCCGATGGCGACGCCGGGGGAGGCGGCAAGGCCGATGAATTTGGCTTCGTTGCGCTGCTGGCCGATATTGACCAGGGCACCGGTGGCTTCGGCGTGAGCGATGACGCCTGCCAGCTGGGCGGCAAGGGTGACCAGGAATGCCTCTTCCCCTTCATCGAAACGGCGGCGCTCGGTCTGCTGTACCACGAGTACGCCGAGCACATTGCGGTGATGGATAATGGGGGTGCCGAGAAAGGCGGAAAACTGCTCTTCGCCAGTGGTGGGGAAGTACTGGAACGCGGGGTGTGCCTCCGCCTGCTCCAGGTTGATGGGCTCTTCGCGGGTGACCACATTACCCACCAGGCCTTCGCCCGGGGCCATGTGCACCTGACCTACCGCGTCCTGGTTCAGGCCCTGGGTGGCCATGAGCACATAGTTACCCGATTGTTTGTCGAGCAGATACACCGAGCATACTTTGGTGTTCATCACCGCCTGTACCCGGCGGACGATGATATCCAGCACCGAGGGCAGGTCCCTGGCGGCGTTGACTTCCTGAACGATACTGCGCAGTGATCCGAGCAATCTGGCTTCCTCGCCGAATATTTTCTATCGCGGCTCTGTTGCGCTTGTTCGCGCCTGCTGGTGCAGACAAGAACAAGTGAGCCGCGGCTATGGTGCTGCTGGCTATTCAGGAACGGCCCCTGTGCTCGCAGCCGGAGCCGCACGGGTGGCGGTCAGCTGTCGCGCTTGTGCCAGCGTCTTTCCAATTGTATTTGTGTCGGCGCCAGCTCGGTGAGCGCACGCCGGTAGACCTCTCGCTTGAAGGTCACCACTTTGGTCAGCGGGTGCCAGTAACTTACCCAGCGCCAGTGATCAAATTCCGGTTTGTAGCCGTTATCGAAGCCGATGTTGCTTTCATCGGCTTCGAGCTGCAACAGAAACCACTTTTGCTTCTGTCCGATACACAGGGGTTCCGAGCGCTTGCGAACCAGTCTGCGGGGCAACCGGTAACGGAGCCAGCCGCGGGTGCTTGCGAGGAGCTTGACCTGGCTGCGAGTGAGCCCGACCTCTTCGTAGAGCTCGCGGTACAATGCCTGTTCCGGGGATTCGCCGGGATTAATTCCACCCTGGGGAAATTGCCACGCGTCCTTACCGCCTACCCTGCGCGCCCAGAGCGCCTGGCCGCGCGCATTCAGTACAATGATACCCACATTGGGGCGAAAGCCCTCACTGTCGATATTGCTGCTGTTACCCGAATGATTGTTGCCAGCTTTGTCCGCACCCCGCGGGTGGGAGTTCCTGCTCTCTGCAGATTTTTCCTGACGCGCGGAGTGTTTGGCAGGTCTGCGGCGGTTTTTACGCCCGGCGGGTGATTGCTTGCCGTCGCCCAAAATGCCGTCCTCAAATTCTATCTGGTGCATTGTTGCACCGGTTGTCCAGCATTGTTCCACAGCCACCGGTTTACGGCAATTCAGTGACACTGGTCGATGCCAGCGGCGCGTCGTCGGGGTAAAATCTCCCGCCGGGGGCATTCTCATGGGATGGCCGGGGTGAGGACGGCGAAAAATGGGCCAAACAGATCACCTCCGCGACAGCCTTGCCCTATATTCAATACAAGGAGATTTTTGTGCAGCTGGCGATTTTTGACCTGGATAACACTCTGATTGGCGGTGATAGCGATCACGCCTGGGGAGAGTTTCTGGTCTCCCGGGAATATGTGGACGGCGAGCGTTACCGCAATGAGAACGACCGTTTTTACCGGGACTATCAGAGTGGGGAGCTGGACATCTTCGCCTATCTGGAATTTGCGCTGGAGCCCCTGGTGCAGATGACGCGGGGACAGCTGGACAATCTGCATCGGGAATTCATGCAGGAGGTGATCGGCGATCTGTGGTTGCCGCACGCGGAAACCCTGATCCAGCGCCACCGCGATGCCGGCCATCACATCATGATCATCACCGCCACCAACCGCTTTGTGGTGGAGCCGATCGCTGCCCGATTGGGGGTGGATACGCTGCTGGCCACAGAGCCGGAAGAAGTGGACGGCAACTTTACTGGCCGGGTTGCGGGTGAGCCCTGTTTTCAGGGCGGTAAGGTGCTGCGACTGCGTGACTGGCTGGCGCGTAATGCCGATTACGAGCGCGGTGAAAAGTGGTTTTACAGCGACTCCATCAATGACCTTCCGCTGTTGCAGGAGGTGGAGCACCCGGTGGCAGTGGATCCAGACGAGCGCCTGCGCAGCGAGGCCGAGGCGCGGGGCTGGCAGATAATCAGCTTGCGCGCTGATGAAGCATCCTTCAGCGCGGCACTGAATTTTTGAGCACTGCGTTTCAGCCGTTCGCGGTTCTACTATTCACACTGACTGCCCAATCATTCACACCGTCCGAGTCGGGGCGGAGCGAAAGAGGAAACAAGTGATACGCTTCAATTCGCCCACAGGCCGGCCCTCCCACCAAGTGGACCGTCCGGCATCCCAAATGACACAGGTTCCTGCCGGGAAACCGCTGTGTGACCTGATTCGCGGCACCGGTTTGCTGGCACTGACTGCAGGGCTGTTATTTGCCACCGGTTGTGAACGCAAGGGCGAGGAGTCCCAGGCTGCGGTGGAGGTCGAAAAGCCCGCTGTCAGCGCGCCGGCCATTGACGAAGCGGCGGCGGATACCCTGTCCACCGCCTTTTGGCAGGCAGGTCAGGCCCAGGTTATTGATGCCGAGGCCGCCGCCGAAGCGCTCACCCGGGCCGTCACGCGGCTGTTGGAATCCCCCACTGAAGACCATCTCGAGGCGGCCAAGCTCGCGTGGCTGGACGCGCACCGGGAGCTGGCGGCGGCACTGCCCTATATTCGTGTTGCTTTTGCGCCGGCAGAACTGCAGGAGCAGGGCCGTGAGATAATACTGGCTCTGGATAGCTGGCCGACCCAGGCCGGTTACCTGGATACTGTACCGGGATATTCTTCCAGTGGCATCGTCAACGATACTGCCATTGATCTGACCCTGGCCAACCTGCGCAAACAGCATCGGCTCACTGCCCATGAAGAAGCCAGTACCGGCTATCACGCGCTGGAAGTAATGCTGTGGGGGCCGACCAGCGAGCGCAATGCCAGCGAGTTTGCCCAGGCCAGTGGTGGCGAAAAGCCCCAGGCGAAGGCCGCCAACCGCCGGCGTGAGCTGACGCGTCTGATTGCCCAGGGGATTGGTGAAGACAGTCGTCGTCTGGCGGCGCGTTGGCCGCTCGCGGCCAATGATCTCTCGCAACCGTTCCTTGCCCAGTCGCCGAGCGGCCGCATACGCGCGGTACGCGATACGCATATAGCATTTTTGCGCAACGATGTGCTGCCGCGGATACCGGAGAGTTCCGAGAGCGATGTGGAAAGCGGTCGCGCGGCGGATTCCAAGCAGGCGGTGCTCGCCATGTTGCGGACTATCCAGGCCAATTGGTTGCCGGGGGGAGGCGGCGGCATGGCAGATCTGCTGCTGGATCCTCGTCAGCGGGAGGCGCTGGCGCTCAACTTTGCCGAGCTGGAGCAGCGGCTATTGAAAATGGAGGATCCGATCGAGCTGGCTGCGCCGACAGCGCTGCATCGCAGCCGCCAGCAGGTCGAAGCGTTGATCGGACTGATGTCCGGCAATACCCAGGTACCGCCGCGGCAGGAGGATATGACGCCAGTCAGCCATACGGAATCTGAAGGGTGAGAGGATGAGTTGATCAACCTGAAAACAAAAAAACCAGGCAATGCCTGGTTTTTTTGTGTCGGGGCCGGATGCCGGTGGATTACCAGCGACGTACCGGGCCTGTGTCAACGTGCACGAAGTTACTCTTCGGGTAGTAGCCTACACCACCAGCCTTGAGATCCAGTGCCGCTCTACGGACCTTCGACAGGGGGATGCCGGGCATCCGGATGTCGATGGCCATACCGCGAGTGTGGTAGCTGCGGCGGGCAACGCCGCGGCCAGCGGCACGCAGTTTGGCGTTGGTCTTGGCTGAGCGGTAGCCGGAGATAATCTCCACTTCACCGTTAAAGTTCAGCTTTTCTTTGATTTTGTACACGATGTCCAGCACTTTCGGGTCCATACGTGTCACTTCGTTGGCGCGGTGGTCACGCAGCAGACGGTTGAACTGTTTCAGTCCGCTGCCGACGTAATCACCATCTGCCCAGTAAGATGCAGTCAGGCGTTCACCGGTGTGGAGGTTACGCATCTTGAGGGTGCGTGATTTACCCACCTTCGCCAGTGCCGGGCCGGCTGAAACCGCGGCCGCGGTAGCTGCAGAAACTGCTAAAAACCTGCGTCTTGATACTTCTTTCATACCCTGTCACCGCCTCTGAGTTGTAGTGAATCTTGCTTTCGCTTGAGTCGCCTCCACTGCCACTCGACTTGATTGGCACTGTACGAAAAATAGTCAGGGGTTACAAACAGAACAGTGCTCATGACGAATTGATCATAAAAAACCATTGTAATTTTGTTCTAGCAGGCTACGACCAGGAGACTTTTTTACCGATTTATTCACAAGTGAATATCGAAACTTGTTGACAGCGTTGTCACTCGTGGAAATTAATTTTTTTGCGACTGCCTGGTTCTGTTTCAGGTTTAATAGCGGGTTTGGGGAATTAGCCCCCGAATAGTCGCTAAACCGGGGAATGTGGGGGCCCGGAACGGCTGTATGGGGGAAATTTCCGATGACAGCTTGTCGCTGGGAGTCAGTACTCGGGACAGTGGAGGCAACGGCGTCCTTTTTTGGGGCGACCCGGTGAAACCCTTGTCTGGTGAGTGCGGCTCGCCGATTCCAGCCGCTGCCCGGGGAGGTGACCGGCGGAGACTGTAGGGGATGTAGGGCGGCGCACGCGGCAGCGGATGTCAGGGATCCCTGTGGTACACATCCGGGCGGAAATGTACCTGACCGCGGGGATCGACCCAGGCGGTGAGATAGGTGATAAACAGGACTGGGGGATTATCCACCTTGATGGTGACAGACTCATCGCCGATGGTCGCCTGGGCGACCCGGGTTCTGTCCCAGCCCTGGCGTGCCAGCAGGGCATATGCCAGCTCTTCCGGCTGCTCGAGTCGGATACAGCCATGACTGAATGCCCGTTCCCGGTGTTTGAACAGGCTCTGGGCCTGGGTGTCGTGGAGAAAGATTGCCTGTTTATTGGGGATCACGAATTTGACCTGGCCCAGCGTATTATCCGGCCCCGATATCTGGCGCAGGGTGGCCTTACCCTTGGCGGCACTGGCAATACTCTCGTCAGAGATCGGTATGGTGGTGTTGGTACCGTATTTCACCACCCGGTAACCGCGTTTGTGCATGGCCTCGGGATTGTTGCGCGCCTTGGGCAGCAGGTCGGTGAGCAGGATACTGCGGGGCACGGTCCAGGTGGGATTGAACACCACCGATACCACTTTGCTGTTCATATCCGGTGTGCGTTTGCTGCTTTTGCCCACCACGGTTTTCATATTCAGGGTGACCCTGCCGTTTTCTACCAGCTGTAGCTGATAATCGGGAACGTTGATCAGGACATAGCGCGCCCCGGGGTTGTCTGGCAGACGATCCCAGCGCTCGGCATTTTTATCCAGTAGCTCTGCCAACTCCTGGGGCGGGCGCGCGAGTTCTGTGGCAGTTGCTCTGTCGAGTATGCCTGTGACCGGCAGGCCGTGACGGCGCTGATAGGCTTCCAATGCCAGCTGCAGACCGACGCCAAAAAGTGCCGGGTTCTGGCTGCCCACGGGCACGGGCCCCGGTTGCCCCCGGTAATCCCCATACAGCTTCAACAGTGCGCGCAATTGGGTCACCCGCGGCCCCCGGTCGCCAGGCCGCAGGGCGGCGCCGGCGGTGACCGGTTCCCACTTATCTGCCAGTGCGCGGTAGCGCTCGGCCTGCAGTCGCAATTGCTCGCCGGCGGTTGAGAATTTCACGGCGTCTACAGGTGTTTTCGGTTCGGCGCCGGCGCTCATGGCGCCGAGGGCAGTCAGCCCGGAGAGCACTGTGCACAGTGCCATCTGTCGCCACGGGTATTGTCGGGGTGTTGGTTGATTCATTGCTCTCCCCTCAACATATCGCAAACTCTGGGCTTGCAATCCGGTCACAGCCTTCGCTGTCGACAAGCCGCGTGACTGTATTTTTCTGCTCAGTCTCGCTGCTCATGGTTTTCTTCCGGGGTTGCATCGGTCTGTGCGACTTTGTCGCCATCTACAGGATCGCGCCCGTAGATATCGGGGCGGAAATTCAGTTGGCCTTTCTCATCCACCCAGGCGGTCCAGTAGGTGATGTGTACGGGAATCGGCTGCTCCAGAGCGACCGAGCGGGTACGGCTGCCGGTGGTCATTTGCGCCAGTTTGTCCGCAGTCCAGTTGCCCTGGCTGGCGAGTACGATCTCTGCCAGTTCTCCGGGCTTTTCCAGTCGAATACAGCCATGGCTGTAAGCCCGAGTGCTGCGGCTGAAGAGCTTTTTGCGGTTAGTGTCATGGAGGAATATTGCCTGTCGATTGGGAATCACAAACTTGAATCGTCCCAGCGCGTTGCCTTCACCTCCGCGCTGTTGCAGGGCCACACTGCCGAGTCTCAGCGCGCGAAGGTTGCGGCCACTGAAGGGCACCGATTTGCCGCTGTTGTTGACCAGGCGGTATCCGCCGGCGGTCAGATTGGCACTGCCTTTTGGTAGCAGCTCGCGCACCGCGATATTGCGTGGCACCGTCCAGGTGGGATTGAACACCACCCGGGTAAGGCGCGTGCTGAGCTGGGGCGTGGCGTGTTTGCTTTTGCCGACCACCACCCGCATTCGGTACTGCTCTTTCTCACCCTGTACCAGACGCAGGGTGTATTCGGGGATATTGACGTGGATATAGCGGGGCCCGAGATCCTTGGGCAGGGTCTGCCAGCGCTGCAGGTTTGCGCGCAGGGTGGCAAGCCGCCGCTGTGGCGGTGTGTTCAGGTGTTCGCGGGTATGGCGGTCGACGATGCCATCGGCACGCAGGCCGTGACGGCGCTGAAATCGCTCTACCGCCTGACGCAGTTTGCTGTCAAAACGGGTTGGATCGGCTTCTTGGGGATTCTCTTCGGCAGTACCGGCACCGGCTGTCGCTGCCGGCATATCGCCGGTCACTGGCAGGTCGCCGTACTGCATCAGTAGTGAGCGCAGTGTTTTGACCCGCTCGTCGCGCATTCCTGAACTCAGCGCCTGACCGTCTGGCAGGGGCTCCCAGGCGTCGCTTTCAGCAAGAGCCTGATAGCGGGCGAGCGCCTCGCGCATCAACGCGTATTGCCGGCCGTAAGGGGTGTAGGGGCTGTAGGGCTTCAGCAGTTCTTTGCTGGCGTTTTGCTGGTCATTTACGGTCTCCTGCCTGCTTTCCTCCGCGCCAGTCTGGGCGGAAATGGACAGGATCAGCGCCGCCAGTGCAGCGCGGCCAAAATGTGGAGAGGTCCCCGTTGAGCCCATGTCAGTACCCCTGAACTATTACCAACTTGCCGGCAGCCAGGTCTGTTTGGATGCCTGAGAGGGGCCGCAGCTGCGACCGCATTGTCCCTAATTGGTAATTCGTGACCGGGATGGCCCCAAATTAGTTTTGGCGTATGCGCAGGGGTGGGGTGAGGGCTTTGGGAATAAAGCCGGGCGGCGGGGCCGCCCGGCAAGGTCGGGGCAGTGAGACGTCCCGTTACAAAGGGGGAAAGTCCGTTGGTGACGTTCAGTCGAACTGATTGACCGCCAGTCCGTCTTTGCCATAGATATCCGGGCGGAAGTGCATGCGCCCTTCGCCGTCGACCCAGGCGGTCCAGTAGGTGATGTAGACCTTGACGTTCTGATTTTTCATGCGCACTTCTGTGGTGTCGTCGCCGGTGGTCAGCTGGTCGATGCGGAATCGGCTCCAGTCGCCAGGCTCGTCCCGCAGCAGGGCTTCTGCCAGCTGGCGGGGCTTGGCCAGGCGTACACAGCCGTGGCTGTAGTCGCGGTCAGTAAGCGAGAACAGACTCTTGGCGCGGGTGTCGTGGAGATAAATATCATCCTTGTTGGGGATCTCGAACTTGATGCGGCCGAGAATATTCTTCTCACCGCCTTTCTGGCGCATCAGGAAGCCGCCACTGGCCGCGGTGCGCAGGTTACTCGGGGTCAGGGGCAGATATTCGCCGCTGCCATTCACCACCCGGTAGCCCATATTTTCCATGCCGTGCGGATTGGAGCGCGCCTTGGGCAGGATCTCGTTCACCAGAATGCTGCGGGGTACGGTCCACGTGGGGTTGAAGACCACACGGGACACCCGCGTGGTCATCTCCGGTGTCTGGTGGATCTTCTTGCCCACCACCACGTTCATGGACAGCTTGATGCGGTTATTGCGCACATAATTGAGTTTGTACCCGGGCACGTTTACCTGGATGAAGTTGTCCCCCAGGTTGGCGGGCAGCTTCTCCCGGCGACGGATATTGGTCTCGATAATATGGGCGCGGGCGGTGGGCGACAGGTTCAGGCGCTGGCGGGTCTGGCGGCCGACAATGCCATCCGGTTTGAGGCCGTGACGCACCTGGAACCGGACCACGGCATCGTGTAACCGCTGGTCGAACTTGTTGCTGTTGGGATCATTGCCGTAGCTGTAGTAGTCACCGTATACCGCGAGCATATTGCGCAGGATGGCCACGTGGGGGTGCTTGGCACCGATGGTCATGGCCGGTCCCGCCGGTAGCGGGCGCCAGCGACCGGTAGCGGCCATATCGCGGTAGCGGGCCAGCTGCTGGCGCAGGGCTTGGGCGTCGCCGCCAAAGGGTGTGTTTTCCTCGAGCCAAATGCCCTCGCCACTGGCGGGCGGCATTGCGGTCGGCCCGTCGGACAAATTGCGATAGCGCGGCATCGAGGAGCCGTATGTGCGCGGATAGCTGCGCGTCGAGTAGCGAGCAGAGTGGCTGGTACCGTATCGGGTGCTACCGGAATAGGTAGTTGGACGCGAGCGGCGCTGGGACTGCCCGCGCTGGGTGTAGTAAGTGGAGCGGTCTACGGAACGGCCGTCGCGTTTTTCGCTACCACGATTGTAACCGCGGAAGTATTTGCGGCCGCTGTCCTCCGCGCGCGCATAGAATCGGGTGCTGGCCATCTGGAAACCGCCCTCGGTGGTATTTACCGGGGTGATGTCCTTGCGGCGGGGGCGGGGATGGTACTTGCGGCTGTCCGGGTTCAGCTTGTCCAGCTGGGTGTCCTGGGCGTAGGAAATAAATGCATCGGTAAGCAGCACGTCCAGAACAGCGGCCATTTGCAGCCGTTGCGGTGTATCGCGCAGGGTGCGGTCGAAATAGCCCAGGTGATAGCGATAATCCACCAGGCTGCTGGGATTGCCCGAGCTGGATGCAGTGAGCTGCTTGAGCAGGTCGTTGGCGGTGTCGCTGAGACTGTAGTTGTCAAACCACAACAGGCGGTAGTCGGTGCGGCGGTAGATCCGACGCACGGCCGCCGGATTGAAGATCGGGTCCTGTGCCGGCCAGGCGTCCGGGTTCTCCTCCAGCCAGTTGACCAGATGGGGGCGAACGGCATTTTCCGGAAGCACCGGAACGGTCTTCTGGTTAGCCATGAAAGCGTAATACAGGGCAAACAGACAGAGACTGCCCAGTATCAGCATGGGCAATGGCGACTTGCGTTTGTGACGCTCTGGAATGAAATAAGACATGGTACCTCAGCGATACAGCAGGGCGCCGGTTTACAGTGCGGAAGCCGGGGCCCGATCGTTCATACCTTCCCAACTTTAGGTGCCCCTATCCTGCTGTGACCGACGGGTAACCCGTCGACGGCGCACCTGAGTCGAGCATCCCGCGCGACCTTCCTTTATTTGAGGCGGATGTGAGTGTCCGATTAGCGCGAAACTCAACATGCGCCTGCCTGTGAAATTAAGTATGGCAACAAATCCGGAATTTGCTTGGCGTCAGTTTCATTTCACCTTACGGCGTCTGCTCTATATCCGGAGAGCGGGGGAGCCCGGGATCTGACTGGTTCCGGTTACGACGGCGCGCGGGGCGTGACGGAGGCTGTAGTGGAGGGAATAGTGAAGTGTCTGGGGCTGCCGAGGGGCTGACCTTCCCGGTAGCTCTGTTCCCAGAAATACACACGGCCTTCCCGATCACTCAGGACCAGGGTACTGGCACGGGTACCGTAACCGCTGGAACCTTCGCGGAGATTACCCGCGGGGATTCGCACGAAAATGGGCGCCAGGGCGCGTTCCATTTCCAGGCCAACGCCGGTATCGGGCAGCGCGCTGTCTTCGGCGACGGCGGTGTCCTGAAGCAGTGCGAGGGAAGGGGCCAGTAGCCACTCTGGTGGCGCATTGTGGGGGAGTGACTGAACCAGTTGCGCCAGGCTTTCGCGACCGCGGGTGACCTTGGGCCAGGGTGCATCGGCGGCACCATTGGAAATACCGTGTACGCCGGAGGTCATGGCAAACGGCCGGTGGCGATTGCCCGCGCAGATCAGCGATTCGGGGGCCGCTGGATCGTACAGCATGGCGTTAAAACCGCGGTAGCGCTCCCCGGCGAGGGTCTCTGCAAAGCGCAGGGGGGCGTTGTCTGCTGCGAGAAACTTCGTGGGGATATCGCCGCGGGATGCCGCCGCCGGTGGCGTGGGCACGCCGGGTTCGCGCACATTGGTCACCGCCGCCAGGCGCCCGCCGTCCGTTGCACCAAGCCAGGTGCCGCCGGCCTCGAGGTCGCGTCCGGCTACGATGGGCGGTGTGTGCCAGAGGTCTGCCGGCGCGGTGGGGCGCTGGTAAAACTCATCGCGGTTGGCCAGCAGTATCAGCGGGTAGCGAGGGTGCTGGCGGTAGGCAAACAGCAGCAGGCACATGGCAATCTCGTCTTGGTGTCTGTTCCCGCTGTTCAAATTTGGTGAGCAGCGGGGGTTAAAAGGTGGGAGATTTGCCACCATAATAACCGCACTTTTTATAACCGCGGTTCCAGCATGCTGACTTACCCTGAAATCGACCCTGTTGCGCTGGCCATCGGGCCGCTCAAGATCCACTGGTATGGGCTTATGTATCTGGCGGGCTTCGTCGCCGCCTGGTGGCTCGCCATGCGTCGGGCCGCCAGGCCCTGGTCACCGGTGATCAAGTCCGAGGTTGAGGATCTGATTCTGTTCTGCGCCATTGGTGTGGTCGTGGGCGGACGCCTCGGATACATGTTCTTTTATAACTTCCCCGAGCTGGTTGCCCACCCCCTCAGTCTGTTCAAGGTGTGGGAAGGCGGTATGAGTTTCCATGGTGGCCTGATTGGCGTGATGCTGGCAGCGGCCATCTATGCGCGTCGTATTGGCACCACCTTCCCGGCCCTGATCGATTTTGTCGCTCCGCTGGTGCCTATTGGTCTCGGCCTGGGTCGAATTGGCAACTTTATCGGGCAAGAGCTGTGGGGCCGTCAGACCGATGTGCCCTGGGGCATGGTGTTCCCCAAGGATCCGGAACTGCTGGTGCGGCATCCATCGCAGCTGTACCAGGCGTTTCTGGAGGGGCTGGTACTGTTTGTGGTGCTGTGGCTCTTTTCCAGCAAACCGCGCCCGCGTCTGGCGGTCGGCGGCCTGTTTGTGATGCTGTATGGCATTTTCCGCTTCCTGGTGGAATTTGTGCGCGAGCCAGACGGCCACATCGGCTTCGATCTCTTCGGCTGGATGACCCGTGGCCAGCTGCTGAGCCTGCCGATGATTGCCGCCGGCCTGGCTCTCCTGATCTGGAGCTATCGCACGCAACCGCTGCCGGAAGGGCGCAGTGAACAAGTTGAAGACCTGAAATCGGCGAAGGGCGCCAGTAAATAATGAAGCAGTATCTCGATCTAATGCGCCATGTGCGCGACAACGGCACCCTCAAAAGCGACCGCACCGGTACCGGCACCCGCAGCGTGTTCGGCTACCAGATGCGCTTTGATCTGGCGCAGGGGTTTCCGCTGGTAACCACCAAGAAGTGTCATTTGCGCTCCATCATTCACGAGCTGCTGTGGTTCCTGAAGGGCGATACCAACATTGCCTACCTCAAGGAGCACGGTGTGCGGATCTGGGACGAGTGGGCCAGCGAGGACGGTGATCTGGGGCCGGTGTACGGTTATCAGTGGCGCTCGTGGCCAACGCCGGACGGCCGCCATATTGATCAGATCAGCGAGTTGGTTCAGCAGATCAAAACCCGCCCGGATTCCCGGCGCCTGATCGTCAGTGCCTGGAACCCGGCGGACCTGCCGGATGAGGGGGGCTCCCCATCGGACAACGCCCGCGCCGGTAAAATGGCCCTGGCGCCCTGTCACGCCTTGTTCCAGTTCTATGTGGCAGACGGCAAGCTGTCCTGCCAGTTGTACCAGCGCAGTGCGGATATCTTTCTCGGGGTGCCGTTCAATATCGCTTCTTACAGCCTGTTGACCCTGATGATTGCCCAGGTGTGCGGTCTGGAGCCCGGCGATTTCGTGCATACCTTCGGCGATGCCCACCTGTATTCCAACCACTCTGAGCAGGTAGAGCTGCAACTGTCCCGCGAGCCCCACCCGCTGCCGCAGATGCGCCTCAATCCCGAGGTGACGGACCTGTTCGAGTTCCGCTTTGAAGACTTCGATCTGCAGGGTTACGAAGCGCATCCGCATATCCCGGCACCGGTGGCGGTCTGATGGTGGCGGAACAGATTCCGGTGGCGATGATCGTCGCCGCCGCCCGCAATGGCGCCATCGGGCGCGAGAATACCCTGCCATGGAAGATCTCTGGCGATCTGCAGTTCTTCAAGCGCACCACCCTGGGCAAGCCCATCGTCATGGGGCGTAAGACCTTTGAGTCCATCGGGCGCCCCCTGCCGGGGCGGCGCAATATCGTGATAACCCGCAACCCTGCGTGGCAGGCCGACGGAGTGGATGCCGTGACCTCCCTGGATCAGGCCCTGGAACTTGCGGCCGAAGTGGCCAAAAAGGAGGGGGCTGATGAAATTATGGTGATCGGTGGGGCGCAGATCTACCGCCAGGCCATGCCCCTGGCACGGCGCTTGTATGTGACCGAAGTTGAGGCTGAGGTCGACGGGGATGCCCACTTCCCGGCGCTGGATGAAAGCTGGAAAGAGGTGAGTCGGGACTGTTACCCGGCCTCGGAAAAGGATGAATACAACTACTGCTTAGTTCAGTACGACAGGTTTTTTTAAAAACAAATTGACCAAAATTTACTCTTTCAGGTAGATTTGATCATTAGTTGCACAGCGTTGGACGCCGCAAATGTGTGCATGCAACCCGAAGGTGTTACCTCGGTGTTACCGTGCTACTCAGGGTGTCCGGCGCGGACATTCCGCATTTGAATAATCAATTCGGCTGTTTACAATGTGCGGCTCTTAGCTGTCTTCAAACCAAAAACTACCGCGTTGTGGCAGCTAAACCATCGCGACCATGTTGTGAAATATTGAACCCACTGGGGGGTCTAATGAAAACCAAGCGATTCATGGCTGTGGCGCTGACCACTGCGCTGTCTGCCGGCGCACTGTACGGTAGCGTAGCCACTGCGGATACACTGGATACCGTTCTCAAGGTTGGCGAGCAGAAAACGACTGCTGCAACTGCATCTCAAAAGCGCATCGACAAGATTGCCCAAGAGACCACCGATCTGCTCCAGCAGTTCAAAGTGGTCAATAAGGAAATCGACGGCCTGCGCGTCTACAACCGTCAGCTCGAAAAGCAGCTGGCTAACCAGCTGGCTGTGATCAAGGACCTCGATGAGTCTATTGATGGCGTAACCGTGATCGAGCGTCAGATTCAACCGCTGATCCTGCGCATGCTGGATGGCCTGGAGCAGTTCATCGAACTGGATATGCCGTTCAAACTGGCCGAGCGCAAAGAAAACCTCGAAGGTGTTAAGAGCACCATGGACCGTTCCGACGTAACCGTTGCGGAGAAATTCCGTCAGGTTCTGGAACTGTACAACTTCGAAGCGGAATACGCGCGCAAGATTGACAGTTACTCCGACACCCTGAACGTGAACGGTCAGGACCGCGAAGTCAACGTACTGCAGATCGGCCGTATCGCCCTGGTCGCACAGACCACCGACTCCAAGATCTCCCTGGCTTACGACAAAGACCAGAAAGCCTGGGTTGAAGTCGATGGCGGTGAATACCGTCGCGCCATCATGCAGGGCCTGAAAATCGCCAAGAAACAGGCCACCACCGACATCATGACTATGCCGATCCCGGCTCCGGAGGCAGCGCAATGAAAACCATCGCCAAACGCGTATTAGCCGTAGCAGCTGCTGGCCTGATCAGCGTTTCCGCTGTCGCCCAGGACGAGAAAGCTACCTCTCTGGATCAGCTGCTGAAAATGGTTCAGCAGTCCAAGATCGCTGAATCTGCCGAGCACAAAAAGCGCGAAGCAGAATTCCGTCGTCAGAAATCCAATCAGGCCTCCCTGCTGAGCCAGGCCGAGAACACCCGTGCTTCTGAAGAAGCCCGTTCCGCGGCACTGGAGAAAAAGTACGAAGAGCAGGAGCTGCTGGTTCAACAGAAGCGTCAGCAGTTGGATGAGCGCATGGGCTCCCTGAACGAACTGTTCGGCCACATGACCTCTACCGCTGGTGACCTGCGTGCGAACCTGGACACTTCTCTGGTTTCCGCTCAGTACCCGGGTCGCGCTGAGTTCCTCGATCAGCTGATCGATAAAATGAACTCCCAGACCAAACTGCCGACCATCCAGGAAATCGAGCGTCTGTGGTACGAGCTGCAGCGTGAGACCGTTGAAGCCGGTAAAGTTGTGAAGTTCAACAGCACCGTCATCCTGCCCGACGGCGAACAGGCCGAGCAGGAAGTGGTTCGTGTAGGTAACTTCAACATCGTTTCCAACGGTAAGTACCTGGAAATGAACGACAACCACAAAATGGCCGAGCTGATCCGTCAGCCGGATGGTAAGTACCAGAGCATGGCGGCCGACCTGCAGGCGGCTACCAGTGGCTTCACCGCATTCGGTGTTGACCCGACTGGTCCTACCGGTGGTTCTTACCTGAAAGCCATGATCGCGAGCCCGAGCATCGTAGAGCGCTGGCATCAGGGCAAAATCGTGGGCTACATCATCACTGCGGTGGGTGTGTTCGCGGTACTGCTGGCTATCTGGCGCCTGATCGTGCTGTCTGGTGTGAATGCCAAGGTCAACTCCCAGCTGCGTTCTTCTACCCCGAACACCAACAACCCGCTGGGTCGTGTTCTGTCCGTAGCGGAAGAGAACAAAGGTGTTGACGGAGAGACTCTGGAACTGAAGATGGAAGAAGCGGTGCTGAAAGAGCGTCCGGCCATCGAGTCCGGTCTGAACCTGCTGAAGATCATCGCCATGGTGGCACCGCTGCTGGGTCTGCTGGGTACCGTGACCGGTATGATCATCACCTTCCAGGCCATCACCATCTTCGGCGCGGGCGATCCCAAGGCTATGGCCGGCGGTATCTCCTCTGCACTGGTGACCACCGTTCTGGGTCTGTGTGTTGCGATTCCGACTGTTCTGCTGCACACCGTGGTTAATGGCCGCGCCAAGCGCATCCTGCACATCCTGGACGAACAGAGTGCCGGTATCGTTGCAGAAAACGCTGAGCGTAAATAAGAGGAGGCGGCAACATGCACGCATTAAATGACGCATGGGCCGCCGTCAACGCCTTTATGGCGTCGGGCGGGCCAGTACTACTTCTGATCGCCGGCCTGACCTTCTTCATGTGGACGCTGATTTTCGAGCGGGTGTTTTACTTCAAGGGCGGCCTGAAGCGTGATGTTCAGGGCGCCGTGGACGCCTGGGAGGCGCGCCCGGAGCGCAAATCCTGGAATGCACACCAGATCCGTTATGCGATGATTTCCCGGGTATCCGAGAAGGTTCAGAGCAATATGGACATGATCCAGACCTGCGTTGCCCTCGCGCCGTTGTTCGGCCTGCTGGGTACCGTATGGGGCATGATCAACGTGTTTGAAGTGCTCGCAATCACCGGCGGTGGTGATGCCAAACAGATGGCCAGTGGTGTATCCATGGCAACCATCCCGACTATGGCGGGTATGGTGACTGCGCTTTCGGGCGTATTTGCCAACACCTATGTCACCCGTACTGCCGAGCGTGAAACCCAGCTGCTGGAAGACCATCTGACGATGGATCACTGACGGCACCACAGAAAAGGCAATCAGCTTGCTGTTTGCCGAGAAGGTTTAGCCAATTGAAGAAGTTCCCGTTATCCGAGGTTGCTCACTGAGAGTAGCGGGGCTTCACAAGGCCAAATCTCGCTAAGAGCATTTCGCTAGAGAGAGTTGCTATGAGCAAGAAAAAGACTACGGCGGAAGAAGAAGGGCAAGCGATTGACCTCACGCCCATGCTGGACGTGGTGTTCATCATGCTGATCTTCTTCATCGTCACCGCGACCTTTATCAAGGAGCCGGGTGTCGATGTACTGAAGCCGGAAGCGACACAGTCTGAACTCAAGACCACCTCTATTCTGGTAGCGGTCAACAACAACGACGAGATCTGGATTGCCAAAGAGAAAGTGGAAGACCGTCAGGTGAGAAATACCCTGGAACGTCTTCGTGCCGAAAACCCGAAAGGGTGGTTGGTAATTCAGCCGGATAAAGAGGCGAGTATCGAGAAGGTTGCCCTGATCGCAGATGCGGCCAGGAGAGTCGGTATCGAGAAAGTGTCCGTCGCTACAGAGAAGAGTTAACTGCTATGAACCCGGTAAGACTATTAGGGGCGGGTGCGCTGGCGGTAGCCACGACTTTTGCCCTGATCTTCACCATGCATGCGCTGATCGAAGCGAACCTGGGTGCTCCCGAAGAAGAGGAGCCTCTCAAGGTTGCTGACGTGGTCATGCCTGAGCAGGAGATCGAAACGCAATACGATACCAGGAAGCCGGACAAACCCGAGGAACCCGAGCAGCCGCCGCCCGATATGCCGGAGCCGGAATTTGATGAGCCTGATGTAGATGGCGAAATCAATATGGCTGCGCCGCGAGCGAACGCTGACCTGAACGTCGGTGGTATCGGTGGCTTTGCCTCCGAAGGTGACTATCTACCGATCGTAAAAGTGCAGCCTCAGTATCCCCGTCGCGCACTGCAGCGTGGTATCGAGGGCTGGGTAATCGTGGAATACACGGTGACCAAGAACGGTTCTGTACGGGACCCGCAGGTTGTGGAAGCCTTCACCAAAGATGGCAACCCCACTTCCATCTTCAACCGCGCTGCGGTGAAGTCGGCCCTGAAGTACAAGTACAAGCCGCGGGTTGTTGATGGCGAGCCGATTGAAGTGCCTGGTGTAAAAACCAAGATCAGCTTCAATATGGCCAACTAATATAGGGGACGCATATGAACATGACGACCGTGACGAAAGGTTTATCCAAGTTCGTCCTGCGCACGTCCGTGGCGCTGCCCCTGGTGCTGGCCCCGGCGGTAAGTGTGAGTGTGCTTGAGGCAGTTGGCGTATCCGCGTCATTTGCCCAAGCCAATGCACAGAGCGAAGAGAAAACCCGCAAAGCACCTTCCATGCGCGAAAGTGCATTCAAGCACCTGGGTAAAGCACAGGAAGCGGCCGATGCCGGTAACTGGCAGGAAGCGTTGGCCGCACTGCGGGAAATGGAAGCGGGTAAAGACAAGCTGAACGCGTATGAAACCGCGCAGATGTACTACTTCTATGGCTTCGTGAATTACAGCATGGAGCGGTACCCGCAGGCGATCAATTACTACAAACAGGTGCTGGCGCAAGGGCAGGAAAACCTGCCGGTAGCACTGGAAGTCGGTACCCTGTTGACCATTGCTCAGCTGTACTTCGTTCAGGAAGACTACAAGCAGGCGCTGGTGTACCTGAACAAGTGGTTCGCACTGTCTGACGACGTTACTGCCGACAAGTACGCCCTGCGGGCTCAGGCCTACCACCAGGTAGGAGAGTCCGGAAAGGCGATGGCCGATATTACCAAGGCCATCAACATGTACGAGCAGGAAGGCAAGACGCCGAAGGAAAACTGGTTCCAGCTGCAACGCTACTTCTACTACGAGGATAACGACTACAAAAATGTAGCCAAGGTACTCGAGAAGCTGGTGAAGTATTATCCGAAAGGGGAATACTACAAGCAGCTGGCAGGTATGTACGGTGAGCTGAAGCGCGAAGACGATATGCTTCACATGATGGAAGCTGCGTACGTTGCCGGTGCTCTGCAGAAAGAGAAAGAGCTGTTGAACATGGCCTATCTCTTTATGGGTGCTGAGATGCCTTACAAGGGCGCCAAGGTGATCGACAAGGGCATCAAAGAGAAGAAGATTGAACGCACCTCTAAGAATCTGGAAAGCCTGGCTCAGGCGTACCAGATGGCTCAAGAGCTGCAGAAATCTATTCCCGAGTTGGAAGCCGCTGCCAGTATGTCTGACAAAGGTGATCTCTACTCTCGTCTGGCCGGTATCTACCTGGATCTGGACAAGAACGAGAAAGCCGTCAGCATGGGCTCTAAGGCGCTGCAGAAGGGCGATATCAAACGTCCGGATCAGCTCTACATCGTGCTGGGGATGGCCAACGCCAACCTGAAAAAGTACGACACCTCGTTGGATTACCTGAAGAAAGCCCTGAAAGACAAACGTTCCGAGAAGTTTGCCCGTCAGTGGATCTCCTTTGTGGAAAACGAGAAGAACCGCGCAGAACAGCTGGCAATGTGATTCAGCATTTCTCCGGATTCGAAAGGCCGCACACTGTGCGGCCTTTTTTTTGGCGCTGTTCCGCGTGGTCGAGCCGCCGATACGCATCGGCTAATTCTGAAAATAAATAAGACTTATTTGCAAATACGCCAAAATCAACTAATTATTGAAAGTAGCTGATCAGCTTTTCCAACCGCACGGTTCGCCGTGTGCTCGATAAACACCTGAAAATAAAAAGGAGAGGTGTTATGGAACAGGCTTATCCGCTGAACTCCACCCCCCCTATCTTTATCTCGTCTCGCCCGCTGGCGCTGGCCCGCAGTGGTGCCTTTGCGTTTGGCATTACCGGGCTTCTGCTACTCGGCATGACGCAACTGATTGCCACCGACTACCGGGCGCCACCTGAAGAGCTACCGCCAAAAGTGGCGCCAATCCATCTCCCGGATCTGACGCCGACGGTGCAGGAGTCGCTACCACCGGTTAAACCTCAGGAAATTCCTCCCGCTTTGCAGCCGGTCAGAGTCGAGTCCCGGGTGACTCCGGGAGAGATTCCCACTGGCATCACACCGCCCGTAGTAGATGACACCGGTCTGGATCCGAGCATCATCAGTGCCGATCCGCTGCCGATCTATAAACCTGCACCGCGTTATCCGCGTCGTGCGCTGTCCCGTGGTATCGAGGGTTATGTGGTGGTGGAGTTCACCATTACCCCCAGTGGCGGGGTGCGCGATGCCAACGTGGTAGGTGGTTACAAGAATGATGGGGAGCCCACCACGGTATTCGATCGCGAGGCCCTGAGAGCGGTAGAGCGCTTCAAATACCGTCCACCACTGTCCGAAGGACGGCCGGTGGAAAAGCGCGGGGTGCGCAACCGGATAGTGTTCAAAATGGCGGAATAAATTACCGGGGGCAACAACGAAAAGAGCGGGCATTTGCCCGCTCTTTTCTGTTCTCAATCAACTTTTAGCGTCGAATTCAATCGATTTCCCGTATCGCACCTTTATCCGCGCTGGTGGCCAGTAATGCATAGGCCTTGAGCGCGCGGCTTACTTTGCGCGGGCGGGCTTTGGCCGGTTTCCAGCCTGCGTCGCCTTTATTGTTCATGGCCTCGCGGCGGCGATGCAGTTCCGCTTCCGGAATATCCACTTCGATCAGGCGGTTGGGAATATCGATACGCACCAGGTCGCCGTCCTGAACCAGCCCGATATTGCCGCCGCTGGCGGCCTCTGGCGAAACGTGGCCGATGGAGAGCCCGGAGGTACCACCGGAGAAGCGGCCATCGGTGATCAGCGCGCAGGACTTACCCAGCCCCTTGGACTTCAGGTAGCTGGTGGGGTACAGCATTTCCTGCATTCCCGGCCCGCCCTTGGGGCCTTCATAACGAACGATCACTGCCTCGCCTTCCTTGACCCGACCTTCGAGGATATTGGCGACCGCATCTTCCTGGCTTTCGACAATGTGCGCCGGGCCCTCGAACTTCCACAACTCCTCCTCAACGCCGGAGGTTTTCACCACACAGCCATCCGGTGCCAGGTTGCCGAACAACACCGCGAGTCCGCCTTCGGCGGAGAACGCATGCTCCACCGAGCGGATGCAGCCGTTCTCGCGGTCGCCGTCGAGATTGTTCCAGCGGCAGTCCTGGCTGAAGGCGGTCTGGGTGGGGATACCCGCGGGGCCGGCGCGGAAAAACTTGTGTACCGCCGGATCATCGGTGCGGCGGATATCCCATTGCTCCAGGGCTTCCTTGAAGGAGCTGCTGTGCACTGTGGGCAGGCTGGCGTCCAGCAGGCCGGCAGCTTCCAGTTCCCCCAGAATTGCCATCACACCGCCGGCGCGGTGGACATCCTCGATGTGGTATTTCTGGGTGTTGGGTGCCACCTTGCACAGTTGTGGAATCTTTCTCGACAGGCGGTCGATATCCGCCAGGTTGAAATCCACCTCCCCTTCCTGGGCCGCAGCGAGCAGGTGCAGGATGGTGTTGGTGGAACCGCCCATGGCGATATCCAGCGCCATGGCATTGCTGAAGGCGGCGCGATTGGCGATATTGCGCGGCAATGCGGCTTCGTCGTCGTCTTCGTAATAGCGTTTGGCCAGAGTGACAATCTCGCGGCCGGCGCGCAGGAACAGCTCTTCGCGATCGGCATGGGTGGCGAGCATGGTGCCATTGCCCGGCAGGGACAGTCCCAGCGCTTCGGTCAGGCAGTTCATGGAGTTGGCGGTGAACATACCGGAACAGGAGCCACAGGTGGGGCAGGCTGAGCGTTCGTACTCGGCCACCTTTTCATCGGAAGCGTCGTCGGTGGCGGCGATGACCATCGCGTCCACCAGGTCCAGCTTGTGATCGGCGAGCTTGGTTTTCCCGGCCTCCATGGGCCCACCGGATACGAAGATGACCGGGATGTTCAGGCGCAGGGCCGCCATCAGCATTCCGGGGGTGATCTTGTCGCAGTTGGAAATACACACCAGGGCGTCGGCGCAGTGGGCATTAACCATGTACTCGACGGAGTCGGCGATGATCTCGCGGCTGGGCAGGCTGTAGAGCATGCCATCGTGGCCCATGGCGATACCGTCGTCCACCGCAATGGTGTTGAATTCCTTGGCGACGCCACCGGCCTTTTCGATCTCCCGTGCCACCAGCTGTCCCATATCTTTCAGGTGCACATGCCCGGGTACGAACTGGGTGAAGGAGTTGGCTACGGCAATGATGGGCTTGTGGAAATCGTCATCCTTCATGCCGGTGGCGCGCCACAGGGCGCGGGCGCCGGCCATATTGCGGCCGGCGGTGGAGGTGCGGGAACGGTACTGAGGCATAGTGGCTCTTTACGAATATCACAGATTGATGAACACAGGCCGGGGTAGTACCCCGGAAGCCTGACAGATTAACAAAGTGCAAGAAAGTTTGCGCGGCTGTGGAGTCTGGCTGTTTCCAGCGAAAGGGTTATCCGTCCTGTTCCGGATTTAAAAGCAATTATATTGCGCGAAACAACAAATTGAACAATACGGGCAGGGGCGTTTACAGGGGTTTGCGCAGCACCCGGGAGTTGCGCTGGATGTTGTACAGCGACTTGCGCGCAGCAGGCAGATCGCTGGCATCTACCTGGGTAAAGCCGCGCTCGATAAACCAGTGCTCGGTCTGGGTCGTGAGCACATAGATTTCCGGCAGCTCCAGCGCCCGCGCCTGCCGCTCCAGGTGCTGCAACAGCTTGGCGCCGCGGCCACCACCGCGGAACTCCGGATGGATCGCCACACAGGCGATTTCTGCGGCGACGGTATCGCCCTGATTGTCGAGAATCGGATACAGCGCAGCACAGGCTACTGGCGTGCCGTCCACTTCCACCAGGGTGAAATGGTCGATTTCCGCCTCGAGCTTTTCCCGTGAGCGGCGCACCAGAATCCCCTGCTTCTCCAGCGGTCTTATCAGCCCCAGTATTCCGCCCACATCGGTGATCCGCGCGCGCCTCACCACCTCGTAGCTGTCGCGGTAGATCATGGTGCCGGCGCCCTCGCGGCTCAGCAGCTCCTGCAGCAGGGCCCCGTTATCGGCGTAACTCAGCAGGTGTACGCGCTGAATACCGGCGTTACAGGCATTGATCGCACAGGCGAGGGTTTCACTATCCACGGACTCCTGCGCATCTTCCGCCTGATGGATACTGAGATCGTAAACCGGGGCGCCATCCACAATGAGCTGTGGTGTATCGCGGAACACAATCAGCTTCTCTGCCTTCAGGCTCTGTGCCGCTTCCGCTGCCAGGTCGAGGTAGTTCAGGTTGAACAGCTCACCGGTGAGGGAAGTGCCCAGCGGAGAGATCAGTACCAGTGACCCTTCATCCAGCGCGCGGCTTATGGCGGCGACCTCCATACGCCGTACCTTGCCGGTCCAGCCCATATCGGTACCGTCAATCACGCCTACCGGGCGTGCGGTAACGAAATTGCCGGAAACTACCTTGAGCGCCGCGCGGGCCATGGGGGAATCCGGGAGTCCCTGGGAAAATGCCGCCTCGATCTCGAAACGCAGTTTGCCCACTGTCTCTTTGATGACCTCGAGGGTTTCGCGATCGGTTACCCGGGTATTGCCCTGGAAGCGGCTGTGGACACCGTTTTTCTCCAGGGTGCAATTTACCTGCGCGCGGGCGCCGTGCACCAGCACCAGCCTAACTCCCAGGCTGATCAGCAGCGTCAGATCGTGCACCAGATTGCGAAAGTTCTCGTGCCCTAAGCCTTCGCCCGGAATCGCAACCACCAGGGTTCGCCCGCGCAGATCATTGATATAGGGCGCGGCGTTACGGAACCAGTTTAGGGTGGTGTTTTCTGTGTTCACGATGTTTTCAGTTCGGCAATTAAATTGGTTGAGGGTACAATATAACGCATTTTCTGCGGGATTTATTTGGACTACTGATTAGGAGTTCTGATAGATCTGCAAAACTTCGGGCGCAGGCATCGATACCGGGTACGCTTTCGCGAGACCGTCTGCGGCCAGGACGGCCGCAGCCGAGCCCCCATGGATGGGTTTACGGCGTGTCTCGCGAAAGCGTACCCGGTAGCGGTGCCGCCACCGAAGCTTAAAACAGGTACCGCTACAGGCAGAACCGCCCAATCATCCCCCGCAGGGTTTCCACCATCGGGTCAATCCGCTCCAGCCCGAGATATTCATCCGGCTGGTGGGCCTGATCGATATCGCCGGGGCCGAGGACAATGGTCTGCATCCCGAGCTTCTGCAGAAACGGTGCCTCGGTGGCAAAGGCCACGCTTTCCGCACTGTGCCCGGTCAATTTTTCCGCCGCCTGCACCAGCTCCGATTGCGCCGGTTCTTCAAATGCCTCCACGCCACCGATCAGCGAATCCATCTCCAGCTTGATCTTGTCTCCACCAACCACACTGTTAAGTCGCTGGTGCAACTCACCGCGCAGCTCGTCCATGGCCATACCCGGTAGCGGGCGCAGGTCGAACTGTAATTCAGTGTGGCCGCAGATACGGTTGGGATTATCGCCGCCGTGAATACAGCCAAAATTGAGCGTGGGCACTTCCACCGCAAAGCCCGGATTGCGAAAGCGGCTCTGCCACTCGCCGCGCAGCTTGAGGATTTCGCCCATCGCGGTGTGCATCGCTTCCAGGGCGCTGGCACCGTAAGCGGGATTCGACGAGTGCCCCGCCTGGCCGGTAATGCGCAGGCGCTCCATCATCATCCCCTTATGCATACGGATGGGCTTGAGACCGGTGGGCTCACCGATAATCGCGTAGCGGGCTTTCGGCAGACCCGCTTTGACCAGTGCGCGGGCGCCGGACATGGAGGTTTCCTCGTCGGCGGTGGCGAGAATGATCAGCGGTTGCTGCAGTGGTTTCTCTGCAAAACTCTTTGCCGCCTCGATCGCCAGCGGGAAAAAGCCTTTCATATCGGTACTGCCGAGCCCGTACAGACGGTTGTCCCGTTCGTCGAGCTTGAATGGATCCGATTGCCAGCGGTTATCGTCGTAGGGCACCGTGTCGGTGTGCCCGGCCAGAACCAGACCACCGGCGCCGCTGCCGCTACCGGAGAGCGTGGCGATCAGGTTGGCTTTATTGGGCTGCCCCTCGATAGGCATGATCTCGATACTGAAGCCGAGGGTTTCCAGCCAGGCTGCGAGCAGATCGATCACGCCGCGGTTGCCCATATCCAGCGCGGGGTTGGTGGCGCTGACGCTGGGGCTGGCCACCAGCTGTTTCAGCTGGCTTTGCAGGTCGGGCAGGGTGCGGGCATTCATGGCGCTGTCCTTATGTCGCTGGTTTCAATTCCGTCTGTGTTGCTGCTGTCGTTGTCGAGTGTGCCATTCGCTGAGGGCAACCGCGGCGACGATAAGCAGGCCACCGGCGAGCAGCCGCGGCAGGTGGGCGTCGCGATTCCAGATTAACAGATTCACCAGCAGGCCCGCAGGAATCAGGGCATTGTTCATTGCCGCAAGAGTGCCGGCGGAAACCTGGGTGGCGCCCTTGTTCCAGAGAAAATAGCCGAGACCGGAGGCCACCGCACCCAACCACAGCAGAATACCCCATTGGATGGGTGTTTTCGGATAGTCTGCCTGGCCCAATGCCAGCCAGGCGATTGAGACGACGAGACTGGCGCCAACAAAGAACCAGCCAAATACCTGTCGCTGGGGCAATGGGTGCTCGCGATAACCGGCAGATTGCATAAACTGCCTGTAGGCCACCTGTCCGCTGGCGAAACAGAGGTTGGCGCCCTGGACGACCAGAAAACCGCGCCAGTAGCCGCCACTCAGTTCATCCCAGCGAATAACTGCGGCACCGAATACCGCAATGGCGGCGACCAGGAGATTCCACCAGGAAAAATGTCGCTTTAGCAGGTCGTCGATCAGGGTGATATACACCGGTGTGAAGATGGTGAACAGCAGTACTTCCGGTACGCTCAATAGCAGGAATGACTGGTAGTAAAACAGGTACATGGCCCCCAGTTGTACGGCGCCGATGACCATCAACGACAGTGCTGTGCGCGGTGGGGTGCGCCAGTTGATCAGGGGCAGGAATACCGCGGCGGCGAGCAGTACGCGGGTGAGAACGGAAAAATAACTGTCCACCTGTCCGGCCAGGTAAACGCCGATCAGGCTGAAAGAGAAGGCCCACAGGAGGGTGACCAGTATCAACAGTGTCATAAGGTTTGGAGTCTGGATGAATGTCGGCTGATTTAGATAATGATAAGGCTTTTCAGACGGCGCTTGCGCAGCTGTGGGCGAGGCTCGGAAAAATCACGGCGTTCAGTTTCAGTGCCAGCAACGGGCCCGGTTCAAGAACCAACTGGCGCGGTCACGGCCGTGGTGAGGTGGCGGTGACTTCGGATGAGGGTAACCTGATATTTTCCGAGCAGGCGGAATATACCGATGGTGACGGCCACAAAATCCAGTTGCAGAACCGCTATCGCTGGAGCCGGGATGACAATGCCATTCGCCTGGAACACCTGCGCCGTGAAGAGCCGGTGCTGTTGTTTGCCCTGGCGCCGGTGACCGAACACGGTTTTCGCGAGGTGGCCGCGCATCACTGTGGCGACGATATTTACACCGCGGAGTTGCTGTTACACAAGGATCAACTGGAGCTGATCTGGCAGATCCACGGGCCGCGGAAGAATGAACGGTTGCACTATCACTATTGGTAGCTCTCAAAGAAGCCCTGTCGCGGCTATGGTGGCGGTGACGCTACCGGGTGCGAACTTGTGAGACACGCCGTGAACCCAGTCCGGCCGCTCCATCGCGGCGCCTTCGGCCCATGGGGGCTCTTCTAAAACATCCCTGTTTTAGAAGGTCTCACAAGTTCGCACCCGGCATCGCCACCTTCTCGGAGATTGACGCACGTTGATTTAACCGTTGGGTCAAAGGCTTATCTGTCCACGTAAATAAGTCACCGCCCGCCCACGCATAATCACCCGCTCACCATTCAGCTCGCAGTCCAGCTCGCCACCGCGGGACGAAATCTGCTTCGCCTGCAACGCAGTCCGGTCCAGTTTCTCTGCCCAGAACGGCACCAGCAATGTATGCGCGGAGCCGGTGACAGGGTCTTCGTCGATACCGATGGCGGGGGCGAAAAAGCGGCTGACGAAATCGCAGTCGTTACCGGGGGCGGTGCAGATCAGGCCTTTGTAGGGCAGCGCGGCCACAGCGCGCATATCCGGGGTGAGGCTGGCGATGTCTTCGGCAGTGGCGAATTCCACCAGTAACTGGTCGTTGGAACCGGCCACTTCCAGCAGCTTGAGTGGCCTGGCGCCGAGGGCGGCGGTATAGCTGTCATCGAGCGGGATTTCGCGGGTCTGCTTTGCGGGAAAGTCCAGAGACAGCAGATCACCTTCCTGACGCACGATCAGTTCGCCGCTGCGAGTGAAGAAGTGGATTTCCGGGTCGGTGAACCCCAACTCGGTCCACAGCAGGTGTGCGGTGACCAGGGTCGCATGGCCGCACAGGGGGACTTCTTCGCCCGGAGTGAACCAGCGCAGCTCGAAGCCGTTGCCGACGGGGACGGTGAAGGCGGTCTCGGCGAGGTTGTTCTCGGCGGCGATCTGTTGCATCAGCTGGTCGTCCAGCCAATGGGTCAGGGGGACGTAAGCGGCGGGGTTACCTTGGAACAGTTCGGAGGTAAAGGCGTCGGCTTGATAGATAGGCAGTTGCATGGGAATGTCCTTCTCCATTGCCAAAAAAAAAAGGGGAGCTCGGAAGCTCCCCTTTTTATCAGTTGTGGCCGGTTTTTACTATGGCCAGGTTACCAGCCCTTTTTCTACCAACCGAAGACGCCCTTGAAGAAGAAGAAAAAGATGATCGCGATGCCGGCGCCGGCGGGCAGGGTAACGACCCAGGAGGCGGCGATGGTGGTGATCATGCGCAGGTTCAGGGCGCCGATGCCGCGGGCCAGGCCCACACCCAGCACCGCCCCCACCAGGGTGTGGGTGGTGGAGATGGGCAGGCCGGTACCGGACGCGAGTACCACGGTGGCGGCGGCACCCAGCTCGGCGGCGAAGCCACGGCTCGGGGTCAGTTCGGTGATCTTTCTGCCAATGGTGGCCATTACCTTGAAGCCGTAGGTGGCGAGACCGACTACGATACCGGCACCCCCGAGCAACAGAATCCACGGCGGCATGGAGGCCTTGGCGGTCACTGCGCCCATCTGCACGGTATTGACTACCGCTGCGAGCGGGCCGACGGCATTGGCCACGTCGTTGGAGCCGTGAGCGAAGGCCATGGCACAGGCGGTAAATACCATCAGGATGGCGAACACCCGCTCTACGTTGGCAAAGCGGTTGTCGCGCTCGCGTTCCGGATCCCGCTTGATACGTTTCAGCATCATCACACCGATGCCCATCACGATCAGCCCGGCGACACCCGCGATGAGGGCGTCCTGCCAGAAAGACAGGGAGATATCCGCATCCTTCAATACATGCTTCAGCCCCTTGGTGAGGGTAACCATGGCGATCATCCAGCCTACGGCAAACATGTAGAAAGGAATGTAGCGCTTGGCATTGCCGAAAGGATCTTCAGTGTTGAGGATCAGGCGTTGCACACTGCGGAACAGCATAAAGGAGATGGTGCCCGCCAGTACCGGCGAGACCACCCAGCTGGCAACGATGCTGCCCACTTTGCCCCAGGCCACGGCGTCCGGTGAGATGCCGACCGCAGAAAAACCGACGATGGCGCCGACGATGGAATGGGTGGTGGATACCGGCCAGCCCAGGATGCTGGCGATCAGCAGCCAGGTGCCGGCCGCCAACAGTGCCGAGAGCATACCGTAGACCAGCAACTCGGGCTGGTCGTTGAAAATATCCGAGGAAATGATGCCCTTGCGGATGGTGGCGGTGACCTCACCGCCAGCGAGGTAGGCACCGGCAAACTCGAAAATCATGGCGATGATGATCGCCTGTTTGATGGTAAGTGCGCGGGAGCCGACGGAGGTCCCCATGGCGTTGGCAACGTCGTTGGCACCGACGCCCCAGGCCATAAAAAAGCCGAATACACAGGCCAGGATCAAAAAGATATGGCCGTACTGAGCAATGATATCCACGTTTTCTCTCCCCCGTTAACGCGCCAGCAGCAGCTGCAATCGGTTGCCCACGCCGTGGGCCTCATCTGCCAGGTCGCCGACCCACTCGATAATCCGGTAGAGAAAAATCACGTCTACCGGCGGCAGGTCTTTTTCTAGTTTGAACAGTGCGGCGCGTACTTCGACTTCGAGTTTGTCGGATTTACGCTCGAGGTCGTCCAGCTCTTCGGTCATGCGGCGGGTGATGTCCACCTCGCGCCCGGCAAAGCCGGACTCCAGCAGTTCGTCCAGCTCGTTGATGGCCTTCAGTGCCTGGGCGGAGGCCGCCACGGCGCTTTCCACAAAGGTGGCCATCATGCCGTGCATGGATTCGGGGATCTGCATCTTCCGGCCGGTGGCGAGACCGGCGATATCCTGAGCCTTGTTGGCTACCTTGTCCTGGACGTGCAGCAGTTCCAGCAGGTCGGTGCGGGAGACCGGCATGAACAGGCTGTCCGGCAGATGCAGGCGCAGGTCTTTCTTGATGTCATCGGCGCGGTTCTCGCTGGCGGAAATGCGCAGTTGAATCTCGCCCGCGGCGTCGAAGTCGCCCTTCATAAGGGCCTCAAAGAAGGGCACCAGATCCGCGGACGCCTCGTGGGCGGTCGCCATGTGCTCCTTGATCGGCTTGATTGGTGAACGGCCGAACAGGTTGGCGATATTGGACAGGGGCATGGTCTGTTCCTTTTCCGATCCTGACTGAAATTAAGTGAAACGCCGCCCGGGCGGCCAAATTGGGCGGCATGGTACCCCAACCTGTGCGCAGGTCACAGTGACGGTTTGGTTTCCATGTCATTCTGTCTACCCCGCGCACTGTAGGCCGTCGTTATAAGAGCTACAATGCGCCTTCACACTAAGCGTAGACGGGTGCAATTGTATGGCTGTGACAGGAGCGGCGGACAGGATCCTGGATTTGCCGGGGCTGCTGGAAGACCTGGTGAGCCGGGGGTATATCAGCCGTCCGGACGCCAATCGTCTGATTGGCACCCCGCGCACCGCCGAACAGGCGCAGATGCACCCTCTCAGCTATATTGCCAGCTGCGAACTGGAAAACCAGCACCAGCCCGGCAAACTGCTGGACGCCGCCACGCTGACCCAGTGGCTGGCGGATACCTCTGCACACGGGATTTACCACATCGATCCGCTGAAGATTAATGTGGCGGAGGTGACGGAGGTGATGAGCTTCCAGTTCGCGAAGCGCCACCAGATCCTGTGCGTGGAGGCGAATCGGGAAACGCTGCTGGTAGCCACCGCTCAGCCTTACACCAGCGGGTGGGAGGAGCAACTGGAGCACACCAGTGGCCGTACCGTGCAGCGGGTAGTGGCGGATCCAGCCGACATCCGCCGTTATGTTACCGAATTCTACTCCCTCGCCAACTCCATTTCCGGCGCCAGCGGCCTCAAGGGCAGCTCCGGTGCCGGTAACTTCGAGCAGCTACTGGAGCTCGGCAGCCTCAAGGATCCCGAGGCCAACGACCAGCATATCGTCAATATTGTCGACTGGCTGCTGCAGCATGCGTTTGACCAGCGCGCCAGTGATATCCACATCGAGCCGCGCCGCGGTATCGGCCGTATCCGCTTCCGCATCGACGGTGTACTGCACCCGATTCACGAACTGCCGGACCAGGTCAACGCCGCCATCACCAGTCGCCTGAAGATCCTCGGGCGGATGAACGTGGCGGAAAAGCGCAAGCCCCAGGATGGGCGTATCAAGACCAAGCGCCCGGATGGCAGTGAGGTGGAGCTGCGCTTATCCACACTGCCCACGGCGTTCGGGGAAAAGCTGGTGATGCGGATCTTCGACCCGGAAGTGCTGGCGCGCTCCTATCACGACCTGGGCCTGGGCGGTGAAGATCTCCACCGCTGGCAGACCATGCTGTCTCGCCCCAACGGCATCGTGTTGGTGACCGGCCCCACCGGCTCCGGTAAAACCACCACCCTTTACACGGCCCTCAAGCAGCTCGCCACCACGGAAGTGAATGTATCCACTGTCGAAGATCCCATCGAGATGGTGGAAGACAGCTTCAACCAGACTCAGGTGCACCACAGTATCGGCCTGGATTTCGCCGCGGGTATCCGCACCCTGATGCGTCAGGACCCGGACATCATCATGGTGGGGGAGATCCGCGATCTGGAAACCGCACAGATGGCGGTACAGGCGGCGCTCACCGGTCACCTCGTTATCTCCACCCTGCACACCAACGACGCGCCCACGGCGGTAACCCGTCTGCTGGACCTCGGGTTGCCGCACTATCTATTGAAGTCCACGGTGCTGGGCGTGATGGCCCAGCGCCTGGTGCGCACCCTCTGCCCCAGCTGCAAGCGCAAGGCGGAGGTCAGCGATGAAGACTGGCAGGCGCTGGTAAAACCGTGGAAAGCGCCCAAGCCGGAAGTGGTGTATCAGCCGGAAGGCTGTCTCGATTGCCGCAATACCGGTTACCGCGGGCGCCAGGGTATATACGAGATACTGCCGTTTAGCGAAGGGGTGCAGTCGCTGGTTACTCACGACTGCGACCTGCAACAGGTGCGCCGCCAGGGCATGCGTGAGGGCATGAACAGCCTGCGTTTATCCGGGGCGAGAAAAGTGGCTGCCGGTATCACCACGGTGCAGGAAGTATTGCGGGTGGCGCCGCCGCCGGATATTGCGTTTTAGTGGAGTACCCTTTTATAGGGTATTAGCAGGGTACCCTTGCAAAATCTGTCTGGTGGCGCACCGTCATTATAAATGGCCACTGGTAGTTGCAAGTAGTGGCAAACGGAAACAATAAAAAGGAATGCAAGGGTGGCGGAGGAAAAGAATATTTCCTTCAGCAAATACCAGCCGCTTGTGGTGAGAGTGGAGTCTCCCACTCTGGTCGTGCCTTTCACTCGCCCCGAACCTGGCGAAAAATGTCTTCCCGCCCATCGGGAAAGTGATCAAGATGGAGGAGGGGAAATTGTTTTTCCCTAAGGGATAAAACTTTTCCTTGAATGGCCAAAAGAAAAACCGCGCATTGCGCGGTTTTTCTTTTGGCTGAAGTCTTCAGCTTTTTGCGTCTTCCTTCTGCGTCATACTGGAGTCATCCTCCGCGGTCTGCTCCTCCTCATCCCGTTCAACCAGCACCAGATCCTGGTAACGTTTATCCATCACCCGGTCGAAATCATATCGGCTGATCTCAAAGAACTGATTGCGGTCGTCGCGGCGTACATAGTATTTGTCGTCCGCGTTGGCGAAGTGGTAGCGCCGTTCACCTGTATCGGTATGCACCACAATTTCGGTTTCTTCTGCCTGCGGGGCTTCGTCAACCGCTTTGGTGATGCGTAGTTTCTCCAGAGCGGTGGCCAGTTCACGGGCTTTGCCGGGATCCACCGCGGGGGATTCGTCCGAGTCATCTGCAGTAAAGATCCAGCCGTCATCCCCCTTTTCGAGCTGGTAGTCCGGCCCCTGAATACGCTGGATATCGCCCGCCGCCAGCAGGGATTTATCCAGCCAGGTGTCCGCTTCGCTCGGCAGGTCAAAGCTGTTCAGCTCCACCGCGTAAATGGCGTCGTCATCCGCGCGGCGTACGTGCACCTTACGAAAGCCCGGGGAGGTGCCCAGGTAAAGCTCCAGTGTCGGTTCGTTGTCTTCGCCAGCAAACAGCTTCAGGTGTTTGCGGAATTTATCCTCCGCCACCTCGAAGCGCTCGCGGGCGCTGTTGCTCGTAGCCACCGGCCAGTTGCTTTGCAGGTTGGTCAGTTTGTCCAGCAGGGACGCAAGCTTGTCGCTGTTGACCGGGAGTTGGTGCAGTTCCGGCAGCTGCCACTGGCCGTCGATTTTTTGCAGGGTGACGCGGTTGTCGTCACCGGCGATTTCCAGCCGCTGCAACGCATCGGCTTGCGTCTGCACCAGTTGGGTCGGTTGTGCCTGCGCCTGTTGTCGGGACGTGGATTGCCAGAACAGGCCCGCGGCCAGTACCAGCTGCAGCGCCAGCACGCCGCTCAATGTCATTTGCAGTTTTTTCATGCTCGAATTCCTCCTCAGCCGGCCAGCAGTTGTTGGTAGCGTTGCTGACGGGCGCGATTGCGCAGGTGCTGGATCAGGGCGACGATGCCCAGCGCCAGCAGTGCGGCGATATAGTTCAGGGATTCCCAGAACAGGCGGCTGTCTTGCTCCATGGGCGGCAGGGTGCGGTTGAAGTGGCCGCGCGCACGGATGCCGAGCAGGCCCGCGTCCTCCACGGACCAGTCCACGCTATTGGCCGCCAGTTGCAGGGTGTTGAGGTAGTCACCGCCGGCGGCGGCACCGCTCATACGCACCACCTGATCGCGCAGGAAGTCGTTGGAGGCGAACAGGATGATGCGCGCGGATTCCGGCGAGCGGCTGATCTGGCTGGGCAGGTTGTCCAGTGTGTCAGCTTCACTGGCGCCTTTCTCATTATGCTCTGTGCCTTCTGGCGGCTGCGCTTCTGGTTGTTGGGCCAGCGGCGAGGGTTTGTCGGCGAAGTAGGAGTCGAAGCGCCCGGCGCTGATCACACCCAGCAGCTGCGAGTTGCGCTCGCCCTCCGGGGTAAAGGCGCTGACCTGTCCGTCCACGTAGCGCGGCATCACACTGGTGTTGCCCGACAGCCAGGAATCTCCAGAACTGCGCAGCAGCGGGGTGACGGTGCGCTGCGCGGACTTTTCCTCATCCACACGGATCGGCGAGGCCCAGCTCAGGGTGGCCTGGGGCAGGTTGCCGGTGATGGGGTTGTCGGCGTTCAGGCCCTCGCCGCGCACGTCGATAAAGTACGGGTAATCGAGCATGCGCAGTTCCTGTAGCTGGAAGCCGCCCACATTGCGGGTCACCGGTACCGGGAAGGCGCTGTTCTGCGGGTCCAGCACCAGCTGGTCGTCGATCTCGAGGCCCATGTGAGCGAGCCACTGTTTCAGGCCGCTGTTGACCCGGTTCAGGCTCAGGCTGCGGTTGGACAGGTTGGCGCTGTAGGGGGAGGTGGCGGCGATCACGGTACCCCCCTGCATGAGGAACTGGTCGACGGCATAGAGGGCTTTCTCGCCGAGGTCGCGCGGTGCCAGCAGCATCAGGATATCTGCGTTGCCGGAGACGCGACCGTCACTCAGGTCTTCGCGCTCCACGTTCAGCTCGGCTCCCAATAAGGATTCCAGCTGGCTGAAGCGAGGGCCGCCGCCCATGCCCTGATTGAAGTCGTCCGCCGGGGTTACCAGTGCCACGGTCTTGGTGAAGCCGCTGGCAAAACGCTTGATGCCCGCTTGCAGATTGCGCTCGAAGGTGTCCGCGCTGAGGTCGTCCAGGGGGATTTGCACGATCTGGTCATCCCGAGCCAGCGTCAGGTAAAAATAGAACGGGCGACCGATCAGGCTCGCGGCCATGGGCTGGAAACCGTAGTCCTCGGCGATCTGCCGGGCCACCTGGCCGCCGTCTGCCTGTGGGTCGACAAAGTCCACACTCAGGCGTTCACCGGCGTCTGCCTGCATGTTTTCCACCGATTCGCGGATCGTCTGTTTGAACGCGGCCAGTTGTTCCGGTAACTGGTCGTCGGCGGAGACATAGGCGGTGAATGCCAGCTGTCCCTGTACCGTGTCGAACAGGTTGCCCTCGCTCTGGTAGCTCTGCAGCACTTTTTTCACTGCGCGAGTGAGGTCATATTCCGGGTTGCGCAACTGCACATCGACATCGGTTTCGCGCTCTGCATTGATTTCGATCAGGTCGCGAAAGCCCAGCACCTCATATTCATCGCCGTACTGCACCAGCACATCAAAGTAGGAGCTGACGATGGAGGCCTGATAGCGGTCCGCCACCTGGAATGGCACCGGGGCGATGCCGTATTTGCGGTTGGCTTCCTCCTCCAGTTCCGGCTCCTGTGTGGGATCGATGATTTCCACCCGCACCCGGCCATTACCCGCCACTTCGTATTCCTGCAACAGGTCGCGCATCTGCGGAACCAGCGGGGCCAGCAGCGGGTGGGTTTTGCCACTGAAATAACCGCGGATCAGCAGCGGTTCCCGGAGTTGATTCAGGTACTGTTCGGTGGCGGGAGAAATGGAGTACAGATTGCCCTCGGTCACATCCGCGCGCAGGCTCTTCAGTTGTCCGAGCCACAGGTTTGCCCCCAGTGCATTGACCACCAGCAGAGCGGTCACTGTCTGCCAGCGCTGGCGGTGTTGGCGGTCGCCGCCGGCGGCCCAGCGTTCGCGCTCCAGCACCAGCGTGTTCAGTGACAGGAAGACTGCGCACAGGCTCAGGTAGTAATACAGATCCGGCAGGTCGAGCACGCCGCGGGTGATGGCATCAAAGCGCGCGCCGGTGCTGAGGCTGCGCAGCCATTCACCGGTGTGGTTGCCGAAGAAGTCGGTGAGCAGCGGGCTGCCGATCAGGTAAAACGCTCCGCACAGCGCCGAGGCGAGAATCAGGCTGACGATCTGGTTGCCGGAGCGGGCGGATACGAACAGGCCGATACTGATATAGGCCGCCCCCAGAAAAAAAGTGGCGAGGTAACCCGCCCATACCGGCCCCCAGTCCAGGTCGCCGATCAGTGCAACGGTGATCGGCAGCGGCAGGGTGATGGCGAGCGCAATGCCGAGCAGTGCCAGACAGGCGAGGAACTTGCCCACCACAAACTGCCACAGGGGCACGGGCTGGGTGAGGATGTGTTCCAGTGTCCCCTTGGCGCGCTCGTCGCTCCACAGGCGCATGGTGAGCGCGCTGCACAGGAAAACCAGCAGCAGCGGCATCCACTCGAACAGCGGGCGCACGTCGGCGATATTGCGGGCGAAAAATGCCTCGCCCCAGAAAAATACAAACAGACTGATGGCCGCGAAGGTGGCGAGGAACAGGTAGGCCACCGGCGCGGCAAAAAACAGGGTGAGTTCTTTGCCGGCCACGCGCTGGATCCGCTGTTTGCCGCTGATTTGAACGTTGATGTCAGGCCGCATCTTCCAGTGCCTCCTGTTGTTTTTGTTGTGCAGTTGGGTTGGTTTCATTGACCTGGCGGAACAGGCTTTCCAGGTCGCGCTGCTCCGGTTGCAGACGGTAGATTTCACCGCCGGCTTCGATCAGGGTGCGGGCGATAACTGCGCAGGTGCTGCGCTGATTGGTGCCCTCGCCCAGTGCAATGCGGAATGTGCCCGCGGGCTTGAGCGGTTCTATCTGCTCGATACCTTCTTCCTGGCCGAGGCGGCCCAGTACTTCGCGGGCATCGGTGGCGGAGGTTTCCAGCATGATGCTGTTGGCCCGGCGGAGGTTGTCGAGTTTTTCATCCACCGCGAGCTGTCCACGGTGGATGATCAGCACCCGGTCACACAGGGCTTCGACTTCCTGCATGATGTGGGTGGAGAGGATGACGGTGGCTTCGCGGGCGATGTCTTTGATCAGTGCACGCATCTGCCGGGTCTGGGTGGGATCGAGGCCGTTGGTGGGCTCGTCCAGAATCAGCAGACGGGGTCGTCCGAGTATGGCCTGGGCGACACCAACCCGTTGTTTGTAGCCCCGGGATAGGGTGTGGATACGGGCGTGGAGTTTGTCGGCGAGTTCGGTGGCTTTAATGGCGCGGCGGATTTCGTCGATCTTTTCGCGACCGTCCAGGCCTTTAAGGCAAGCGGCGTAGTCGAGGTAGTCGGCGACGCGCATTTCGCCATACACGGGGAGGTTTTCCGGCAGGTAGCCCAGTTGCCGCTGCAGGGTTTTGGGCTGTTTGGCCATGTCGAGTCCATCAATCTGTACGCTGCCGGTGTCCGGTTCCAGGTAGCCGGAAAGCATTTTCATGATGGTGGTTTTGCCGGCGCCGTTGTGGCCGAGCAGGCCAACAATTTCGCCGTTGCCGATGGTAAAACTGACGCCGTTGACGGCTTTGAAGTCGCCGTAACAACGGCTGAGGTGGGTGACTTCCAGCACCTTGTCCTCCTTTTGGTTTGGTTTTCAGGGGGTGGTTGGACTTCTTGATTGGTTCCGGTGGTGGGTCCGCTACCGGGTGCCGCCTTTTGAGACACGCCGTGAACCCATCCATGGGGGCTCTGCGAAAACATCCCTGTTTTCGAAGGTCTCAAAAGGCGGCACCCGGCATCGGTCCCTTCGCTTTGTACTCTCGCTTAAAGAAACGCTATTGAGTTGGCGGTGGACGCGAGATGGGCAGGTAGATTGGAACGCGTCGAATGGAGCGACGGCAGGAAGCCGCGGCCTGGGGGTGTTGAGAATGGGTTGAGTAATCAGTCGAAATAATCATTGCTTGTAAGGCGGTCCGGGCCGCAATCAAAACAAATTTCAGACGAAAGATCCGCTGGTGGTTATCGTCGCTTAGATAGGGCCGTGGGGGGAAAGTTCAAGGGGTGGGGGATTTCGGGATGAGGATGCACGCGACTGCCGGTGTACACTTGGCTTCCGCGTTCTTTAAACTGTTTTCGTCGCACAATTGCTTATGGAGTCGCCAATGTCCTGGATGGAACACTGCCCTGAACAGCACCAGCCTCTGCTCGCCCAGCGCTGGAATGACTGGTGTGATGCGGTGGGGGTGGATGTGGTGGCTCCGGTGGCGTCGCAACTGGATGATGAGCGGCGCGCCCGGATTCTGGCGCGGGCGTTTGTGGGCTCGGCGTTTTTTGTGCGCCAGTGCAGTCGTTATCCGACGTTGCTGGCCGGGTTACTGGCGCATGATGACTGCGGGCTGGCAGTACCGGATATCGGGAATTTTGCCACCGAGGAGCAATTGGAGCAGGCGCTGCGGGTTTTGCGCAACCGCGTGAATGCGGAGGTGATCTGGCGGGACTTTGCCGGCCAGTGGGATATTCCTACCGCCTGTGCGCGGCTTACCGAGCTGGCGGAAGTCTGTATTCAGTCCGCGCTGGACTGGCACCGGGCGAAAATGGTGGAGCGCCATGGGGAGCCGCGCAGTAGCGAGGGGCATATCCAGCCGATGGTGGTGCTGGGGATGGGCAAGCTGGGCGCGCGGGAGCTGAACCTGTCTTCCGATATCGATCTGATTTTCGCCTACCCCGAGCCGGGACAATCCGATGGGGACCAGTATGAAGGTAAAAAATCCCTGGAGAACCAGGCGTATTTCCAGCGCCTGGGGCAGCGGCTGATCAAGTCTCTGGACGCGGTTACCGCGGACGGTTTTGTGTTCCGCGTGGATATGCGTCTGCGCCCCTACGGCGACAGCGGTCCGCTGGTGAGCCACTATGCGGCGCTGGAAGATTACTACCAGACCCAGGGCCGCGAGTGGGAGCGCTATGCGATGATCAAGGCGCGCCCGGTGGCCGCCTCCGGCGAGGGGGCGGCCGCGGCTTCGGAAGAGTTGATGGAGATGCTGCGCCCGTTTACCTACCGTCGCTATATCGATTTCAGTGTGATCGAATCGCTGCGGGAAATGAAAACCCTGATCCAGCGCCAGGTGCGTGCGCGGGGGCTGATCGACAATATCAAGCTGGGGCGCGGCGGTATCCGCGAGGTGGAGTTTATCGCCCAGGCGTTTCAGTTGATCCGCGGCGGGCGCGAGCCGGACCTGCGGGTGCGCAATATTCTGAAAGTATTGCCGCTGCTGGAGGAAGGCGGACATCTGCCCGCGGGAAGTACCGACCAGCTGGGTGACGCCTACCTGCTGCTGCGCCGCGTTGAGCACGGCCTGCAGGCGGAGCGCGATCAGCAGACCCAGACCCTGCCGCCGGAACCGGAGCGGCGGGAACAACTGGCCTTTGCTCTGGGTTATGAAAGCTGGAATCAGTTGGAGGATGCGCTGGTAAAAGCCCGCGGTTTTATCGAGCGGGAATTCGACGAGGTGATCGCGCCGCCGGAAGAGAGTGGTGAGATTACCGTCAGCGACACTTGGGAAATGCTCTGGGCCGGTTGCGAGATGGTGGAAGATCGCGATAACTGGCTGGAGCATCTGCACAATGCGGGTTTCCAGCCCGCCGCCAAGGCGCTCGAATTGCTCACCGAGTTGCACGGCGATCGCATTGTCACTGCGCTGCCGGTGGCCGGTCGTCAGCGCCTGGATCAGACCATGCCGCTGCTGCTGGCGGCCGCTTCCGAGGTGAGTGAGCCTTCACTGGCGCTGGAGCGGGTGATGCCGCTGCTGCGCGCCATCCTGCGTCGCAGTGCCTACCTGGTGCTGATCAATGAAAATCCACCGGTATTGAATCAACTGCTGCGCCTGTGCAGCGCGTCGCCCTGGATCGCCGAACAACTGGCGCGCCATCCGATCCTGCTGGACGAAATGCTCGACCAGCGCCGTCTGCTGCAGCCGTCTACCGCCCGGGACATCGCCGACGAACTGCGTGAGGAAATGCTGCGAGTGGACCCGGAAGATCTGGAAGCCCAGATGGAGGCCCTGCGACATTTCAAGCAGGGGCAGAGCCTGCGCACCGCCGCTCAGGAGGTGACCGGGGCCCTGCCGCTGATGAAGGTGAGCGACTCCCTTACCTGGCTCGCGGAAGCCATTCTGCAACAGTCACTAACCCTGGCCTGGCAACAGGTCACGCAGAAGCACGGCACACCGAAAGGCGCGAGTGTGGAAGACATGCGCTTCTCCATCGTCGCCTACGGCAAGCTGGGGGGGCTGGAGTTGGGGCACGGTTCCGATCTGGATATTGTTTTCGTGCACGATGCGGAACCCCAGCAGACCACCGACGGCGAGCGCGCCATCGACAACCTGAGTTTTTACACCCGCCTAGCCCAGCGCCTGATTCATATTCTGCAGACGCGCACGTTGAGCGGACCTTTGTACGAAGTGGATACACGCCTGCGCCCTTCGGGAAATTCCGGGCTGCTGGTGACGTCTCTTACCGCCTTTGAAAAGTACCAGCGCGAAAGTGCCTGGACCTGGGAACACCAGGCGCTGGTGCGCACCCGCCCCGTCGCGGGCAGTGAGCGTCTCGGATCGGCGTTCGAATCCTTGCGGAACAAGTTGTTGGGGGCCGAGCGCGACGAGCAGAAATTGCGTGAAGATGTGGTTGCGATGCGCAATAAGATGCGTGCGCACCTCGATAAGAGCAATGATCGACAATTCGATCTCAAGCAGGGCCCGGGCGGTATTGTCGATATCGAATTTATGGTTCAATATGCTGTATTGGCCTGGGCGCATCGCGCTCCTTCAATCCTGCGGTACACCGACAATATCCGCATTCTTGAAAGCCTCACCGAGGCAGGCCTGATGCCGGCCCACCAAGCCGCGCATTTGATCGACGCCTACAAAGCCTACCGATCAGAAGGTCATCGCCTGGCATTACAACAGCAGCCGGGGGTTGTATCCGGTGACCAATTCGAAGCGGAAAGAAAGACCGTTGAAACAACTTGGCAGCAGATTCTGGGCTGAACCGCCACCACGGGTGATGGTTGCCCCATTGACGTTCCGCTGCCCGCTAAACTGTTTTTCACCTGGCTCTGTGCTGTAGGAGCCAGCCTGCTGGCGAACTGAATCGATCCTCGCGCTTTCCTTCGGGCTCGACCTCCCTCCCCAGGCATGCTCCTACAGGCGTTAATAGATTTCTTGTAGGAGTTACCCATGTCTTTTGCCGATAGAGACGGCGTTATCTGGTTTGATGGTGAGTTGGTTCCCTGGCGCGATGCGCGGGTCCACGTGCTTACCCACACCCTGCACTACGGAATGGGCGTATTCGAAGGCGTACGCGCTTATCAAACAGCCGATGGTGGCACCAGCATCTTCCGCCTGAACGAACATACCCGTCGCCTGTTCCGTTCCGCCAAGATCATGAACATGCCCATGCCATTTGATCAGGAGCAGCTCAATGAAGCGCAGCGCCTGGTGGTACGTGAGAATGGCCTGGAAGAAGCCTACCTGCGGCCGATGGTATTTTACGGATCCGAAGGCATGGGCCTGCGCGCCGACGCCCTGCAGGCCCACGTGATCGTCGCCGCTTGGGAATGGCCCAGCTACATGTCCCCGGAAGCCCGAGAGCTGGGGATCAAGGTCAACACCTCGTCCTACACCCGCCACCATGTGAACATCTCCATGTGCAAGGCGAAGGCCAACGGCAACTACATCAACTCCATGCTGGCGTTGCAGGAAGCCATCCGCAACGGTTGTGAAGAAGCGTTGCTGCTGGATCCGGAAGGCTATGTGGCCGAGGGCAGTGGCGAGAACTTCTTCCTGGTCAGCGACGGTGTGATCTACACCCCGGAACTCACTTCCTGTCTCGACGGTATCACCCGCGCCTCGGTGATTCAGTTGGCTAACGAGTGTGGTTACAAGGTGGTGGAGAAGCGTATCACCCGCGACGAGGTGTATATTGCCGACGAAGCCTTCTTCACCGGCACAGCCGCGGAAGTATTGCCGATTCGCATGCTCGACGGCCGCACCATCGGCGCGGGCCGCCGCGGCCCCATCACCAAGCGTTTGCAGCAGCTGTACTTCGATGTGGTGCAGGGCAAGAGCCAGGCGCATTTGGGTTGGCTGAGCGACGTGCGGGAAAACTGCGAGGATGTCCGGGCAGCTTCTGCCTGATTCCGGTTTTCACACAAATAAAAAGGGCGACTACCGAAAGGCAGTCGCCCTTTTTAATGGGTTTGCAATTTAGTGGGCTTGCCTATCAGGAAGCTTTGGTTGGTGCCTGTTGTGGGCGGCCCACGCAGTAGTATTCAAATCCTGCTTCCGCCATATCCAGCGGGTGGTAGAGATTGCGGCCATCGAATACCAGCGGGTCTTTCAGGTTACTGCGCACCATCTCGAAATCCAGGGTCTTGAACTGCTGCCACTCGGTCGCAACGATCAGTGCATCCGCACCAGACAGCGCACTGTCGCGGGTACCACAGAGTTGCAGGTCGTCACGGTTGCCGTAAATGCGCTCGCACTCCTGCATCGCTTCCGGATCAAACGCGCGTACCTTGGCACCCATCTGCCACAGGTTTTCCATCAGCACCCGGCTCGGTGCCTCGCGCATGTCGTCCGTATTCGGTTTGAACGCCAAACCCCAGAGGGCAAACGTCTTGCCGGAAAGGTCCGGGCCGTAGCGGTGGACAATTTTGTCCAGCAGGTAATGTTTCTGGCTGTGGTTGCGGCTCTCCACCGCGTTCAGGATCTCCGGTTCCAGTCCCAACTGCGCAGCTGTGGTTTTCAAGGCCTGCACGTCTTTCGGGAAACAGGAGCCACCGTAGCCGATGCCGGGATAAATAAAGTGGTAGCCGATACGCGGGTCGGAGCCGATACCCTGGCGCACGGATTCGATATCCGCGCCCACTTTATCGGCAATTACCGACATTTCGTTCATAAAGCTGATCTTGGTGGCGAGCATACAGTTGGCGGCGTACTTGGCCAGCTCCGCACTGCGCACATCCATCACGATCACCTTGTCGTGATTGCGATTAAACGGTGCGTACAGCTGGCGCATCTTCTGCTCGGAAGCATTTTCTGAAGTACCGATGATGATGCGATCGGGCTTCATGCAGTCCGCCACGGCGGAACCTTCCTTGAGGAATTCCGGATTGGAAATCACATCGAATTCCAGGTGCAGGGCATCCCGCGCAGCGAGGGCACGGGTCACTTCTTCGCGTACCTTATCCGCGGTGCCTACCGGTACTGTCGACTTGTTGATGATGTACTTTTTGTCATCCATGTGCTCGGCGATGGTGCGGGCCACGGTGAGTACGTAGCGCAGGTCCGCGGAGCCATCTTCGTCCGGTGGGGTGCCGACGGCGATAAAGATCAGCTCGCCGTGGGCGATGCCTTCGGGGGCATTGGTGGAGAAGGTCAGGTTGCCGGACTCGTTATTACGCTTGACCAGTGGCTCCAGCCCCGGCTCGAAAATCGGGATATGTCCCTGTCTCAGGCGCTCGATCTTGTGCTCGTCGATATCAATACAGGCTACCCGGTGGCCGGCCTCTGCCAGTACCGCGGCCTGTACCAGCCCTACATAACCGGTGCCGAATACGGTGACATTCATGCTTTTTCTCTGTCTCTAACGGAGTTCGTGTTTCACCCGGCTCTTGATTCAACCGGTGCGATAAAAATTTACGGGCCACTGACTTTCGGACCACTATAGTACGCAATTGATACGGGCATGTGGCAATGGATTTGTCCGAGAGATTGAACCCATCAGCGTCAGCCCTCAGCGATGCCACACATAGTCGTGGCTGAATGACTGGCCGCTGGCCGCCTCCACAATGTACTGGGCGTACAGGGTATTGTTGATCTCGCGGTGGAAAAACGCACGGCATCTGCCCGCCCAGTGACGGCGCATGGCGTCGTCGTGGTGAAAGGTCTGAATCTGGCGGGCGAGGCTGTCGTCGCTGTCGAAATAGGCCAGGGTTTCCGCGGGCATAAAATCGTCAAAGCGCGCGGCGGCGTGGGTGAATACCAGCAGGCCGTTGCCCGCCATCTGCGCAATCCGCGCAGACGAATACCATTGATAGCCTTCCTGACGGTTGAGGTTCAGGCCCATTTTGCTCGCGGCCAGTTTGCGCTCGTAGGTGCGCCCCCACAGGGTGGGCTGGTCCCGCATGCCGGGGGTATGGAAGCGGAAGTCTGCCGGTAGTTGTGACTGCAATTGTTCTACCAGCTGGCCGCGCTCGGTGTGCTGCTGGGATTTGCTGCAGAACAGCAGGTCGGTTTCCAGCTGCGGATCATCCGCGGCCAGGGCGCTCACATCGGCGGTCTCGACCGCCGGATCTACCGGGTTGGGCATATGCCACAGCCGTGCGCGGCTGCCGGTAAATTCCTGTAAATCGTTTGCGCCGGTGGAGACAAACATGGCGTCGGCGATCTCGCAGCGCTTCTTGATATTGGCGGCGTTGCGGGGGACGAACAGCGGATCGTTGTTGCAGGCGGCGAGGATGATCTGCGGATGGCGACGGCGGATCTCGGCGAAGGTTGCATTTTCGATCAGGTCGCAGTGGCCGAAGATCAGCATGTCCGGGTCGAACGCTTCGCAGGTTTGCAACAGGCGCTGATTGGTTTTTTTACCCCCCAGCTCGCGGATTCCCAGCGGCGCTTCAAACGCGGCCACGTCGCGATCGCTGAAGGCCAGCACATTGTGGCCGGCACGCACCAGGCCGGTATACAGCTTCAGCGCCCAACTGACCCGCAGGTGGCCGTATTTGCGTTGTTGGTGATTGTCGACGTGGATAATGCGCATGGATTAGACCGAAGGTGCGATCTGCGAGGCAGGGCAGCAGAGGTAGAGGATTAGGAGACGGCATTATACTGGGCGCCGAGAGGGCGTTCCAACTTAGTGGTATGACAGCAGTCACGATCGTGACTTTGAGCCAGGCTGCGGAGAAACAGGGCGCGCGGGTTCAGTCTGAAGGGCGGCTGGGGTAGCATGCCGCAGGTATTTCTGGCCGCGTATGCTGTGGATGGAGAGGCAATACAGTGACCGATGTTGTGACCGAGAGGACATTTTTTTGCTGATTATCTGGCGTTTTCTGGACGGCAATCTCGCCCATGAGAAACAGAGTGCGGCGCTCGTCAGTGGCTTGCGCAGCTGTCTCGGCGAGGATGCGATTGACTGCCGTGACCTGGATTGCAGTGAAATCGTGATCCCCTTATGGGGTGCGATGTCTGCGGCCCTCGAACAGCTGCCCCGCCCGCACCTGATTATCGGCGCGGGCCACCGCTGCCACTGGCCGATGCTGCGGGCCAAGCGGCATTTCGGTGGTCGCAGTGTAGTGATCATGCAGCCCAGTCTGCCCCTGTCGTGGTTCGATTTCGCTATCATCCCCGAGCACGACCGGCCGCCGCCGCTGGAGAATGTCATCCTGACCCAGGGCGCCCTGAGTGAGCCCCTGCCACAGACGCGGACCGAGCCCTGTCGAGGCCTGCTGCTGTTCGGCGGCCCCAGCAAGCATTTCCACTGGGATGCGCAGGCAGTCAGTGCAGCTGCGGACCGATTGCTGCAGCTGCCGCTGCAGTGGCAGGTCTCGGACAGTCGCCGCACTCCGGAGGGCACCTTGGCCCAGTGTGCCGACAGCGGCGCGGAGCTCTGGGAGTGGCAGGACTGTCCCCCCGGCTGGCTGGCGGAGCAGATGGCTCGCGCGGGACAGATCTGGGTGAGTGCAGATAGCGTATCGATGATCTTCGAGGCCCTGCAGAGTCGCGCCCGGGTCGGCATCATTCCCCTGCCCAGCCGACGTCCGGCGAACAAAGTACGCGGCGCGGTACAGCGTCTGTTGGATCAGGGGATAGTGACGGGCTGTGTTGACGACGCCACCCGCGATTGGACGCCGCGTACTCCGTTTAATCAGCAGATCATCTGTGCCCAGGCGTTGCTGCGTCGTTGCGGGATCGATTTTGCAGACTCTGTCAAAAGCAGTGATACAGACGGTGACCGAACAATAGACCAGCAAGATGCGGACGCCTCCCATGTCCCCGAGCAATAACGTCTCACCCTCGCCATCCGTAACGCGGGCTCCGTCGCGACTCTGCCACCTGTTTACCAGTCAGGAAACCGGCGGTCTGGAAAAGCATGTGCTGGAGCAGTGTTGCTGGCAGGCGATCAATACCGATGCCAGAGTGTCTGTCATTGCGCATCCGCGCTACCGGGGCATGTTCCCGGATACCGTCGAGTTTCTTCCGCTGAATACCGATCGCAGTCGTCGCAGCCTGTGGCTCAATCTGGCGCTGCTGCGGTTGATGCGTCGGCATCGGTTTGACGTGATCCACGCCCACGGCGGCAAGCCCGCCGATCTGATGAAAAACCTGCAGCGATTTCTCTCTGCGCAGGTTGTCATTACCCGACACAATACCCCCAATCCCAAGGACAAGGTCGCGCGTCAATTCGCACACCGGATCGCGGTCAGTGAGCGCGCGGTGGCGGGCTCCGAGCTGCCGTGGACAATAATCCCCAACGGCACTGCGCTGCCTGAGCCCACAGAGACACCTTTTGAAGTGCCGGAACCGGGAAAGCCTGCGGTGATTTCCGTGGCGCGTCTGGTGCCGGCGAAAGGCATCGATACCTTGCTGCGCGCCTGGGCGCGTGCCGAGGTGGGCGATGCGGTGCTCTACCTGCTGGGAGAGGGCCCACAGCGCAGCGAACTGGAAGCCCTGGCGGCGGAACTGAAGCTGGGGGACAGTGTGCAGTTTGTCGGTTATCAGGCGTCGGTGGCGGATTGGTACCGGGCTGCGGATCTGGTGGTGATCGCCTCCCGTTACGAGGGGGGGCCCTATACCGTGGCCGAGGCATTACTGGCGGGTACGCCGGTGGTGTCCACCGATGTGGGCTATGTGGCGGAAAACATTCCCGCCCAGTACCTGGTGGACGTGGAGGATATCCAGACCCTGGCGGTGCGGCTGACCGCGGCTCTGGGGGATCTGGAGCTGCTGCGGGATGCCTACAGTCCCTATGTGGCTCGCGCGCGTTCGCGCCTGACCCTGGATACCATGGCCGGGGAGACCTGGCGGGTGTATTGTCACGCCCTGGGCGGAAGTGATAAGACGGTCAGCGTCGACGGCTGAGCTTCTCCGCCTGCTTCCAGGTCAGGCTGCGATCGGAAACCTCCCACTGCACCCGCGCCCACATACGCTGGATCCGGCGCTCGATATAGCGTCGTCGAGAACCCGCGAATAGCTCCACCAGGGGTAGGAAGGCGGCGCTGCCGAGACCGTCGATCAGGTACAGGGATGGCGAACCGTCGCGCTCGCGGATCACCAGGTTATGGGGCAGCAGGTTTTTGGTCAGTACGCCCGTGTGGCGCAGCCAATCGGCAAAGGAATCGAGCGCCGCGCGAATGGCATCGTCCAGGCCGTGGGTGGTGAGATAGGCTTCCAGCGTCATTGCCGGTGCGCCGCGTTCATCCAGAATCAACTCCGAGACCGCGCCGGGTCCCTCGCTGGTCTCCACCATGCCATACCAGCGCGGCAGGTGTTGCCATACCGGGCTTGCAGCATCCGCCTCGCGTAGTACCCTCTGCCCATAGCCCTCCATTTCCCGCGCATTGTCATCGAAGCGCGCGTCGCTCATCCATGCCTTGTACCAAGCGGCGCGCCGGCGCAGCTGTTCGATACGCCCGGGCAGCATGACTTTTACACAGCGGTCCGCAAATGCCGGATGTACGTAGCAGTGGCGGTTACCGCCGCTGGCGAAGGGTTGTCGTCGGCTGAGATCAATCACGGGCGTTTCTTCTCCGCCAGCAGCCGGCGGTACAGGGCCATGGTCTTTTCCGCCTGGTGGGCGAGGGTGAACTCCGGGGCCAGCTCCGGGCGGACGGGGCTGTCGAGCAGTTGCCGGGTTTTATCCCGCAGCTGTGCGGCGTTGCCATTTTCCACCAGACCCTCGGCAAAACAGATTTGCAGGGATTCCGCCGGGCCACCGATATCGTAGCCGATCACCGGTGTGCCCACGGCGCAGGCCTCGATCACCGTGCGCCCGAACGGCTCCGGTTTCCTGGACAGGTTGTACACCAGAGTTGCCTGACGGTACCAGTGGCGGACATCGCTGCGCTGGCCGACGAAGCTGATATGTTCGGTGACACCGAGCTTGGCGGCAAGTGCTTGCAGCTCCTCGGCAAAGTGTTCCTTGTTTTTCTCCGCCCCGCCGAGGATTACACCGTGAAAGCGGTTGCCGGCATCCGGGTTGGTTTTTACCAGTTCGGCAATCAGGTGGATAAAGTCTTCCTGTCCTTTCCAGCGGGTCAGTCGCGCCGGTAGCAGCAGCCATTTTTTTCCGGTGAGCGCGGGAAATTCCGCGCATACGCCATTGAGCCAGTTTTCCGGCAGTGGCGTGTTTGTGTTGAACTCTTCGGTATCCACGCCGCGGTAGATGATTTCCGGTTCCGCCTGCAGATAGCGCGCATAGTTTTGCTGCAGGTAATCTTTCACACAGCGGGAAATGGCGATGGTCTGTTCACTGCGGGCCATGATCGCGCTGTAGCGATTGATGGAGTAGAGCCCGTGGGCGGTGCTCACCAGGCGCGGCCGCGTGTGCGGATCCAGCTTGCGCCACGCCAGCCAGGTGAGCCACGCCGGTACCCGTGAACGTACATGCAGAATATCCGGCTGCAGTTCGCGAATGAGTTTTCGCAGGGGGCGCACCTGGGCGAGGCTGGTGAGTGATTTTCTGTGCACCGCGCGGAGGATGTGGGTACTGCCTTCCAGTGCCAGCTGTTCCACCAGTCTGCCGCCACTGGAGATGACGATGGACTCGTGACCGTCTTTTACGAGTGCCCGCGCCAGATCCAGAGTGCCGCGTTCGACACCGCCGGAGTTGAGTGCGGGCAATAACTGGACGATTTTCACGGTGCGTGCGTTCCTTGTGTCTATTCCTGAGCGCAGCTGATATCAGGGGGCGGGTTGTTGGCTATTGTTGTTTCATGATGCCTTCAGCCTGGCGGCGTTTTGCGGCCCACAGTTGGGTGAGAAGCCCGCCGCCCACAATCGCCAGCACCAGCTTGCCGCTGTCGAAAAACAGGTAGGACTCAAAGCCGTTGATCACCGCAAAGAAAGTGGCGAAGGAGAACGCAAACAGCACGTCGCTGCCGCGCATCAGTCCCGCACGGTAAAAACGCAGCGCGCGGGACAGCAGCCAGTACACCAGCGCCGCCAGCAATATCAGCCCCAACAGGCCGAAGTTTACCAGCAGGTCCAGATAAGTGCTGTGCAAGTGGCCGAAGCGCGCGCGGATATCCTGTGGCAGATTCTGGGAGTGATCGAAGATCAGGCTGCGGCCGTTGCCGCCCCAGCCGATGAGGGGGCGCTGCTGGATCCACTTCAGGGCTTCCACCCAGGTATGAATGCGGGTGCCGGTACTGGAATACGGAATGCTCTTCAGCTCTCCCTGTTGCAGCAGTGTGAGGGTCTGCCGCTCATCCTGCAGCCGGTGCTCCACCATGGTGCCAAACAGGCTGAAACCCAGTACGAGGGCAAAGACGGTAGTGATCGCCGTGCCGGCTACGATGATACGGCGTCGGCTGTGGAACCGGCTGTGCAAAGTGACGATCCCGGCTACCGCCAATACCAGCAGTCCGGTGATGAGGCCGAGCCAGACACCGCGGGTCTGGGTGAGCAGGATCGCGGTCAACGAGAATGCCAGCGTAACGATCCAGGCGGCGCGGATTGACCAGTTGGCGGGTGCCGACAGAGAGGGACGACGGCGCAGGATGCGCGGGGCAAAGGCCAGCAGGCCAAGTGCTGCGGTGCCGTACAGCATGGCGGTGTGCTGGGCGTTGTGCAGGCCGAAGTCGATCCGGGTGCCGGTAAGGCCCTGCTCCCATTCCGCGAGGCCGCCGCCGGCAACCCAGGGCGCCAGCAGCAGGCCCGCGAGCGCAACGCCCCACAATGCGTACGCGTTGCGCGAGCGCCCGCCGAGAATAACCGCGACCGGAATCATCGCGAACCAGGCGGTCAACCTGTGTACCTTGAAGGAGGATTCCGCCCAGTCCGGATGCAGCAGCCAGGAGCCGATCCAGGATACCAGCGCCACGCCAATTGCGGCCACCGCAAGCCACACAATGGTGGAGTGGCGCAGGGACACGCCCTGCACCGGGCCGCCGTAGATGCCCAGCATCACCAGGCCGAGCAGGTAGGCGAGCTGCGCGAACTTGTCGGCATCCTCGACACCAATACCGAAAAAACTGTAGACCAGCAGTGCGATGACGGCGGTCAGTTGCAGCCACACCTTTGGCTGCATCAGAACGTTGTCCTGCCACCAGGGTTGAGTCCAGGCGGGCAGGGTGTGGAGCGCATCCGAAGGTGAAGAAGGTTCTGCCGCGGTGCTGGCGGTGGCGGTTGGTGTGTCGGTTTTCATTATGTGTACTTTTTTAAATGTGCGCCGTAGTGCGAGCGCACTTTCTCGGCGACGTGTCGCCAGGTAAATTCCGAGTCAACCATCTGTATCGCCTGCTCGCCCATATCGCGGCACCGTTGCGGCTGGGCGAGCAGTTGTTCAATGGCCTGTTGCAGTTCGTCGGATGACTCCGGCGTGACCAGTAAACCGTTTTTGCCGTGCCGGACAATATACGGAATGCCGCCGACGTCGGAGCCGATCACCGGTAGCCCGCAGGCCATGGCTTCGAGCCCGGCAATGCTGGTGGCCTCCATCAGTGACGGCAATGCGCTGGCATCCGCGGCGCGATAGATACGCGGCATTTCCCGGTTGTCCACGCTGCCCAGTAAATGCGCATGGCCGGACTGGACCTTGCGCAGCAGGATCTGCTGGATATCCGCATACTCACTGCCCTCGCCGGCAATGACCAGATGCAATCGCGGGTCGTCGATAGCTGCCACCGCGCGGGCGAGATGGCGGACGCCTTTGACCGGTTCCAGCCGACAGGCGATGGCGATCACGAAGGCATCGGCGGGGATGTGCAGTTGCGAACGGAGATCCGAAGGGCCGGGGCTGAAAAGTCGGTTGTCCACGCCGTTGGGGATAAAGGTCACCGGCCCCGCATAACCGATAACCCGCGTCTTGTCCGCAAGGATTTCGCTGGGCGTCAGCACCTCGGCAACGTGTTGCAGCTGTCGGCACATCTTGCGCCGGGTTTTGCGGCTGCCGTCGGCGCGGCGCACAAACGAAGAGGTGTGGTTGGTGAAGAGAACCGGCACATTCAGCCGGGCGGTGGCCTTCAGTGGTCGCATGCCGTGTACGTGAATCAGTTGGAAACCTTCCGCACGGATCAGCTGTCGGAGCCTTCGCCGCAGCAGCCAGTCGTACAACAGGTGATTGTCCGGTAGTGCCAGTCGTTCCACCTCGATGCCGTCACTGGTTTCCCGGGCGGGTACGGACTTGTCCCGGTGGCGGCAGAGCACGCGCACCCGGTGCCCCAGCTGCACCAGCGCTCGCGACAATTCATACACATGGGTCTGCACGCCGCCCACACCGGGGGGGAATTCATTACTGACCATAAGTATGTTCATTGCGGGACTCGGATACTGCAAAATCGATGGGGTGCGCTGCACCGGCAAGGTGCGGATAATAAGGTAGAATGCTACCAAACACGGGGTGCGATGCCACGGTATTTGTGCCCGGACGATTTGCCAATAGGGGCCCGTTTTCGATTTGATGCGCTTTATCTACACGTGGCTGTTACGCCTCTCCCTGCCTCTGATGTTGCTCCACCTCTGGTGGCGCGGGCGCTCGGACCCGGCGTACCGCAAACGCTGGAGCGAGCGCTTCGGGCGGGTACCCACCAGAGAGGGGACGCCTCGCCGCCGCTGGCGCGAACGCCTGGGGCGGGTGCCGCCGCGGGAGAGCCGCGCGCCGCTGATCTGGATTCACTCGGTGTCGGTGGGTGAGACCCTCGCTGCCGTACCGCTGATTGAGGCGTTGTCCGCCCGTCACAGTGACTGGCAATGGCTGGTCACCACTACCACGCCCACCGGATCCCAGCGGGTACACGATGCGCTGGAGCCGGTACTGAATGGCCGCCTGCTGCACTATTACCTGCCGTTTGACCTGCCGGAATGCCTGCGGCCGTTTATCGACGCGCTGCGGCCGAATATCCTGGTGTGCATGGAAACCGAGCTGTGGCCGAACCTGCTGTCACTCTGTGTCAGTCAGGGGATGCCCACGGTGCTGGCCAATGCGCGCCTGAGTGACAAGTCGGCCAAGGGCTATGCCCACTTTCCCAATATCAGCCGCGCGATGATGAGTGACCTCACCCGGGTGGTCGCTCAATATCAGGCGGATGCCGACCGCTTCGTCGCACTGGGCGTGCCGCGGGAGCGGGTGGTGGTCACCGGAAATATCAAGTTCGATCTCTCCATCGACACCGGCCAGGTCAGCGATGCCCAGGCGCTGTCGCACCAATGGCGCGGTGCTGCCCTGAGACCGGTATGGCTCGCGGCGAGTACCCACGAAGGGGAAGACGCACAGGTGTTGGATGCTTTCACCCGGTTGCGGGAGGAGTTTCCGGAGCTGTTGCTGGTGCTGGTGCCGCGCCACCCGCAACGCTTTGACAGCGTTGCGCGCCTGTGTCGCGATCAGGGTCTGCGGACGCTGCGGCGCAGCGATGGAGGGGTACCCGGCGCGGATGTTCAGGTGCTGCTGGGGGATACCATGGGCGAATTGCTGCGTTTCTATGGCGCCTGCGATGTGGCGTTTGTGGGTGGCAGCCTGGTGCCGATCGGTGGGCACAACATGATCGAGCCTGCGGCCTGGGGAGTGCCGGTAGTGTGCGGTCCGCATCTGTACAATTTTGACACCGTATCCCGTCTGTTGCTGGATGCGGAAGCCATGGCGGTGGTCGAAGATGCCGACCAGTTGGCGCAGCAGGTGGGCGAATGGCTGCGCCACGAGGGCGAACGGCTGGCGACCGGCGCCCGCGGGCGCGAGGTGGCGGCCCACAACAGCGGTGCACTGGCGCGCACCGTGTCCGAAATAGAGGTGTTGATGCGCGCGGAGCGCCCGCTGTCAGTGTGTTGATGGCAGCCGGCAGGCCATTTCGCTTGAAGCGATCTCAAGCCATCTCTCTATTAAATCGCGCTACCCGTTTCTCCGGGGTTTAGTGCTTTGACGTCGCCTTGCGCACGCTGCTGCGAATCTGGGTGTTCAGCTTGCTGCCGGTGTAGCGTCCCTTGCTCACATGGCGGATGCGGTAAACGCCGGGGATATCCAGCGGTACACCCCGGGATTCCAGCAGCCAGCGGAAGGCGCGATCCTCATACGCCTTGCACCAGCGCTCAGCGGGTTTCTGGTAGTAGCGCAGGCTGTCACAGTAACCCACCGCGCGCACCACATCGCCGTGGGCGATCTGCAGCGGTCCGGTAGCCCTGTCTCTTTCCTGTTCCACAAAGCGCGAGTCGTCGATATCGATAGCGCGCAGATCTTTCGGGTCAAAGTTCAGCATTGGATCGTCGTCTGCCAGCAGCGAGGTGATGCGCTCCTTGTCAGGGAAGACCAGTGCGTCGCGACGCCCCTGCAACGCGTCGGCGAGATTGTCCAGACAGCCCTTGCGGAACATCAGGTCGCAGTCGGTGAACCATACCCAGTCCGCCTTGCTGGCGAGCGCCGCGTGGTTGCGGCCGATGGCGCGGCGGTACAGGGACTCTTTCGGCAGTTCGCGCCAGTTCCAGGTAATCCCTGGCACTTCCTGCTTGCCGAAGAAGTCCAGCACTGCCTGGGTGCGGGTATCCTCGCAGTTGTAGTACACGGTCATGGTCACGGTGGCTTTCTGTGGTGGGTAGAGCACCAGAGAGCTCAGTTGATAAATCAGAAAGTGTGAGTACTGCCAGCAGTGACTGACGATTTCGATATCCAGTACGCCGGTTTTGGCGGTGCGCTCGGACTCCGGCGGCAGCCCCTTCTGAAACCAGGTTGCGGGCACCGCGCCGCTGGCGGCGATGCGCAGGAAGCGGCCGACAATGGGATCGGACCAGTGTTTGTAATTGGTGGAATCGGTCATCACAAGGCTCGCGATAAATAGAGAAAACGGGGGCGCGGTTTGACGCCAGCGTTGATCTGGCGCACGCCGAACTCGCGGTCGAGCCCGCCCCAGGCCATGGGCTCATCCAACCCGTTTACCCTGAGAATGTCGGTCTTCCACGCGGAAGCATCGGAACCCTTGAGCACCTTTCCCAGCCAGCCGGGGGCGAGGTAGGTGAACATGATGACGGACAGGTTCATGGGTTTCCGGAGGATCATAAGATAGCGACAGGGTCTCGGTGATTGTGCGGGGCTGGGGTTCGGGGCCCGGGAGCATATACCATCGGATAAGGTAATGTGAACTCTGTGTTGAACCCTGTGAATGGGCCATTCGCGGCCTCGCCCGCTGTCTGAACCTGCGCTTCTTAACGCGTCGCTGTGACTTTTGCCGGTTGCGTCTCTCGCTTCCAGTGGAGACTCAACCTCCGGTACTCGTTTCCGGTCCCGGTCCCGGTCTCCGGTAGAGGAGCCCTGTTCACAGTTCTGGTATCCTGTGGCAAGTTCTGACCCCTTGTTCTGTTAATCGCGGACGACAAGGGGGCGGTACGGTAGCGGTACCGCAGTGTGTGTTGTAAATAAAATAACAGATTAAACTGATTTTCCGGCTCCGGGGAGAAGTAACGAGAGCGGGAAAGGTTGAAGGTTCAGGGGAGGGGGAGGTGTCTGCAGAAATTTACTCAGGTTTTCATTCGGGGTTTTACGCAGATTTGGCGACAGAGGTAAGCGGCCGTGCGCTACCGACAGATTAAAGTCAGTGGAGCCTCCGTCCTCTTCGACAGCGAGCTGATCGGGGAAGACTGCGAACAGCTGTTTGACCTCGACTGGCTTGCCGCGCATAGCCAGGGTGCCCGGCTGGAGCGTGGCAAGGCGGTGATGTTCCGCTATCGCGACCGCGACATGGTGTTCAAGCAATATCACCGCGGTGGTCTCGTGCGGCATGTGGCGCAGAGGGCCTATCTGTACAGCCGCCTGCGCAACACCCGTATGTGGCGGGAGTTCCGGGTTCTGAGCCGAATGCGGGAGATGGGATTGCCGGTACCGCGTCCGGTGGCTGCGCGCTGTGTCAGCGTGCCACCACTGGTGTACCGGGGTGCGTTGATTACCGAGCGGATTGCAAATGCGCGGACAGTGGCCGACCTGCTCACGCAGCGTCGCCTCACCAATGACGAGTGGCAACAGCTCGGCACCCTGATTGCGCGTTTTCATCTCAAAGGGGTCTATCACGCAGATCTGAATGCTAACAATATTATGCTGGACGACAGCGGTCGCTTTTATCTGATTGATTTCGACAAGGGCGAAATCCGCGAAGATCTGGCGCGGCGGGATGCGGATGCCAATGTGGCGCGCTTGCAGCGCTCACTGCTCAAGCTGCGCCGCAAGCTACCGGTTTTCCATTACGCAGATGAAGACTGGCCGCTGTTGGAGGATGCGTATCGCAAAGCGGTGGCTGCCGCCGGTGGTAAACTGGGGAGCCGGGTGGCCGAGCAGGTGTAATGCTTTGCCGCCCCTTATTTATCGGTTGCTCTGTTTTACCGATTCTTCAGTTTTTCCTTAAACTATTGCACCTGCAATCACACCCGATAGTACGCCCGGTACCATTGCACAAACTTGCCCACACCGTCTTTCACGCTGGTGCCGGGGCGGTAGTTGACCGCTTCCTGTAACAGCGCGGTATCCGCGTGGGTATCGGGGATATCGCCTTTCTGCATTGGCAGCAGCTCGCGCTCTGCCCTGATTCCCAGAGCGCCCTCTAGCGCGTCGATATAGTCACTGAGCTGCGCCGGGTCGCCATTACCGATGTTGAACAGACGGTAGGGGGCGTTACTGGTGGCGGGGTTGGGGGTGTCGCTGTTCCATTGCGGATCGGCCTCGGCAATCTGGTCACTGGCGCGGATTACACCGGTAACGATGTCGTCGATATAAGTAAAGTCGCGACTGTGGTGGCCGTGATTGAACACCGGGATCGGCTTGCCTTCCAGCATCAGGCGGGTGAACTTGAACAGCGCCATGTCCGGGCGTCCCCAGGGGCCATACACAGTAAAGAAGCGCAGGCCGGTAGTGGGCAGGCGGAACAGGTGGCTGTAGCTGTGGGCCATGAGTTCATTGGCGCGCTTGGTGGCGGCGTAGAACTGCAGTGGGTGGTCAGCGCTGTGATTCTCGCTGAATGGCATGTGGGTATTGCCACCATACACGCTGCTGGTGCTGGCGTACGTCAGGTGTGGTGTTTGCCCGTGGCGACAGGCCTCCAGCAGATTGGCAAACCCCACCAGGTTGCTGGACACGTAGCATTCCGGCTGTTCGATGGAGTGGCGCACCCCGGCCTGGGCGGCGAGGTGGATCACCCGGTCAAAAGTGTGGTTGGCAAAACAGGCATCGAGGAAGGCGCGGTCGGCAATATCCCCGCGCAGGAACGTGTAGTCCGCCCCCTGCTCATTGGCAAAGCGCGACAGTTCCTGCAGGCGGTCTTCCTTCAGGCTGGTTTCGTAGTAGTCGTTGACGTTGTCCAGGCCGACCACACTGTCGCCCCGGGCCAGTAATGCACGGGCAACGTGATAACCGATAAATCCTGCGCTGCCTGTGACCAGACATTTCATTCTGCACCTCAATTGGCGGTCGCGACCTCGACGAGGTGTCGGGCGCGGTTTCGGCGTAGGCGCACGCGAAACGCGGGCCCAGTCCATCATTATATCTGCAGGGAATCTTGCGCCGAAGGGCGTATCCCCCAGTTCTGACGAACGTTCAGACAAAAAAGAGGCCGGCACTATACAGTGCCGGCCTCTTTTTTTCCTCTCTGCCGATGGCAGCGACGAGGAGTGGGAAGGCTTACTTGGTCACCGGCAGGGCGCCGGCTTCTGCCACCCGGGTGACTGCCGCAGCGGCATTGAGGCTGCTGTCGAGATCCTGCAGATCCTTGGGCGCCAGCAGGCCGGATGCCTGCTTCAGGCTCAGGGTGTTGAGAATGTAGTCGTACAGCGAGTTGGCGTAGTCGGTCTGGGATTGGGCCAGGGTGCGCTGGGCGAGCAACACGTCGACGATATTCCGCGTGCCGACCTCATAGCCGGCCTGGGTGGCGTCGAGGGCGCTCTTGGCGGAAATCACTGCCTGTTCGCGCGCTTCTACACGGGACGCATCCGTGGTTACCGCGCGGTGCAGGGTGCGGGTGCTCTGGATGGTGTTGCGCTCGGTCAGATTGCGGATGTCCTCAGACTGAAATGCGAGATTGCGCGCTTCGCGACGGCTGGCGCTCAGGCGTCCGCCGGTATAGAGGGGCATCTCGACGGTAATCGCGGCGATTTTGGTTTCGGAGGTTTCGTCGATCGGCGTCTCGCTGCCAAAGGGTTCGTCGAAGATGGGGAATCTGGTTCTGCGCGAACTGTCTCCGTCGCGGTATCCCTTCTCGTAGGCCAGAGAGCCATAAACCGTAGGCAGGTGTTCTGCCGCCGCGGCGCGGGCGCTGTAGCGGGACGCGTCCGCGCCCAAGCGCGCGGCCTTGAGGGCGTAGTTATTGGCCAGGGCAAACTCAACCCAGGCGGCGCGGTCGGCAGGCACTGGCGGCACTACGGTAAAGCCCTTCTCCAGCGGCGCCACCACATCGTAGTGCTTGCCGGTGAGGACGGACAGTGCATCAAAGTTGCTCAGCAGGTCGTCCTGTGCGGTGAGGCGGCGGGCGCGGGCGCTGTCATACGCGGAGCGGGAATCGTAAACATCGGTAATTGCAGTGAGACCGACTTCGAAGCGCTGCTGGGTCTGTTCCAACTGTTTGGCCAGGGCCTCTTCTTCCGCGCGGGCGGCGGCGAGCACATCATTGGCACGCAGTACGTCAAAGTAAGCGCTGGCAACGCGGATCATCATGTCCTGCTGATCGGCGCTGAACTCGGCCGCAGCCTGTTCGCTGACCTTCTTGCCCTGTTTGTATCCGAACCAGGCCGTCATATCGAACAGCGCCTGGTCCAGCCGTGCACCGTAACCGTGGCTGTCGATATCGCTGTCGCTGCTGGCGTTACCGTTGATCAGTTCGCTTTGCGCACACAACTGGGTGCCATCGGGGCAGGTCTGGACAACCGAGTCCGATTCGGTGCGGGTTCGGGTGTAGTCGGCACTGGCGTTGATCTGCGGCAGCAGGGCAGCGCGGCCCAGGTTCTCGGCTTCCAGCCCCGCGCGGTAGGCGGCGCGGTCGGCGGCCAGTTGCGGGTCGTTATCCAGAGCCTGCAGGTAGACTTCCCACAGAGTGTCCGCCTGGGCCTGTATGGCGCCAAGGCCCAGTACAGCGGCGGCGAGCAGAGTTTTGAGCGGGCGCAGGCTGCGCCGGTTTGCACTTCTTGTCATTACGGTCAAATTCCTGTGACGGCTACGGTCTTCAAGTGTTCGGCATCCGCCTTGGTCTCCGGAGCATCCGGAGTTGGCGGTTAGGTGCCACGTTTTCCTGTAAACCTTTCGTGTAAACCATTGTTGTTTAAATCACGGTGCCAGTCTGTTTTGCTGCTCTGGTGGCGTGCTGGCTTGGCCCGGTTTTCGTTATCGAGGTCTCACCGGCTGCGATGTCCGATGGAAACCCTTTGAGGGCCTGCGGTCGCGAGAGTGTACCCGCCGTGGGCGGGAGCGTCGAGGCGACGGTCGCGGCATTATGGTATATCTTCGTTAAACTGACGCGAATGTGCGTTTAGTAGCGATTGTGTGCCGCGAGCGGTTCAGGCTCCTGAACCCGAGACGCGCCGACGGGTCTATCTGGATGCACTGGCACATCGGTTAGTACGAAGTAGCCTTATCGGGCGGGTTGTTGATTGAGAGGATTCGAACACATGCAGGTGCCGCAAACCCCGGGGCAGAGCTCGCACAATCAGTGGATGCGCGCCTGTCACCAGTGTGACCTGCTACTGACCCGCGCACTGGCGCCGTTGGGACAGAAGCTGATATGTCCGCGCTGCGGTGCCACCCTGCATCGCAATATGGCCCGCAGCATTGCCCATACCGCAGCGCTGAGTGTGAGCGGCGTACTGTTGTTTATCCCCACGGCCACCTTGCCGCTGCTGGAGTTCTCGCTGTTTTCATTCGGGGCCGAGAACACCCTGATGAACGGGGTGCAGTCGCTGTTTGCCGCAGGCTATATCTGGCTTGCCAGCCTGGTGCTTTTCTGCAGTGTGGTTGCCCCATTGGGCAAATTCCTGTTGCTCATATTTGTGTGCTGGGGAAGTGCTTACCAGCGGCTGCAGCGGCTGGTTGCCGCGGCTTTGCGCTGGTACGAGCACCTGCAGGAGTGGGGCATGCTGGATGTATATATGCTCGGTATCCTGGTGGCATTGGTGAAAATGTCGGATCTCGGCAAAATGAGCGTCGAGCCGGGGCTGTACTGTTTTGTGGCGATGATGGTGGTGGCCAGTGCGGTAACGGTCGCGTTTGATCCGGAGGCGGTGTGGGCGCGCATGGCACGTCGCCGCGAAAATGCCGGTGCCGGAAATCCGGGCACCCCGGACCTGGAGGACGCGTCTTGAATTCACGCCCTGCCCGCGCCCGGTCTGAAGGATTCTGGACCTGCCTGTGCTGCCAGCAGCTGTTAAAGTCTCCGGTTGGCGCGGCTGGTTGCCGCTGCCCCCGCTGCGGCGCCAGAGTGCACGACCGGATTGAGCGGAGCCTGATGTTGACTTGGGCACTGACGATCACCGGGGCACTGCTGTTGATCCCGGCCAATGTGCTGCCGGTGATGACGGTAATCTACCTGGGATCCGGGGAGCCCAGCACCATAATCGGCGGTGCGCTGGAGTTGTACCACAGCGGGATGTGGGGCATTGCTCTGATTGTATTTGTAGCCAGCATTGCGGTGCCAGTGATGAAATTGGTGGGGCTGATCATGTTGTGCCTGATCGTGCAGTGGCGCTTGAATGTATCGCCGCGTCAGGCCATGCGGGTCTATCGGGTGGTGAGTGGGATCGGTCGCTGGTCGCTGCTGGATCTGTTTATGATTTCCATTCTGGTGGCGCTGGTGGATATGGGCGCAATAGCCGAAGTCAATGCAGGAGTCGGCAGTACCGCCTTTGCCACCGTGGTGGTAGTGACCATGTTCGCGGTGCGGACGTTTGATCCGCGCCTGGTGTGGGATGCCTACGAGACCCGGGTGCGCGCGACGAGCGCAGAATAAGATGAGTCAGGGAGACTGG